>DQQH01000059.1 GCA_015664425.1 Planctomycetota bacterium
GGAAATCCCATCGAGGGCGCCAGCTTTTCCTGGACGGTGAAGAGTTCCAGTTCCACCTCGTCAAGGGGGCTCCGGCCGATGCAGGTGGAGGGAAATCACTATTTCGTCGTACCCAGCGGAGAGGTTCTTGAGGTTCTCTCTGGAGGCTCGGGCAAACAGGTTTTTCTCAAGGTCAGTGCCCCCGGTCACCAGACTGTCGAGGTATCCATCGACCGCCTCGAACGAGTGGATGTTCGCTTCGATCCGGTGGCGTGGCTGCATGTTGACGTAGGCGGTTATCTGGGAAGCGGTCTCGAGGGCAGCCTCAGCTTCACCTTGACCAGTGACGATGGCAGCGCCTCCGCCGCAGGGATGCTCGACTGGCTCGGAGCGGTGCGTCTGGGCCCCGTACCTCCAGGGCACTACCGATTGCTGACCTTGACGAAGATCGGTACATCGAGGTTCCAGGCGCAGCAGATTACCACCGAGTCGGTTCACCTGGCCGCTGGTGACAACGCCATCTCCCTCACCCTGCCTGCCCTGTACGACCTCACTCTCGATTTTGATGACGAACTGCTCGGAAAACAGGTGATGCTCGAGTCGCCTGTCCAGGGACGCTTGCCGTACTTCACCGCCAGCCGCCCGCTGCTCATCCCTCGCCTGGTGGCGGGAGAGTACCTGGTTCGAGTGGATCAGATGGAGAAGACGGTTCGTATCCCGCAACAGGATTCCGTCTTCATCGCCTACGAGAAGATCGAGATCAACACCATGGTCATCGTCCAGATCACCCCCGGGAGTCCGGCGGAAAGAAACGGCTTCCAGGTCGGTGATCAGGTGATTGCCTTCAATGGAGTGACTTTTTCAGGGATGGAGGAGATGCAAGCCATCGGCCAGAAGATAGTTCCCAACTCCGACTTGACCCTCACCATCATCCGCAACGGTGTCGAGATGCAATTGACCGTGGAGGTCACCGCCTTCGAGGGGATCCGGCAGAAATTCATCGAGAGATAGTTCCCATCGCCAGCGGCGATGGCCCGCCACCAACGGTGACGGGGCGCCGCATTGCCCCCTGGAAGCGGAGGATCTGACGTGAGCCGAGGCCCTTTTCTCGCCTGCTGTGCCATCCTGTTTCTGCTGAGCGCTGCGATCACCTCCAGACTCGCCAACGACGACGGCCCATTCGAACCCCGCCAGGCGCCGCAGCCGATCATCTCCGACACCCCGACCAACGCCTTGGGGCCTGAAACGGCCTCGCGCACGGAGCAACTGGCGAAGATCATCGATGCCATCGACTCTTCCTCCTTGCCATCGGCGCTGCCCATCGTCGGCTTCGTCAGGAGCAGAAACGGGACGCCGATCGCCGGCGCTACCGTCGGGGCGAAAGCGCGCCTTGCGCCGATCCCGAAGGAGGAAGCCAGCACAGAGGAACAACTGGCGAACTGGCTGGAGAAAGAGGTTCGAAGCGAAAAGATGACCTCCAGCCCGATACAGACGATCACCGATGAAACCGGGCGCTTCGAATTGACCGATCTCCCCCTCACCCGCTACCTGGTTTCTGCGGAGCATCCGATGTGGCGCTTCGACAGTCAACAATCACAGCCCGGATCCTTCATCTTGTTCAAGGGATGGAAACGCAGCGCCCAGATCGAGTTTCAGGTTCGTTTTGCCGATGGCACCATCCCCGAAGAGGCGCATCTCTATCTGATCAGAGGAGGCCTGCCGCAGAGGTGGATCAAATCCGGAGAGAGCCCCACCAGTGTCGTGAACAAGATCCTGAACAAGAACGAGAAGTTCGCGACCTGGAACCGGGATCATCCGATCCACGAGGTCCATACCGGGGAGTTCTTCGTTTTTGCCAGGACCCCGGAAGGCGCTGTCAGCGAGCCGGTCGTGGCCACCAGCGAGTACTCTGCCGTGAACCAGAAAATCACCCTTGAAATCAATCAGACCGGTTCGATCCAGGTCGACGTGGTCAACGCCGAAGGGGGCATAATCCGCTACTGCTATGCGCTGCTGATCGACCC
Source organism: Planctomycetota bacterium (assembly GCA_015664425.1). Taxonomy (GTDB): domain Bacteria; phylum Planctomycetota; class UBA8108; order UBA1146; family UBA1146; genus DTRS01. Next base: position 2,004 of record DQQH01000059.1, read on the forward strand.
CCTGCGTCCTCCTCCTGCCACCGTTCTCCACCGGGGGCGCAAATTCCCCGATCTCGGCGTGTCGAACCCGGCTTCAACGAGCTTCACCTCGTCATCGAACAACCGTCGATGGAGGTGGTGGTCTCGGACTTCGAAGGAAATCCCATCGAGGGCGCCAGCTTTTCCTGGACGGTGAAGAGTTCCAGTTCCACCTCGTCAAGGGGGCTCCGGCCGATGCAGGTGGAGGGAAA
>DQQH01000179.1 GCA_015664425.1 Planctomycetota bacterium
ACCTCCAGAACGTTCAGCCGGTAGAAGAGGTCCTCCCGGAATCTGCCCTCGGAAACCTCCTTGCTGAGGTCGCGCTGAGTTGCGGCGACTACGCGCAGATCGACGGAGATCGAAGCATTACCTCCGACCCTCTCGAAGCAGCGTTCCTCGAGAAGCCGCAGCAACTTTCCCTGGGACTCCAGGGGGAGTTCCCCGATCTCGTCCAGGAACACGGTGCCGCCATCGGCGGATTCGAATTTTCCCGCCTTGCGTTTGTCGGCCCCGGTGAATGCACCGCGCTCGTGGCCGAAGAGTTCGCTCTCGACAAGGGCCTCCGGTATCGCGGCGCAATTGATAGCGACGAAGGGAGCGCCGCGGCGGCCACTCTGGTAATGGATGGCGCGGGCGACCAGTTCCTTGCCGGTTCCGGTTTCCCCGCGCACGAGAACGGTACTGTCCGTGGGTGCTGCGCGACGGATGAAATCACGAACCTTGTCGATTGCAGCGGACTCGCCGATGATGGTGTGAGTCTCGATCAACGTCTTGACCAGGGTTTCCTTCTCGGCGTGGAGCCCATCGAGATCTTCGGTCGTTTGCAGCCCGGCTCCGATTGCGCCAGCGGCGATGCTGACGCCGTAGAGATCCTCTGCCTTGAAGGGTCGCTGCTCACCGTCGAGGCGATCGAGGTAGAGAATTCCGCCGATGCCATCGCGAATCGGGATCGGTGCCGCCAGAACCGAGCGGATCTCCTCGCCGACGATGCTCCGGCGGTCGGCAAAACGGGAATCCTCGGTGGTGTCCTCCGAGAGGACCGCTCGGCGACCCTGCATCACCTCGTGGAAGATCGTCTGGCTGAGAACGAACCCGCGCAGCTGAACGCTGCCTCTGGAATGGGATGCCCGGCAGAGGAGTGCTTCGCCATCGAGCAGCAGTACCGCACCTCGATCGGCCAGAAGTCCCTCGACCAGCAGTTGCAGGCCCTTTTCGAGACGGGCAGGGTTGCCATGAAGCCCGGCGAAGAGGGGCGCGACCCGGTGCAGGGTTGCCAGGACCGGAGCGGCCCGGAGTTCTTCGACCGACTGGGGCCCGCTTCCCAACCGACGCATCACCTGGGTGTGGGATCCCTCATCGGTGGCCCGGGGAATCTCCTCGATCAGTTGCAGTTCGCAGTCGCCGATGCCGATGTTGTCGCCACTCTCGAGGCGGGATTTCTGGATCGGATCGCCGTTGACGAAGGTCCGGTTGCTGGAGCCGAGATCGATGATGTGCCATCCCTCCTGATTGTGGGCAATCCGGGCGTGAAATCGGCTGATGGCTGGATCGTCGATGATGATGTCGGCACCTTCATCGCGACCGATCACGAGGCCCTCGTCCATGGCGAGGGTCTCCTCGATCGTCTTTTCAGCGAAACTGCCATCCTTTTTTCGAATCCACAGCTTGGCCAACCTATTAACCTCCTTCGATGAGCCACTTCCGTGCGATGCGGTCGCGATCGAGCAACCCGATGATTTCGACCTCTTCTATCGAGATGTTCCAGGGGGAAAAGTCACCCTCGCAGCGGATCGCTACCGCACCTCTGGGGACCGCTTTCGCCGGAATGGAGAAGACAATGAGAGCCAGCGGTTCGATGGTGCCTTCGGTTTCTTCCTTTTCGATCCGGACCTTGAAGAGGGCGGTTTGTGGGTCATCGCTGTCGAGAAGGGAGATGCGGAGATGATGCCGGATTCCCGGTTCGATGACGAGGGGAGGAGAGGATCCTTCGATGGTTACCGGGACCTGTTCGCCATTTCGAAGACAATCGATGAGGTCTAGGTGGGATGTTCCGACGCCGAATCGTAGGCGCAGGAAATTGCCAGGGTGGTCCTGGTCGTAGCCGAGAAGCAGTTCGAAGTCAGGGCGACCGATGAAGCGCAGTCCGCGAATGTCGAGTTCCCGAAAATTCGAGAGGAAAGGGAAGGGGACCGGTCTCGAATCATTCGACCAGAGCAACAAGCCCCGGCGAATCGCCGGGGCGATGCCTGGGTGGGTGCCCGCCTCCTGGGCGAGTCCGGGAAAGCGGAAGTGGCGCTCCAGTCGGCTCTGTTCCGAGCGATCGGAAAAGGTGTAAGAGAGCCGTTCGTAGGGCGGTGCCTGGGAGATGATGCCCCGCAATCTCTGCTCGATGGGGATCACCGAAGTCGAGCCTTTCCCGAGGAGTTCCCGGCCGAGACCGGCTGCGACGAAGAGGAGAAGGAGGCCGACGCTAATGGTGGGGAGGAGACGCCGTCCTCTGGAGAGTTTGGTGGAGGTCCCGGTCAATTCACGATGGATTTCTTCGAGGTCGGTGAGAAGCGCCTCGTAGTCCTCGTAGCGGTCCTGCGGTCGCTTGGCGAGCATCTTCAGCACTACCTGATCGAGGCGTTCGGGAATTCCCTGGCGCAGGGACCCTGGACGAGGTGGAGGTTCGTTGGCATGAGCGACAAAGACTTCCACCCTGTTCTCGCGAGGGAATGGCTCTCTCCCGATGAGAAGGTAGAAGAGGGTGGCACCAAGTGAGTAAATGTCTGACCTGTGGTCAATGGCCCAGCCACGAACCTGCTCCGGTGAGCCGAACTGAGGAGTGCAGAGGATTTCTTCCTCATCGACCTCGACATTTGCCGCCTGTGAAGCCAGCCCGAAGTCGACGATCTTGACATCTCCCTGGGGAGTCAGGAGCAGATTGGATGGTTTCATGTCGCGGTGGATGATTCCACGCTTGAGCGCGGCGGCGAGTCCTCGTGATGCCTGGGCGATGATCGAGATCGCTTCGGCGACTTCGAGTCCTCCTTCTGCGGAGGCGCGGGCCTCGACAGATGGACCGGCGACAAATTCCATCACGAAGAAACCCTGCTCTTCCCCATCCGAATCGTGGATCGAGAAGATCTGGGCGATGTTGGGGTGGCTGACAGCTGCGATCGCCCGCGCTTCGCGGATGAACCGTTCTGCCGCCGGTGCGGAGCCCTGGAGATTGGGATGGATGCGTTTGATGGCGACCACCCGGTGCAATCGGGGGTCGCGAGCGCGGTATACCACCCCCATTCCCCCCTCGCCGATCTTTTCCTCGATGGGAAAATCACCGAGTTTTTCGAGGCGAGGAGTCCCTATCGGTTTTGTCTCACCATCGCCTGGAGAGGTGGGAGGAGTGGTGTCGTGGTTGTTCAACGATTCTGGCTCCTGCCGGCGTATCAACCCTGGTGCCCGGGCTCCCGGGGGGTTGCCGGCACCTCGAGAGGGGACAGAGAGCCCCTCTTCTGCGACGGCGGCGTTATCATGCCCACCCGGTTCGACGCCGGAGCGTCGCCACAGGTGGGGGGCAGACGGGCACACCGTCTCGCACCCAGCATAAGGAAAAAGTACCTCCATGCCCTCAGGATTCGTCAAGAAGCTTCGAGCCCCAGCAGGTGATTCCCCCTCCGACCGGCTCTCATCTGCCCTGCGAGCCGCAGATGAGGCGGGAGGCCGTTGCGAGGTTTCCAATTTCGATTCCGGTTCTCGAATTGCAGAGATCGAATTGAGAGTGGAAGCGAAGGACCAGGAGGGCCTCGACAGGGTCATCGGTGCTCTGGCGCCACACGGTTTTGCCGTCAGCGACGAGGGAACCCTGTGCTTCGAGGAGTCCCCTCGGGATGGAGTTGCTCCCGCTGGCTTCTACAGCACCACCCCTCACGCGACCGAGGTCTTCTCTGATGGTCAGTGGCATTCCGTTACCCATCAGAGAATGGATGCCTGCATCGTCGAGCGAGAGGGTGAGTTCGAGTGTGTGAAGATCCGTGATCTGGTCGCCGGGGACCGGGTTGTGACAGGAGATGATGGGCTTCGCCTGGCGCTCCCCACGGCGTCGAAAGAGACCGATGAATTTTCCTTCATGTCGGGCGAGGTCTCCTCCGAGAGAAAGGTCGGCATCGCTGTCGAGCGGGTCGCCGACCTCTGCCGAGATGCCAGGAAAAATGGGAAGAAGATCATCTGGGTTCCAGGCCCTGTGATCGTCCACACCGGGGCGGCCGATGATCTCGGCATCCTCGCCACTGAGGGTTGGGTCGACGGCGTCCTCAGCGGCAATGCCCTGGCAGTTCACGACATCGAGGGCGATCTCCTGGGGACATCCCTGGGGGTCTCCCTCGACGATGGTCGCCTCGTCGAGGGGGGGTATTCCCACCACATGCGTGCCATCAACGTCGTGCGGGCTGCCGGGGATATCCCGTCGGCAGTGCGCGACGGCGTGATCACCGGTGGCTTGATGCACGCCCTCGTGACCCATCAGGTGCCCTTCATTCTCGCGGGTTCGATTCGCGATGATGGCCCTCTCCCTGATACGGAGATGGACCTGGTCGTCGCCCAGGAGCGCTACGCCGAGATGCTCACCGACGCAGGGGTGGTGATCGTCCTGGCGACGATGCTCCACGGGATCGGGGTCGGCAACATGCTCCCGGGCGGTGTGCCGCTGGTCTGCGTCGACATCCACCCGGCAGTGGTTACCAAGTTCGGGGATCGTGGTTCTTCCCAGACGATGGGTGTGGTGACCGACGTCGGTCTCTTCGTCGCTCGGTTGAGAAAGGTGCTGCTGGCGGAGGACAGCAGCTGATGGGTCCATCTGCGAAAGTTTCGGTGATCATTCCTGCCCTCGATGAGGCACGACTCCTCGAACGACAATTGCGAGACATCCGGAGGGAAAAGCCGCTCGAGATCATCGTCATCGATGGTGGTAGCCATGACGATTCGGTGGCGATCGCAGAGAAGTGGTCCGATCGGGTCGATGTGGTCGAGGGAGGCCTCGCCGCTCAGCTCAACCGGGGGGCCCGGATCGCCGCTGGTGATGTCCTCTTCTTCCCCTATGCCGATGCGCTGCTGTCTGAGGGCTGGCACCGGACCATTTCCTCCCTCCTGGAAGATCCACGAGTGGTCGGTGGGGCCTTCCGATTTGGAATTGACTCGGACTCGAGGTTTTCTCGCTGGGTTGCATTGTTCTCGAACCTGCGCTCTTCCATCGGCCTGGGGCCTTTCGGGGACCAGGCACTGTTTGCCAGGCGCGTAGTTTTCGAGCAGATCGGAGGCTACAGGGAAGAGCGCCTTCTCGAAGATCTCGATCTGGTGAGCCGCCTGCGTCGGAGGGGCAAATTCCCCATCGCAGAAGACAAGGTCGTCACTTCCGCCAGACGCTGGCAGAAAGATGGTGCCCTGCGCACCCTGGCCCGTCACAGCTGGGTGCTCGCCCTGCACCTTGCGGGGGTCCGGTCGGACAGCTCCTCTGGGCGGGCCTGGCGCCGCAGTCGTTCTGGCGGCCGCTCTTCCTAGAGGGGAACCGGCTTTCTGGATCGGGCTGGAAGACCCGGCGGCAACTTGAAGTGGGGCTGTCGGAGTGAGAGAAGAACCATCGCCGTGCCGTAATTCTCGCTGCGCTCGAAGACACGGTCGTTCCAGCCTCCGCTCTCCTCCCGTACCTTCCACAGGATCTGGATCAGACGCTGGCGGTAATCCCCTCTCTCCTCCTCGGGAAGGGCCTGTATCGCCTGGGCGACGTAGTAATGACCGTAATAGAAGTAATACGGTGCGATGAAGTAGGGCGGGATGTGAGTGCCAGTCTGCCGCCGCCGTTTCTCGAGCCATTGCCAGTGTTCGAAGAAGGCATCGATGGCTCCCCGCAGGCGTTCTGTGCTTCCCCGGCCGCAGAGGAAGAGAGTCGTCTCACACGCTGCCATCCGGGCGATGGCGCCGGGGACTGCCTCGAATCCCTCACCGGTTTTCTTGTCGGGACGGGTCGAGTACTGGAAAGCGCCCGTCTCCAGGCGCGCCTTTTCGAGGGATGAGAGCGCACGTTCGATGACCTTTCGATCGACCTCGATTCCCGCTGCACTGGCGTTGAGAAGGGCCTGAATCGTCGGTGCGGTCATGAACGGGGAGGGAGAGGAGGAGCCACGACGGCGACTGCGAGAGTAGTTCCAACCACCATTTTCGGGGATCTCCGTCTTCTCCAGGGTGGTGACGAGGGAACGCGCCGCCTCGCTGACTTTTTTCGCATCTTCAGAGGAGACTCGATCGAGTTCCTGGAGGCGCAACAAGAAATCGAGGGCATAGGTGTGACCCCAGCCGCGAACGTCGTAGCCGCCGCTGAAGCCCGCTGACATCTTTTCATCGCCGAGGTGCTCGAGGATGAAAGCGGTGGCGCGCCCGACGGCGCTCTGACGTTTGGGGTCTTTCTCCCAGTTTCGTGCTTCCAGAAGGGCTCGTGCCGCGATGGCGGTGCCGCCGATTCGGTAGCCGATGGGGATCTCACCGCGTTCGCGGTAGACCCCTTCGTAGGGCCATTCACTCGCCTCCTCCTCGGACCCGGACAACTGTTCTTGCATCGATAGGATGATTTCCACGGCGCGGTCCTCGGCTGCCAGGATCTCTTCGGCGGCGATCCCATCGTCAGAGAAGGGTGAGGCGAGGAGGAGAGGAAGGCAGAGCAGCAAGGGGGCAGGGAACATCGGCGCACTCCTTTCGTTGCCCAGAATGCCGCCGGGAGGTTGGCGCAGGAAGGGTATCTTGCCTCGCCAGTGCCACCGGGGAGTGTTCGCCAGCAATACAGTAATACCCCAAACAGGGCAAGTTTTGCCTTCTGCACCCACCTTATATGCGGTATCCTGCCCGAGGCGATATTGTAAGATATGTATCTGTAATGAGTTGTGAATTGGCTCTTCAATTGCATCTCAAGGTCAGGCTCAATCCCCCAGAGGAACGCTCTTTGCGCCGGTTAACCGATCTGACGAAAGGACTGACGATGGTGTTGGGACGTTTGTGGAACCTGCGCACCAAACTGGTGACGGTGCTCGGCCTCGTGCTGGCAGGGACCTTCCTGCTGCAGGGGATCCTGCATCAACAAACCCGCCAGCAATTGCTCGACGAGGTTGCCGGGGTTGCCCAGGAGATCCTCGAGGAAACGGTCGCCCGTATCAACGGCGCCCAGCATCGCTCGAGAGAGCCCTTCATGATCAGCCATCGCGGTTCCCGGACGATCATCATGATCCCCCCTCGAACCCTCAAAGCTCTCGATTCGCGCAGGCGACTGGTCGCCAGCGACGCCGTTGAGCTGAACAGGGTCGCCGCCCAGCAGGAGGCAATCCGCCGCCAGATTCAACTGGTGGTCACCCGAACGATGCTTCAGCACCGCCCAGGTATTTCCGTTCCCCAAGGCCTGGGCGTTCCTGCGTTCTCGTCACCATCGGGTGATCCCGACGACCTCGGACCAATTCTCGACGTCGAACGCTTGAACCCCGGAAAAGACCTCTCCAGCAAACCGTTTGAGTTGATCGGCGAACTCCCGCCAGGGAGCGAAGAGAACGACAAGTTCGGTGCGACCCCTCGAGGTGAGTCGATCGATATCACTCCGTACCTTGGTCGTGTCGAGGAGCTCTTCAAGGAAGCGAAATTCAAGGAGAGCCTCGCGACCTTCGGGATCTTCCTCGTCGGATTTGCCGTCGCCTGGCTCCTCGGGGCTCGCCTCATCCGTCCGGTGCTGCAGGTCGCCGATGGTCTTCAGCAGGTCGCCGCCGGCGACCTCGAAGCACAGGTGGAAGTTCCGGGAGATCCCGAGCTGGCAGTCATCGCCGATCAGTTCAATGAGATGGTCACCCGCCTGAGGGAGGGCAAGGCAATTGAACGGGAGCTGGAGAAGAGAGAGCGGATCCAGCACATGGGGGACCTGGCCGCCGGCGTCGCCCACGATGTGCGCAACCCGCTCAACTCGATTCGCCTCGCTCTCGGACAGGTTCGCGAGGAATTCGTTCCCGAGAATCCCGAAAAGCGCGAGCGTTTCCTGCGATTCACGGGCGATGCCGAGGCGGAGGTTGCCCGTCTGAAGCAACTCGTCTCTGACTTCCTGGCCCTGGCACAGCCCTCTTCGACGGAACTTGAGCA
>DQQH01000036.1 GCA_015664425.1 Planctomycetota bacterium
CATCTTCACCTCACTCTCGCCGGGAGGGCGGGCCTCGAGCCGCTCCAGGAGCCAGGCGCGGTGGCTTCCGGCAAGCGGCGGGGAAGAGTCGTCGCCCAGTTCATCGAGGAAACTGGCCTCCTTCTCGAGGAGTCCAGCGAGGGTCTCGGCGACAGCGCCGAGAGTGCCCCTCTGCAACTGCCCCGAGATCTGGAGTCGACTCGAAGTCGAGAGAGAGAGGGATTCCAGGCGCACCCTGAAGTGGGAATTTCCTTCGGGAATTGCCTCATCGCCCACCAGTTCAAGAACGGCCGCGGTGCCACCAGCGATGGCTGAGAGCGCCGCATCGAGGTCAGCCTCTTCGGTGATCATGGCCAACGATTGTGCCTGGAGTTCCCAGCCGATCGTCTGGAGGTGCAGCCAGCGCCGGAACGCCTCGGGATTTCTGACCTTCATGTCCGAAGGCTGCTCGCCCGGGTCGAACCTGTCCTCCAGTGCAGGATGGGTTGTTGCGGTGGCGAACCACGGCTCCGCTTTCCCCCCCTCGTCGAGGAGCAGGAGTTCCAGGAGCATCAGACCGTCATCAGCACTGGCGAGGGCGATGGAAGCCTCGAGGATCAATTCCATCAGCGGATCTGACTCTGGAATTCGGCGAAGCAGTTCCTTCAGGCTGCCGAGCGCTTCGATTCCACCGATCGTCTGGATCATCTGCACCGCAGACGTCCGTTCATCCGGAGATCCCCCGCTGGCGGAGAGGACGAGGCGCAGGAGGACCTCGATCCCCTCGCTGAGTCCGAGGCGACCGACCCCATTGACTGCGAGGGTGCGCAGGTTGGGGTCCTTCTCCACCTCGAGAACCTCCGAGAAGAGGGACAGGGCGGCCCTTCGCGCCTCTTCCGGAACCTCACCGAGAACCAGCACTTCGAGCACCTCGCCGCGAAGATCGGGAATCTGGTCCCGGATCATTCGCAACGCCTCGATCGTCTCGGTGCGACACCCGACCGCCTGAATCGCGCCGAGCACACGGCCGACATTCTCGATGGAGACACCTTCCCAGCTCTCCCCCGAATCGGGAATCAGCCTGAGCAGTGCAGCATCGAGGCGTCTTCCAACCGGTGCTCTCAACGATCTGGCAGCATCCACCGCAGCCAGCGCCAGGCGAGTGCGCGCCTCGCTGGCGACGCTTCCCTCCGGTTCGAGACCATCGATCAGGACCTCGAGCTGGGCGGAAACTGTCGGTTCGAGGCGGAAGGTCTGCATCGCGGCGAGGGCGCGCACGGCGTTCTCCTGGAAGAGTGAACTCGATCCCCGTGAGGCCTCTCCGGAGATGATCTGCTGGAGGCGATCGAGGAGGGGGCGGAGGATATCTGACTGTTGCTCGGCGGTCAGGGCGGGCGAGAGTCCGAGAACCGACCCTACGAAACTTCTCACTTGCGAGAGGGCAGCTGCTCGCACCGGGCCCGGTTCGTCCGCTGCGAGGGAATCGAGGAGCCAGCTTCGATATGCCGAAGGAGGAATCCCCTCGAGCAGGCGGTTGGCCCGGTGCCATGCCTTTAGCGCGCGGACCTCGGCGATCTCCCTGTGCCGCTCGAGGATCCCGAGAAAGAGCGCATCCTCGCTGTGTTCCCGCCACCAGGTAGCCCAATCTGCAGCTCCGTGGATCTCCAGTTCGAGAAAAGCTCCGAGCGCTTTGTCGACCGCTTCGCTGATCTGTTCATCCTCTCGACCGAGCCTGCGAACGGCGAGCTGGACCAGTTCTCTCGGTTCGTGTGCGGCCAGGATGGGGAAGAGGTGAGCGAAGACCACAGGGTCAGTCTCGTTCGCCAGGTCGGCGATCAGATCTACACGGCGCTCACCGTCGCTGGAGATCCTCGAAAGGGTCTCCTTGACCACGGGAAGGAAATCCCAGGACTCCTCGAGGAGCAGGATACGAAGCAGAAGGCTGCCGGGATTGCGCGAACGCATCAGTTTGTCGCGCAAAATGGTACGAGTGCGGTCAGGGTTCTCCCGTGATCGGGTCGTCAAGTACTCCAGCAGCATCGGTCCGACCCAGACGGAAGGTTCCTCCGCGCCGTTCACCCGGCTACCCAGGAGAGTCAGGGCACGCACCCAGTCGGTCGGGTCACTGGAGTCGAGAAGAGAACGCGCCTCCACCTGCAGCGGGTCGAGTTCGGTCTCATCGTCGGTTGGGGGGTTCACCGGTGGGTCCTGCCGCCACCAAGGCTCATCGGCCGCGGAGGCCACGCTGGATACCCAGATCACCGTTGCGAAGAGAATGAGAAGGGAGATGGAGACCCGCATCGATCTCATTGCCGCACGTCTGCTGGGCACGAACGTCCCCCCTGCGATTTCCCAAGAAGACCAAGCGGCGTTCCGGCCTTCTACCTTCAAGGGCGGCAAAACACCGCCTCTGTCTCTCCTGACCGGGATCGCCTAGAAGATCCCTGCACTGAAATTGTCTTCAGGTGGCGGCATGCCGTCCCCCGAACTTTTAGACTCTTCCTCCTCACCTGAAGGCCCCGGTTCAGGTTCAGGCTCATCCTCGCGGAAAACCCGATCAGCGACCAGGGGCGAGGGCTCCATCGTTTCGACAGTGGAGAACGGCTCTTCGGCAACCGCCGGCCCCTGATCGAATGCCGGGGCGTCGGACAGTTCGACAGCCTCCGATACATCGGCGGGCACCATCAGATTGAGTTTCTCTCCCTCGTACTCCTCGATGATCCTGTTCTGGATCATCGTACGACAATCACTGTTGATAGGATGGGCGACATCAGCGTGCAACTTGGTACGGCCCTCTTCTGCACGCTCGGAGAGTTCGATCGGAATTTCGGTTCCGCAGTCGTTGCAGTAGTTGCTGCGAACCTGGTTCTTGAAAGCGCAGCGGGTACAGCGAATCGTCAACTTTCGGCTCGGCATGGCGACGAAGAGGCCGTTGTTCCCTTCGATCACCTTGATATCACGTACCACGAAGGCATTGTCAAAGGTGACGCTGCAGAATGCTTTGAGTTTGTCCTGACGGTTGCTGACCATTTTGACGCGGACTTCGGTGACTTCCACAGGTGCTCCTCTTCGCACTGGCGTTTCTACAGCACGCAGCCCCCAGATTCCGGTCAGGAGTTCCAGGGTTTGACCGGCGTCACCTCGAACCTGGGCGACTCCTCGCCTGCGAGTTCTCGACGCAGGGTGTCCGCGATATCTTCTGCTTCCCCCCAGGACTCACAAACCACGAAAAAGGTCGAACCACTTCCGCTCATCGACCATTTGCCGGGGACCGCCTCTTCGAGGCTCCGACCCAGGGCGCGCAAGCCTGGATGACGTGCCTCCACGACGTGCCAGAGACGGTTGAAAATTCCCTCCCGCCACAGGTCGCAGGATTCAAAAGTCCTTGTGGGGAAAGTAATTGGGCCATCCGGGCAAGTCAAGGGGAAAGGGATCTGACGGTAACAGGAGGAGGTCTCCACGCGTTCCTCGGGAACCACCAGCAACCAGGCAGGGCGATCGCCACCGAGAAAGGGTTCAGGAACAGGCCCGAGCCGATCCCCCCTACCACGGGCAATGGCGGGACCACTTCCGAGGAAGAATGAAACGTCAGAGCCGATGTGCCGGGCCAGCAGTTGCTTCTGCGCCACTCCACCCTCTGTCGGAAAGAGGTGGTTGATCAACGCGAGCATTCCGGCAGCGTCGGCACTTCCTCCCCCGAGCCCGGCAGCTGTCGGAATCCGTTTCGAGAGTCGAATCGACAGGGGAGGAATCTCACGCACCGACCTGACCATCTCGAGGGCAGAGATGACGAGATTGTCGGGACCTTCCGGCGCACCGTCCCCGATCACTTCCAGCTGGTCGTGACCCGTTTCCGAGAGAGTGACCTCGAGGGTGTCGCGCAATTCGATCGGTATCAACAGTGTTTCGATGTCATGGTAACCATCGGCACGCCGAGCGATGACTTCGAGGAAGAGGTTCACCTTTCCGGGGGGATCGACCCGCGCACGGTCCCCCTCGAGGAGAACGGGGAGCAGCGGAAAATCAGAGCACCGATCGGCATGGCCTCCGCTCATCCGGAACCCTCATCACGAGAACCATCCCCCCCGCCCAGGAACAGGTTGTCGATCAGTCGAACCCCATCGAGCATGGCTGCCACCAGGAGCAGTGCGCCGCCGTCGGGAACGACCTGATCGAACGGTTCGAGGCTGGTAGGATCGACCAGTTCGAGGTATTCCAGTTCGACCCTGGCCTCCGACCGGATCACCCCGGACGCCGCCAGAAGCAGGCTCGAAACGTCCCTTTCCCCGCCAGCGTGAAGTTCACCTGCAGCGAAGAGTCCGCGGCTCAGGGCGAGAGCGGAGCGTCGTCCCTCGCGGCTCAGATTGAGATTCCGGCTGGAGAGGGCGATCCCATCCGGTTCCCTGACCAGGGGGCAGCGGACGATTTCGATGTCGAGGTTGAGGTCTGCAACCATCCTCTCGATGATTGTCGCCTGCTGAAAATCCTTGTTGCCGAAGTAGGCACGTCTGGGGGCAAAGATGTTGAACAATTTCAGCACGACCAGAGCGACGCCGCCGAAGTGATGGGGGCGAGCCTTGCCACAGAGGCGGTCTGCCAGGGGCAGGAGCTCGACGCGAGTGACGAATCGTTCGGGGTACATCTCCTCTTCACGAGTGAACCAGACCAGGTCCACCCCCTCCTCGGCCGCAGACTCGAGGTCCTCCTCAGCATGCTGGGGGTAGGCGCCGAGATCCTCGCTGGCGGCGAACTGCTTCGGATTGACAAAGATACTCAGCGCAACCCTGTCACACCCGGTGCGGGCGGCCGCGAGCAATGAACGGTGCCCGGCGTGGAGAGTACCCATCGTCGGCACCAGGCCAAGGGACTCATCGGGCGCGAGGGAGCACCGCCATTCCTTCACCTCGGCGAGGGATTGCAGGACCTTCAAGAGACATCCCCCGTCCGTTGCTTGCTGGTTTCGAGTCGGGCGAGCAATTCGCCAACGGTGCTACCGAGACTGGGGACGGGAAAATCCCTCTCGAGGGTTGCCCACGGCTCGAGAACAAAACGCCTCGACTCGATCCCCCGATGGGGGATCGAGAGGCCGGGCTCTCTCATCCGCAGATCACCGAGGACGAGGATGTCGATGTCGATCGGCCGTGGCCCCCAGCGAACGCCCGGAACCCTGCCGAGTTCCTTCTCGATTCTCTTCACACCCTCGAGAAGGGCAGGTGCTTCCAGGGTGGTGACCCCGGCAACCACCTGGTTCAGGTAAGCCCCTTGCGGAGGACCGACCGCTTCAGTCTCCAGGATCTCCGACTCGCGCAAATCGGCAACTATCCCGGTTTCTACCAGCCGCTGGCGCGCCTGTCGGAGCATCGCCTGGCGATCCCCCTCGTTGGAACCGAGCGCCAGACGCACATCGACAGCCGAGGGAGTCACGACGTCTCCCTGACCGACCTGCCCGAGAAGAGGCGCAGAATCGGCCTGATCATCGGCAGCATCATGTAGATCAGGAATGAGATGCAGACCACCGGTTCGACGAAGAACACGATCAGGGTCCCGCCGAAGACAACCGAGACGAAAACGTCGAAACTCTGTCCACGGGTGAAGAAGCGGCTGCCCACGTGGGGGTAGATGAGACGGTTGGAGACCATCGAGTAGCCGAGGAGAAAGCAGACATAGGGGAGGAAATGAGGAATCAGGCTGACGATCTGACTGACAGATTCAGGCTTTTCCGCTGCGATGAGTTCCAACTCCCACGAATTCCACTGGTCGAGCCAGAAATAGACCAGGACGAGACCCGCTATCACCCCCGCCGCTCCCGGGGTCGGCATTCCCTTGAAGGCGAGATGCCCATCCGACCCCTCATCGGGATTGTGCTCGGCATTGAAACGTGCCAGTCGCAGCAACGCCCCGAGGAAGTAGGCAAGGCCAAAGAGCCAGACCAGCGGCTTGATCACCGAGCCGCTTACCGAGGCGTGGTAGAGCGCGAGGGAAAGCCCTGCAGGTGCCAGCCCGAAGGTGACCAGGTCAGAGAGGGAGTCGAGATGGGCCCCGATGCTGCTGGCGCTGCCGGTCGCCCGTGCGATTCTTCCATCGAAAACATCGAAAAGCATTCCACACAGGATGAACCACGCCGCCTTGTTCAACTGGGCCAGTTTGGGAATCTCCGATCCCTCGAGGCTACCGGCAATCAACGTCAGGGCTATGAACCCACAGACCGCGTTGCAGATGGTGATCAGGCTCGGAATCACGATGCTCGTTCGCGACTGCTCGTTACCATTCTCCAACGATCGACTCCCCCCCCTGAAGTTTCTGACCGGCAGAGACAGTGGCCCTGAACGGCCGCCCGTCCCGTTTGGGCAAGGTGATCTCGGTCTGGGATCCGAAACGAATCATGCCGAAATCGAATCCCTTATCGAGAGAGTCACCCACTTTGATGGGGCAAACAATCCTGCGGGCGATCAGGCCGGCGATCTGCCTCACCAGGACCGGTGTGCCATCCTCCATCCGGATCCCGATCTCCTGGCACTCGTTGGTTTCCCGTGCCGCGGCGCTGGTCGCACTGCGAAACGTGCCGCGGCGATGGTGTAGATGTTCGACGACTCCAGCGACAGGAGAACGGTTGACGTGGACGTTGAAGATGGAGAGGAAGATCGATATTCGAGTCGCCGGCCCGCCGACGAAGGTGTCCTCATCGACCTCGGTCACGCTGATCACCGTGCCATCAGCAGGGCTCACCACCCCGGCGCCTGTCGGAATCGTCCTCTCGGGATTGCGAAAGAAGCTGAGCATGAAGAGCCAAAGGACCGCCAACACCGAGAGAAGGGTCAACCGGACGGTGCCAGGAGAAACCGACAGGAGCAGGCCGACCATCGACAGGAGGAGGATACAGGAGACGACCACCACCACGGGGGTGCCGTGACGGGTCAGGAGATTTCCCCCGAGGCCACGGGACAGATGGCGCTCGACAGTTTTCTCGGAGGTGTTCATCCACGCCCTCTCAGGTTGACATCGAATCCGGGACCGATCGGTACTCGCGACAGGCCGCCTTGTCTGGGGAATCCAGAGGGGTGGCGGTCCTGTACCCAAGACCGTATCGTCCCGTAAACACACCTGCAGAACAAGGCTTGCAGAGAACCAACAGGTCATATCCTCGGGGAAGGAAGAGAATGAGCACCATCAAAGAGATCAGGGGGAGGATGATCCTCGATTCGAGAGGCTACCCCACCGTCGAGGTCGACTGCATTCTCGCCGATGGGACCGTCGGTCGAGCGGCGGTTCCATCGGGAGCGTCGACAGGGGAAGCCGAGGCTCTCGAATTGCGCGATGGCGGAGACAAGTGGGGAGGCAAGGGTGTCGAAAAAGCCCTCGCCAACATCAGAGGCGAGATTCGAGACAGTGTCATAGGGCTCGATGTTCTCGATCAGGCTGGGATCGATGACCGACTCTGCGACCTCGATGGCACTCCGATGAAAACGCGCCTGGGGGCCAATGCGATTCTCGGCGTCTCGATGGCAGCATGTCGGTCAGCAGCAACAAGCAGCGGCCTCTCGCTCTTCCGCTATCTCGGCGGACCACGAGCAACCCGTCTACCGATCCCGCTGATGAATGTCATCAACGGCGGGGCTCATGCAAGCAACTCTCTCGACTTCCAGGAATTCATGCTCGCTCCCATCAACGCCGGGGACTTTCCTACTGCACTCAGGATCGGAACCGAGGTTTACCACTCACTGAAGAAGCGCCTCGGTGCTCAGGGGCTCTCAACAGCGGTCGGCGATGAGGGGGGCTTCGCTCCCGACCTGGCAGGGGACGATGCCGTTCTCGGAGAACTGGTAGCCGCAGTTTCTGAGGCGGGATACACCTGTGGACCTGATGGGGACTTTTTTTTCGCTCTCGATGTCGCAGCCAGTGAGTTCTTCAGAGAAGGTGCCTATCACCTCAGCACCGAGCCTGAACCTCTCAACTTCTCGGGGATGACAGAGAGGTACCGCAGCCTTTGCGAGAGGTATCCCATCACCATCATCGAGGATGGTCTCGACGAGGAGGACTGGGAGGGCTGGAAGCACCTCACCGCCGAGATCGGTTCGAGCGTTCGCATCGTCGGGGATGATCTCCTGGTCACCAATTCCAAACGCCTCGAAAGGGGGATCGAAGAGCAATCCGCCAATGGCATCCTCATCAAACTCAATCAGATCGGAACGGTCAGCGAGACCCTCCACTGCTGCAGAATGGCCACCGACGCCGGCTTCAGGGTTGTCATCTCTCACCGCTCGGGAGAAACCGAGGATGACTTCATCGCCGACCTTTCGGTGGCAGTCGGCGCCGGCTGGATCAAGACCGGCGCTCCTTGCCGATCTGAGCGAAATGCCAAGTACAACCGCCTTCTGCGAATCTCCGAGGAACTTGGAACGAGCGCCGAATTTGGACCCTTGCGGTTGTAACCACTTCTCGATTCAATGACCGCGCTGCAGGAGCAGCTAGATGGTATGCCGCGGAGAAACGGCGGGTGGGTGCCCGAAGGGTGCCGCTCGGCCGATAGGGAGTTGGCTCTGGCAAGAGTCGACGGGGAGACCGATGACCCTGTTTCCACGTCCCCATCACCTATCCTCCGACGACGCCACCTCCGCCGGACCCTCCAGAAGCCGCGATTCTGCCGCCGAAGACGCCTCCCTGGCTCCCGGTACTGGCTCACCTTCTCGCTGGCTGAATTTTCCGCAATTTCTGCTCTTGCTCGCCGGAATCAGCCTGGTGGTCGCGGCCCGGGTGAATCTTCCCCGCCACGCTGAAAATCAGGGACTCGAGGAACTGCGCCTCCAACAGGAAGCCTATGCGGAGGTCCTGGAAGCCCAGAGGGCTCGACTGATTCTCGAACAGAACGCCGTCGAGGTCGACTCCTTCTACCGCAAGGAACGCCTCCGTCGCCTCAGCGGTCAGAATTTCGCCGGTGGGATGACCCTGAAAACATGGCTCGAGTTCCAGCAGGACCCACGGCGACTGGGGCCCAGCGGCCCCAGCCGTTGATCGATCGGAGAGACCGGGAACCTCCTCATCCCTCCCCTGGGGGGAACCAGATAAGCGCTCGGAGCGTTGCCGGGAGAGAAGCACCGAGAGGAGACCTCACCATGAACCAACCCCTCACTCCGGATGAGCGCCTGGCGCTCGAGAAGCTGATCGGCGATGGACAGGAGGCGCCGAGGGGCCCCACGCCTCCCCACTCCACTCAGGACCCACCCCTGAAATGCGACGAGTTGGACGTCCTTCTTCGCAAGTATTCCGGTGCCACCACGGCAGCCCCCCCCCAGGGAGGGAAAGAGGTCGCGGAGGTTCCGGCAACTGCGGAACAGTTGCTCCTCATCATCCAGCAGCGCCTGGCGAAGATCTCGAGCGGTGAACTGACCGCTTACCTGCAAGCAAACGTCGAAGTTTCCCCAGTCACCGCTCGCACTGTATCTCACGATCAATTCGTTCAGTCGATCGAAGAAGGAAGCAGTCTTTTCATCATCGAAGGCAAGGCGGTCGAATGGACCCTGCTCCTCGAAGCGACGCCGCTGCTGGCGAACCTGATGGTCCGACACCTTCTCGGTGCGGAGGAGGTCGAACCGAGCGAGCGTATCGCCATCGATCGCCCTCTCTCCAGCGTCGAGGAAGCGCTCCTGCTCGGGGTCTTCGATCGACTCACCCGCTGCCTCCGGGAATCCTGGGCGCCGCTTGCCCAGATCGATTTCCAAATCGTGAAAGTCGAGAACAGTCCGCAGGAATTGGTGGACCGAGAGGATCACCTTCTGACGAGAATCGATTTCGAGGTTTCGATCGGATCGGAATGCGCGACCTTCTGCCTCTGCATCCCCGACGAATCCGTCGCCTCCCTCCTGCCCACCCCCACCCCTGGGAAAGACGCCGCCGAGAAGAGTTCGGCAGACCGTCGGCCTGAGGGCAGCAACCTCGGCATCCTGTCGGAGACCACCGTCGATGTGGCCGCAATCCTGGCAACGATTCCGGTGAGCCTCCTCGACCTCCTCGAGTTGAAGCCCGGGGATGTGATTCAGACCGAGAGGCACAAAGATGACCCCGTCCTCCTGGACGTCGAGGGCAAGGCGGCGTTCACCGGCAAGGCCAGGACCCACGAGGATCGCCTGGTCTTCGAGGTCGAGGAGGCCACAGAGCGGGATTCAGGTGGGGCTGGAGGGGGAGAGTCCTCCCGGAAACTCGACCGGGAACCTTCTTGAACTGACGACCGGGACTCACCCCTCGACCGCCCCGATCGAAAGGAGAGAGATCACTCCCGGCAAGGAGGCGAGAGGTGCAGATCCACCCGGGCTTCACTCTTCACTTGGCGGCAGGAATCCTGATGACCTGGCCGATGCGGAGGTTTCCGGAATCCAGTTCCGGATTCGCCCGCTGGATCTCCTGCCAGCGAAGACCGTCACCGAGCATCTCCTCGGCGATCTCATAGAGGGTGTCCCCCTTGCGGATGCGATACTGCCTGAATCCCGGCTCCACTGAACGACGCGCCACCGGCTGAGATACCACCGACGAGGCGGAAAGTGCAGGAATCTGGATGGTGGTTCCCACCACCAGCAATTCCCCCGAGCCCAGCACCGGATTGGCCTCGAGGATGACGCGGTAGAGATGTCCTCGACTGTAGTACTTGTCGGCGATCTGCCAGAGGCTGTCGCCATCGACGATGGTGTGGATCTTCGGGAAGCCAGGAACACCCGAGAAATTCGATGCCGGGACAGGGGTTACCGATCGTCTGTCGCCGTTTTCGTCGATCACTCCGATCGCCGAGATGGGCGCGGAGGATTCGATGCGTGCCAGGGAAGGGACTGGCTGACCCGGGTTCTCCCCTCGTTCGGGGGAGTTTTTCTCCGGGGGGGGGTTGTTCTTGTTCTCTGCGATCGCAACCTCTGAAGGCTTGGGTTTGACGGTGGGCACCGTCGCCTGTGCTGAAGCCTCCGGGCCCCGCCGGGGGAACTCGACCGGTTCCACCGCCCCTTGCGATTCGGTGACGATGCGAGGGGTTCTCTTCTCGGGAACAGGCGTCAGCCCCCTGCTCGCAATCCGTCCGGTGATCTGCTCCCGTGCAGAGGGGGCCCGCTCGACCTCTCGATCGAGCAAGTTTGCGATCAGAACGACAGCGAGAACGAGAGCCAGGACCATTCCGATTTTGGTGCCAGTACCCATCAATATCTCCCCTCCACAGCACCATCTCGCCGCGGCGGCAAAGGCAACGGTGCGTTCCCCACGAGGTCCAGGCGTTGGCCAGCCCGTCTTCTCCGACCCCAATCGGGGCAGGTTACATCGATTCCACTCCCCTTCGCCACCCTTACGCTTCCAAGGGGCGAGGAGCCCAACCACCTGGTCGTCGCCAGGCTTCCTCCACCTCGACCATCTCGTCGCTGGTCAGTGCACCGCAGCTTCGGTCAGGATCGCCTCGCGGCGCGCGTTCGCCCGGGTGTTGAAGAAAATTAACGAAGGGCCAGCCACGAAGATCGACGAGTAGGTCCCGACCACAACGCCGATGCAGAGAGCGAAGGAGAACGCCTGGAGTCCCTCTCCCCCCCACAGGAAGAGGATCAGAACGACGATGAATGTCGTCAAGGAGGTCAGAATCGTCCTGCTCAGCGTCTGGTTGATGGAGGTGTTGACGACCGCAACGTAGTCAACGCTCCTCTTGGTACCGGCGAGGTTCTCGCGAATCCTGTCGAAGATCACGATGGTGTCGTTGAGGGAATATCCGACCACCGTCAGGAGCGCCGCGATCACCGGAAGGTTGATCTTCAGGTTGAGGACATCCCCGAGGGCCAAATCGGCAATCGCCAGAATCCCGAGGGTAATCAGGATGTCGTGGACGAGAGCAACGATCGCCGCCAGTCCGAAGCGCAGCTGGAAACGCAGGGTGATGTAAAAGATGACCGCCAGGAAGGAGATCATGATGGCGACGAACACCTTGCCCTGCATGTCCTGAGCGACCCTTCCGCCGATGGTGTTGATTTCGGGGAATGGATTGGAAGTCTTGAGAGTCGGGACTTTCAGTGCTGCGGATAGCTGGTCCTCGAGCAGAGTCGCTTCCGCCGCTGGCATCGCCTGAGACGTCACGGTGAAGGAGAGGATACTGGCCCCGGTATCAGGGGGGGCATCTTCTACCGACGCCACCGGGAAATTCTGGTCGGCGAGGATCTGCTGCACCTCGCTGGCGGTGAGCGCCTCCTGATCTCCGCTGAGGTCCCTGATGAAATGAACCCGGGCGCTGATCGAATCTCCGCCCCCACCACGATCGATCCTGAAATGGGTGTAGGAATTTGGCGCGAGAATTCCGAGACCCTGTTCTCCGAGGGCATTCTCGACGGCTCTCTTGAAGGTCTCGGTGACCGAACCTCCTTCCGCTCCGCGGCCTCCGACGTGGCGGGTGCGAACGGAGAATTGAGACGCCACCACCTCTCCATCGAATTCCTCCGAAGAGCCGAGAGTCTGAACCTGAACGTCAGCGAAGAGAGCGTTGCCCTCGCTGGTCTCCAGCGACGAAATCGCTTCCCGGATCTCCACCTCGCTCCTGGACTCCTTCAGGTTGACGATCATTCTCGCACCGCCGGTGAAATCGATCCCGAGGGTCTCCGACCCGCGGAAGAAGAGGGTTCCCACCCCGAGGAGAATCAGGATCACGGAGACGACCCGGGCGACAGAGCGCGTCGCCATGAAGTCGATCTTGGGGTTGCGGACGACTCGCAGCATCGACAAATCCTTCACCAGATTTGCACGGACCAGTATCGACAGGAGCAGGCGGCTGACGTAGAGAGAGGTGAAGAAGGACGCCAGGATTCCGATCGACAGGACCATCGCGAAACCCTTGACCGCCCCGGTTCCGAACTGGAAAAGGATGAAGGCGGTGATCAGGGTCGTGAGGTTGGCGTCGAAGATGGTCCAGAAAGCCCTCTGGAAGCCACCCTGGATCGCCTGTGCAAGCCCCCGTCCCCGCAGTCTCTCCTCGCGGATCCGTTCGAAGATCAAGATGTTGGCATCGACCGCCATCCCCACCGTCAGCAAGAGACCTGCCATCCCGGGGAAAGTCAGCGTGTTGCGGAAGATGACGAGAGCCGACAGCAACAGCAGCAGGTTCAAGCACAGAGAGAAGTCTGCAACCAGACCTGCAGCTCGGTAGTAGAACAGCATGAAGAGCACCACCAGCACCAGGCCGAACAACATCGCCTGGGTTCCGCGCTCCACGGATTCGCGACCGAGCAGGGCGCCGATCGTCTGCTGGTTCACAAGTTGCGGCTTCGCAGGCAAACTACCGGCACGCAGGATGGTGACGATATCGGAGACCTCGTCGTTGGTGAAGTCCCCCTCGAGGATTCCCCGGTCGAAGATCTGGGCGTTGATGGTGGCGATGGACATCGAAACCCCGTCGAGGATGATCGCCAGCAAGCGCCCCTTGTAGGTTCCCGTCAGGTTGGCGAACGCCGTTGCCCCGGCACCGGCGAAATTGAAGGCGACCGCCGGGTTGCCGAAGTTATCGGTGGCCGGTCCGCTGCCGGAGATGTAGGAGCCGGCGACTCGCAAGCCAGCACTGTTCTCGATCACCGTTTTCGCCGGTACGGTCCCCGCTCTCTCCTGTTCTGGAGTGAGGCGACCGACGCAGACGATCTGATCGAGTTCAGTCGGCAACTCGAGCCCGGCACGCTGGGCCTCTGGCAGCTGCTGATCGCGGTTGAATGCGCGAATCTGACTCTCTCGAATCTTCATCTCGGACTCGATGGAGGCGATTCGCTCGGGGGTCTGCTGGCTGGCATCAGCGACGAGGTGGAAGGAGAGTTCCCCCGATTTCTCGATCTGTCTCTTGAGCCGTTCCAGTCCCTCGTCGTCGGAACCGGGGAGCTGGATCAACAACTGGTTTCTCCCCGAAACCGAAACGCTGATCTCCTTCAGGCCGAAAGCGTCGAAACGCCGGGCGATCACCGCCTTGACGTCTTCGGCAATCGACCCCTGCTGGGCGATGGGAATCAAATCGGTGGGGATCTCGTAGAGGAGCTCGGTTCCTCCCTGGAGGTCGATGCCCTTCTTGATGTCGTTCTGATAGTCCCTGAGGCTGAAGATGCAGACCGCTATCAGAAACGCCACCAGGAGAGACCCGCGACCGATGTACTTGACCATCTTGAGCTGACCTCGATCTTTCAGCCGGCTAGGCGGGAGCCTTTTCCTTCTCGTCGATCACATCTGCGATCGCCGAACGGGCCACCTTGAGCCTGACGTTGTTGGATTCATCGACCTTGAGGACCACCAAGTCCCGGTCGGGCTCGACACTCACTACCTTGCCGTAAATTCCACCGCTCGTGCGCACCAAATCGTTCTTTTTAAGAGACGAGAGCATCTGCTGGTGCTGGTTCTGTTGCTTGCGCTGGGGGCGAATCATCATGACGTAAACGATGAACCAGAGAATGACGAAAAGCGGCAAGAGACTGAGGATGCCTCCCCCTGCGCCCGTACCCGCCCCGGACTGATCGCCCGCGCCCTCGCCGACTCCATCTTGCAGGAGCAGGGAAAGCGTCACCAGGCCACCCATCACTCACCTCCTCCTCGACCGCAACCAAACCCTGCAAAGATGCCCTATGCCGTTCGGACATCGGAAGTTGCGGATTATAGGCCAGCCCCCCCCCAGATCAAGGCGAGGCGCGCTCTCGAGGCATTTCTCAACCGGCGGGGACGGTCACCTGGCGGCGGAATTCCGCCCAACCCCCCGACTTCACCGCCTCCCTGGCAGATTCGAGGAATCGGTGAAATACCCGCAGGTTGTGCAGACTTCCGAGGGTGTATCCCAGCATTTCCTTGCGCAGGTAGAGATGGTGGATGAAACCACGACTGAAGGTGCCACAAGCAGGACAGTCGCAATCCTCCTCGAGCGGTCCCGGATCCTCCCTGTGGACCGAGTTCCTGATCCTCAGCACGGAACCATCGGAGAGGAAGAGAGTGGCGTTGCGAGCGTTTCGCGTCGGGATCACGCAGTCGAAGAGATCGATGCCCGATTCGATGGCAACGATGAATTCTTCCAGCCCCGCCACCCCCATCAGGTAGCGAGGACGGTCGACGGGCAATCCCCGCGCCGAGATGGGAATCGTCGCCAGGAGTGTCTCGCGATCCTCCCCTACACTCACCCCACCGATGGCAAAACCATCGAAGGGGAGCTGACGAAGCCTCTCTGCGCCTTCCTGACGCAGGTCCTCGTAGACCCCTCCCTGGAGGATTCCGAAGACCGCCATCGGATCCCACTTCTTCATCTTCGTGCGATGCTCGATGGTCCGCCGCGCCCACAACTGCGTGCGCTCGAGGGCAACGGCTGCCTCATCGCGGCCGACCCCCGGGGGCGGGCAGTGATCGAGGGCCATGGCGATGTCGGTGCCCAGTTCCGCCTGGATGTCGAGGACCTTCTCGGGAGTGAGGTGGAGCAACTGGCCATCGACGTGGGTCCTGAACTCGACCCCCTCGTCGTCGATGGAGCGCAGATCGGCGAGGGAAAAGACCTGGAATCCCCCCGAATCGGTGAGGATCGGTCGATCCCATCCCATGAACCGGTGCAGGCCGCCGAGACTGCGCACCGATTTCGACCCCGGCCGCACCGCCAGGTGGTAGGTGTTGGAGAGAACGATGGAGGTTCCGATCTGACGCAATTGCTCGGGGGAGACTCCCTTGACCGTTCCCTGGGTTCCGACAGGCATGAACGCTGGAGTGTCGATGGCGCCGTGTGGCGTCAGCAGTCGACCGCAGCGAGGACCCCTGACATCTCCGGCCACCACCTCGAAAGAGAAGCCTTCGGTCATCGGCGCGGTCGCCCGCGGCACTCCATCGGTCACCACAGACTCCTGATCTTTGCACCCCGGTAGTAATGTTTCAGGATCCAGATGGCATTGGCTCCCCGTTCGGCGTAACCCTTCGCACCCATCTGGCACATCCCGACTCCATGTCCCCAGCCACGACCCTCGAGGAGAAAACCGTTCCCCTCTTCGGTGACCGAGAACGCTGTCGATCTGACCGTCTTCACCCCGGCCCTGTTGACCAGGCTGCGGAAGCGATCGGCGTTGAAAAGGAAGGACCCCTTGCCGTGGATGACCTGCAGATAGGCGGCATGATCCCCTCTCGTCTCGACGATCGGTTCGATCCTCCGGATGGCCCCGAGGCGCAGGCCGAGTTTGTCGACGGGGCCGTCGAGGGCGTGGTGGACCGTGGCGCTTGAGACGCGAGCCTGCCAGCGCCAGAAGCGAGTGTCCTGGCAACCATCGCAAGAGACCGGCTCGAGGGTCGGCAATTCGGCGATACCAAAGGCATCGCTGGCGCTCCTGGTCCTGCCACCACAGGTCGAGTGAAAGAAGGACTCGAAGATGAGGCCGTCCTGGACCAGCACCTGACCCCGGGTCGCTTCGACCGCCCGCACCACCGCCGGATGGAGGTTCTCGCCGCCGTAGACCTGGGAGCGGGTGTCGGAATAGACGTGGATCCTTTTCTGCGGGTCCCTCGAGTAGATCTGGAAGAGAGCATAGGTGCGGGCGGCGATCGCCTGCGCCTCGAGAGCCGCGGCGGGAAAGGAGTTTGCCGACATCTCGTGAGAGACCACTCCAAGAAGGTATCGCTCAACTGGAACCCGGTTGACGAGGCGCCAGCCGTCGCCGTACTCATCCGGATACAACTCGATCCAGCCCTCGTAGAAATTGGGGCCAATCCGGGTCCTGCCATCGGCAGCCTGGAAACGGAAACTGCCATTGCGAATCGTCAGCTCTCCGAGACGGACCTCGAGTTCGCGCGAGTGAAGAGAGTGGATTCCCCTCGGGAGCTCTGTTCTCCCTCCGCGCCACTCGACGCGAAGTGCTGCTCCATCCGCACCCACCTCGACATCGAAGTTGCCCGCCTCGATCTGCACTCCGATCCACTGCTCCTCCAGCCCATCGAGTGAGGACGGGAGGAGGGCAGAGACCAGCAACAGGGTCGACAGGTGGATGGTAGAGAGGCCCCTCACGGCGAGGTCTCCTCCTCGCCAGTGTCGAAGAGGCCCGGCGATGGCGACCTGTATCCGAGAGCCAGGAGGCGATCGGTATCGGGGCCGAGGACCCGACCCCGCGGAGTCTTGAGAAGAAAACCACAGCGGATCAGGTAGGGTTCGTAGACGTCTTCGATGGTGCGCTCCTCTTCCCCCACCGAGACGGCGATCGTCTTGATCCCGACCGGCTGGCCGGCGTTACGACCTACCACCTCGAGGATCCGCCGGTCGAGATGATCGAGTCCGTTACTGTCGACCCCGAGGCGTTCGAGAGCGCTCTCCGCTGTCTCCCGATCGATCACCGACGATCGATCCACCTGGGCAAAGTCACGGACCCTTCTCAGGTAGCGGTTGGCAATCCTGGGTGTTCCGCGACAACGACGAGCAAGCGCCACTGCCCCTCCCTCCTCGAGAGGAACATCGAGGATTCGAGCGCTGCGCTGGAGGATCTCCACCATCTCTGCTTCGGCATACGGCTCCAGTTTCTCCTGGATTCCAAAGCGGGCGCGGAAGGGAGCGGTGAGATTCCCTTCGCGGGTGGTTGCAGCGACGAGTGTGAAGCGTGGCAGGTGGATCTTCACCGAACGGGCGTTGGGCCCGCTGTCGATAATGATGTCGATCTGAAAGTCCTCCATCGCCGAATAGAGGTACTCCTCGACGACGCGACTGATGCGATGGACCTCATCGATGAAGAGGATGTCTCCCTCCTCGAGTTCGGTGAGGATACCGACCAGATCTCTCGCCCTTTCCAGCACCGGCCCGCTGGTCCCCCGAAATCCGCTCCCCATCTCTTCCGAGACGAGGTTCGCCAGGGTCGTCTTGCCGAGACCGGGCATCCCCGAGAGCAGGATGTGGTCGGGAGATTCCTTTCGCTCCCGCGCTGCCGACATGAAAACCCGGAGGTTCTCCACAACCGCCTCCTGGCCGATGAAGTCGGCGAGGCAACTGGGGCGGATCGAGTCCTCGCTGATGGATTCGCGCCGATCGGCGGCGTTGGGGTCGGCATTTCGCCGCGCCTGGGAATTGTCGGTGCGGCTGCTGGAATTCATCGAGGCAGCTCCTGTCTGCGGGACCGGGCGACGTCCGCCTCGGGAGGATACGCCCGCGGCCCCCCTCGAACCACCCCCGGCCAGTGCGACTTGGCGGAGGTGACCAGTCGCGGCTATGATCCCGCTCCTCGAGGGGTGGCGGTCGCCACAACAAGGAGGAGAGGAGACCCCGGGATGGCAGCGCTGGAACCTCGACCGTCGGACCCGGGCTCACCGAAGGCGCGCCCGGGCCTCGGCCCCCTCCTCGTCACCCTCTTCCTCGATCTCCTCGGTTTCTCGATCATCTTCCCGCTCTTCCCGCAGATCCTCGAGTGGTACCAGGACGATCCGCTGATGGTCCAGGTAATCTCGCTCATCGAGAGCCTGGTTCCCGAGGGCGAGATCGACGATGATCGGGTCAGAACTCTCTTCGGGGGTCTCCTCGGGTCGCTCTACGCCATCGTCCAGTTTCTCTTCAGCCCCTTCTGGGGCAGCCTCTCCGACCGCTGGGGACGGCGGCCGGTGCTGATTCTGACCATCAGCGGGATTGCCCTCGCCAACCTGCTGTGGGCGGTCAGCGGCAGTTTCCTGCTGCTGGTCCTGTCGCGAATCCTCGCCGGGGGGATGGGCGGCAACATCGCGACGGCGACCGCGGCGGTCGCCGACCTCACCCCGCGTGAGGAACGGGCCCGCGGCATGGGCCTCGTCGGCGCGGCCTTTGGCATCGGATTCATCCTCGGCCCGGCGGTCGGCGGAGCCTGCTCGCTGATCGATATCTCATCGCCCGAATCGACCGCCATGTTCCGCTGGACTCCCTTCAGCGTCGCCGCCCTCGCCGCAACCCTCCTCTCCCTCCTCAACCTCCTGTGGATTCACTATCGCCTGCCCGAGACCCACACACCGGGCACGTCCCCAGCAAGGCCGCTGCGCCCGAGGATCGAGATCGGCAGGCGATGGGGGATGGAAGTGGTCAAGATCAACCTCGCCAACTTCTTCTTCCTGATCGCCTTCAGCGGCATGGAGTTCACCATCTCCTTCCTGGTGAGGCGCCGCTTCAACTGGGACAGCTGGGACATAGCAAAGATGTTCGTGATGGTCGGGCTGATCCTGGCCATCGCTCAGGGCACGGCGGTGCGCCCCCTCAGCCGACGCATCGGAGAGCGCAAGGTCGCGATGCTGGGGATGGTTCTGACGATGGCAGGCCTGATCGGGATCTCCCAGGCATCCGGGGTCCTCTACTTCCTCGCTACCCTGGCGCTGCTCACCATCGGCGGCGCCTTCACCATGCCGCTGCTGTCGGCGCTCGTATCCCTCGATGCCCCCGCCGCCGAGCAGGGGGCGGTTCTCGGCGTCTTTCGCTCCCTCGGCTCCCTCGCCCGCGCGATCGGCCCACTGGCCGCCGCAAGCATTTACTGGCGCCTCGGCCCGGAGATTCCATATCTCCTCTCAGCGGTGATATTCGTCCCCCTGGGGCTCTTTCTCGTCTTTCTCCACCGCCAGACTCCAACCTCCCGGGGTGATCCGCTTGCCGACCACAAGACATCGCCCTAGGATCCCTCAACGCCGTGTCTCCTGCCCCGGGTGGGGAAAACCCTGGAGGAGCCGTGTTTACAAACTCTGGAATTCTCATCGGTGGATCCGACCGGGTTCGCTTTTTGTTCCTGATTCTTCTTCCCCTGCTGCTGGTCTCCTGTAGCGCTCCGGGAAAGACCGTCGCCGGCACCGATCGACGGCCTCCCATCGAACAGGCGGTCGGGCCCGGTGAGGTCTCTGCCATGCTCACCGGCAGTTGGCAGTCGAGGAACGATGACCGCAGCGGAATGGCAATTCGCGGCGGCGCCATCGCCTACGACATGGGCACCACCGAACGGGTCGAGGGTCGGCCGGTGGCCCGCAAGCGCCTCTCTGCCGGCCCCCTCTTCATCGCCGGACGCAGCGAACGACGCGCTCTCGAGAGTGGGGTGGAAGAATCCCGCAGCCACTGGCTCTTCCCCTTCTACCGCTACGTCGTCAAGGGAGGGAAAAAAACCCTCTATCCCCTCTTCTTCATCCCAATTCCACTCGGCCAGGAGGAGAGGACCTTCACCGAGCCGAGTTACGCCGATCTCTCCCCCGGGGATGATCCTCCGTGGGGCGAAGTCACCACTGATGTCGACCCTGAGGTCGAGGTGGTGAGATCTTCCGAGATCGCCCCGGAGAGGATACCCGAAGGGATCTGGAGCCAGGAAAGCCCCGATCCCGTCAGTCCCGGGCAGACCTACAGGGTCAGCAAGGGGGACACCCTCTATTCACTCGCTCGGCGCTTTTACAGCGACCAGCGCCGCTGGCGTAGCATTCACCAGGCGAACCTGCGGGCGATCCCCGATCCCGACGTGCTGCCGGTGGGGATCGAGTTGGTGCTGCCCTGAATCGGAAGCGGGACTAGCCCGGAGCGGAGCCTGGTCTAGACGAGAGCCCCGCCGCAGGACGATCCCGTCCC
The DNA here is from genome assembly GCA_015664425.1 of Planctomycetota bacterium. Classification (GTDB taxonomy): domain Bacteria; phylum Planctomycetota; class UBA8108; order UBA1146; family UBA1146; genus DTRS01. The sequence continues at coordinate 20,498 of DQQH01000036.1, forward strand.
CGCGGTGCAGCCGAAGCAATGGCGGCCGGTGATCACCTCGAGGTCGAGGAAGGCTTCGGCGGTCAGGTCCTCGACGCGCAGCGGTTCTTCCCGGCCCAGTTTGAGGTCGAGCATCTGGTTGAAGTCGCAGTCGTAGATGAATCCATCCCATGAGATCGACAGGGTGTTCAGGCACATCAGGTTGGGGATGGTCGCTGGATTGAAGTTCTCCTCGAGAAGTTGCTGATAACTCTCGAGTTCACCGCTGCGCCTCAGAAAACTCTCGAATCGGTTGATCACCATGTTGGTGATGGTGATCAGCGTGTCGAAAGTAACACCGTAGTTGCTGGCGAGTTGCTTCTTGAAGGTGCGTTCGAGGCCACTGGCTTCAGGGGGGAGCATCGGCCCTGTCGGGTTGTAGACCAGATCGAGGCGATGCACCCCGTCGCTACCATATCCGAGGCTGTTGAGCTGCTGGAGCGCTTCGATGCTGCGCTGGAAGACTCCCTTCCCCCGCTGTCCATCGACATTCTCCTCGAGGTAACAGGGGAGGCTGGCGATGACCCACACCTGGTTCTCGGCCAGGAAGTCCGCCAGATCTTCCTGCCCCGGTTCCTGGAGCACCGTCAGGTTGCAGCGGTCGATCACCTCCAGAGAACGGCTGCGGGCGGCACTCACCAGGCGACGAAATTCGCCGTTGAGTTCTGGCGCCCCACCGGTGATGTCGACCGTCTGTATCGTGTCGAGGCGGTCGATGAGTGCGATGCAACTGTCGGCGGTGGAGGAGCCCATCTGCTCAACTCGGTGCGGTCCGGCATCGACGTGGCAGTGAACGCAGGTCTGGTTGCAGAGCTTTCCGACGTTGATCTGCAGGACTTCCGCAGGGCGCCTCTGGAGTCCCCCCCCCATTTTTCCCCTAAAGTCAGACAAGAAAAGGCCCTCCGTCAATTGTGGATCGGTGTTGCAGTGTCGTCCACACCCTCCTATCATCGTCGATGTCCAACCTTCTGGGAACAGGTGGGGAATTCCCCGGCTCGCGATGTTTGGGCTCATCGCTGGGTCTCGTTCCTGACGGGAGGTTGTATGCACTCAGAGGCCTTGTTCCGACCCCTTTACTCCAGATTCTGTTTACTCTTGTTCATTGCAACGGGAATCGGCAAGGAATTTTCCGACCCTCCTGGGAATGGATCTGGAACTAGCGCTCATATGGCTACTTCTGGGCCGTATTCTGGGACATCTCGGTCAAAGTTGACCTTTGTTTCCCAGCCTCCCACAGCGACTTCCCGTTGGTTTTCAGGAGTAGTAAACTAAATTGTTAACGCTACAATAAGTTGGAGATAGGTCCCATGTTGGAATCGACCCGGCCGCAGGCGGAATGCCCGCCGAGCAGCCAATTCGGGCTCCCGACCCGCATCGGCTTTGCTGTCCGGGATTTGCAATTAGAACGGGTTTTCTGCGAGGAAGGACCGGTCATGTCCACTCGGATTTTGGTCGCCATCTGTGCAATGCTTTGCTTCGCTACCGGCGTCGTCGACGCCCAGTTCACCTACAGTGCCAGCGGCGGTTCCGGCATCGCCGGTTCGTCCGTCGGCAACATGGTGATGCTCGATAACTCCCAGGACGTCCTGGGCTTCTCGATGGGCATCACTCACGATGCCATCTTGCTGACCCCCACTCTGGCGGAAGTCGGTGCTGGAGTCACAGGGGCTCTCGGAGGCAATTCTCCCGGTTACTTCTTCTCCGATCTCAACCCGGTCAATGGACCCGGTGTCGTCGTCGGTTGCGTGCTCTCACTGGCTCCGCCGCTGCAGGTCCTCGCACCTGGCTCCGGCCACCATCTGGTGACGATCACTTACGACGTCGCCCTGACTGCGGAGCCGGGATCGAGCAGTCCCATCACTTTCGTGAACACCCTCGGTAATCCTCCGATTACCAACGTTGTCAGCGTCAGCGGAGTCTCGCAATTTCCTGCCCTGATTCACGGTCAGATCACCGTCGACAATCCCCCGGCGAGCGCTGTCACCTGCCAGGTCGATGATGACTGCACAGGGGCCAGCACCCTCTCCTGGGCCAACGGCGGCACCTATGACAGCATCGAGATCTACCGCAACGCCGTTCTCGAGACGACCCTCCTGGGAAGCGCGACCAGCTACAACACGAGCCTGGCCGCCAACGTCGCCACCGAGATGTGCGTCGTCGGCATCAGAAACGCCGTCAGCAGCGTCGCAGCGTGCTGCTCCGCTACCTGGACCCCGATTCCGCCAGCAGTCGGACCGAGCGACATCGTCTGTACCATCGACCACGCCACCTGCACCGTGACGGTCACCTGGACCAACAACCAGGCCGATTATGCGAGCCTCGAGCTGCTCCTCGACGGCGTCCTGTCACAGTCCCTCGCAGGAAGCGCCACTGGCGCGTCCATCGTGATCGCAGAAGGCGCTCCCCACACCATCAGCCTCGCTGGTAGCGGTTTCTGTGGCGAAGCGATGGCAGAGATCAGTTGCCTCATCGAATGCCTCCCGGAACGGTTCATCCGCAGCGATGGCAACGGTGACAACGGCATCGACATCTCCGACCCGATCTACCTCCTCGCCTACCTCTTCTCGAGCGGTGCCGGACCTTGTCTCGACGCTCTCGATGCAAACGACAGCGGAGCGATCGACGTCGCCGACGCGATCTTCGTGCTGGCATTCATCTTCAGCGGTGGACTCGAGCCCCCGGCTCCCTTCCCGGCATGCGGGCCTGACCCGACAGACACAGACTCCCTCGATTGCGCCAACTACACCTGCTAGTAGAGGAACGATCGACCAGAGAAAAAATAAACCGGGGCGCGACGATTTCGTCGCGCCCCGGTTTTTTCTCATCTCTCATCCTGGTGGATTGCAGCGCTGTCGGATGAACCGCCCGCAGGCGTCTAGATCGCCTCGAAGAGGTGACCGAGTTTGCCCTTTTTCGTTCTGAGGTAAGCCAGGTTCACCGGCCCGGTGCCCGCTTCGATGGAGATCCGTTCGGTGACGTCGATGCCGTTGTGATCGAGCCCCTGAACCTTCAGCGGGTTGTTGGTGAGAAGACGCAACCTCTCGATTCCGAGGCTCCGGAGAATCTCCGCCGCATCGTCGTAGGTGCGCAAATCCGCGGCAAAACCCAGCCGATGATTTCCCTCGACGGTGTCGAACCCCTCATCCTGGAGCCGGTAGGCATCCAGTTTACTTGCGAGGCCGATTCCACGCCCCTCTTGCGGCAGGTAGATCAGTGCACCGCACCCCTCCTCGGCGATCTTCTCGATGGCGAGCTGGAGCTGGCCACCGCAGTCGCAGCGGAGCGATCCAAAGACCTCTCCGGTGAAGCATGCGGAATGAACCCTCACCAGAGGGGCTAGGGCGGCGGAGTCCAGGCTCCCGGAGGAGAAGTCGCCGGTTTGGATCACGATGATCTCATCTCCCCGGCTGCCACTGTAGACCGC
>DQQH01000157.1 GCA_015664425.1 Planctomycetota bacterium
CTGATTACGACCATCGGGAGAGACCATTTCGACTATCACAAGAATCTGGCTGGCTACCTGAGGACGAAGGTGAAACTCCTCGAGATGCTGCCTGAAGGCGCCCCCGCGGTCATTCCCGAGACGCTGGACCTTCCCGAGGATGTCGATCTCTCTGACCTGTCGATCCTCAGTTTCTCCGTCGACAGCGAGACTGCGGACGGTTGGGCGGAAATCATCGAGGAGGGCTTCGAAGGGAGCGAGGTGCGCCTGCACCTGCCAAGAGGCGAGGAACTGGGGCTTCGCCTGAGACAGCCGGGCCGATACAACGTCTCCAACGCCGTGGCGGTCGCTCTCCTGGCTCGGGCCCTGGGGATCTCCCTCGAGGCGATCGTCGACGGTCTCGAGCAGGCACCCTCGATTCCGGGGCGCCTTGAGGAGGTCGAGGTGCCGGTCGGCAGGGTCTTCGTCGATTTTGCTCACACACCCGACGCTCTCGAGGCGCTTCTCGAGAGCGTTCGACCGTGGGTCGTCGGCCGCCTTCACCTGCTCTTTGGTTGCGGAGGCGGCCGCGACCAGGGAAAGCGAAAGGTGATGGGTGAGGTCGCCTCGCGACTGGCCGACCGCCTGATCGTGACCTCCGACAACCCCCGATTCGAGGACCCTCAGAAGATCATCGACGAGACGATGGCGGGGGTCTCGGACGAGGCCGAGGCGGTCGATCGGGTCGATCGTCGGCAGGCGATTGCTGAGGCTCTCACCTCGCTGGGAGATGGAGATGTACTGCTGATTTCCGGCAAGGGACACGAGGATACCCAGGAGATCCGTGGCAGCTTCCAGCCCTTCGATGATCGGCGGGTGGTCGCCGAGTATTACTCGGGTGAGATGGTATGAGGGAGCGTTCCCTGACCACCATCACCAGCCTCTGTGGTTCCGGAAGCAGCCGTCGAGCTCACGGGCGGAGCGCGAGGGGCGCCCAGATCGACAGCCGTCTCATCGGCGAGGGTGATCTCTTCTTTGCGCTCGAGGGTTCCTCCTGCCACGGCATCGACCATCTCCCGGAAGCGTTCCGCCGGGGTGCCGTGGCGGTGTTTTGCGAGGCCCGTCACCTCCGCCAATTCGAGGGAGCAGCGATCGTCGTCGATGATCCGGTGGCAGCCCTCGGGCGCCTTGCAGCGGCGATCAGGAAAGAGGAGTCCCGTGATCTTCCGGCCATTGCGGTCACCGGAAGTCACGGCAAGACGACCACCTGCCAATTTGCCGGGGAACTGCTGGCAGCGGTGGTGCCGACGGCGATCCCGCGGGCCTCCCACAACAATCACCTCGGGGTTCCCCTGACGATCCTCAATGCACCTCCCGAGTCGGAGGTGCTGGTGTGCGAGGTGGGAAGCAACGCTCCCGGTGAGGTCGAGCCTCTCGGTCGCTGGATCGCTCCGCGAAGTGCAGTGGTGACCTCCATCGGCCCCTCCCACCTCGCCGGATTCGGGGATCTCGACGCTGTCGCCCGCGAGAAGTTCTCCTTGCTGACGACAATCGAGGAGGGTGGGGTGGCCTGGGTTCCAGTCGAGGTCCGCGGCCACCTCCTGGCGCCAGAGATGGAGACCCTCACCTTCGGGGTCGATGGAGATCTTGAACTGGTCAGAGAGGGTGAGACGAGCTGGCGACTGGAGGATCGAAAACGCCGGCGGCGGATGCCGTTCACCTGGCAGCCGACAACGACATGGGCACCCCGCTGCCTCGAAGCCGCCCTTGCTGTCGCCCTCGAGGTGATCGATGCCCCCGAGGAGATGCTGGCGGTGTGCTCTTCCCTTTCTCTTCCGCCGCTGCGGGGCGAGGTGCTCTCCGTCGAAGGGGTGGAACTGGTCCTC
>DQQH01000028.1 GCA_015664425.1 Planctomycetota bacterium
GATTCTTCGCACGGGAACCATCTCCTCGCCATCATCGAGCGAGACGAGAACCTCATCCAGCGATCGATCGCTTTCATCGTCGAGAGTGATGGTTCCCTCTCGAGAGGGAAGTACCGTGCGTGTTGCAACCGAGACCACCTCGATCGCCCGGTCAGGAGCGTTGCTTCCGTAGAGCTGCCGGTAGCGGTCGAGAAAACCCTCGCGAGGATCGCCCTGCCAGGGAATCTCCAGGTCGTGGGACTGTCCCCGATGGCGCATGCGCAGGGTGACCCGGGTGATCGCCTCATCGGTCTGGGCACCTGCCTCCTCCATCCTCGACCGCCCCGTCGCCTCCAGTTTCCCCGCGACCTGTCGCAACCGGGCCAGCGACTCTTCGTTCAGTTCACAGAGCAGGACCTGTTCCTCCTCTTCTGCCCATTGGGCCTCGAGCATTCCGATGGCGCTGAGAACTCCGGGGCCGCGGGGAATCCGCACCTCCGGCATACCCATCCCCCTGGCGAGCGCCACCGCATGCAGGCCACCAGCGCCGCCGAAACTGATCAGGGCGAGGGTGCGCGGGTCGACGCCGCGTTCCTGGGTGATTCGCCGCAGCGCCCGCTCCATCTCCGCCTCGATGACCTCGAGGATGCCGCGAGCAGCGACCGTCAACGGCATCCCCAGGGAAGAAGCGAAGGCACCGATGGCCGTCAGGGCCTTCTCTCTGTCGAGGGGGAGGGTGCCTGCCAGAAGGGTGTCGGCCGGGATGCGTCCGAGGACGACATGGGCATCGGTGACGGTCGCCTCGAGACCTCCACGGCCGTAGCAGGCGGGACCGGGAACCGATCCGGCGCTCCGGGGCCCGACCCGCAGGGCACCCCCGCTGTCGATCCAGGCGATGGAGCCTCCTCCGGCGCCGACGGTGACGGTATCGACCATCGGTACCGCGATCGGAAGGGTGCCGATGGTGAAGGAGCGAGTGCGGGCAATCTCGGCGTTGGAAACGAGGGTTGCATCGGTCGAGGTCCCGCCCATGTCGAAGGCGACTCCTTGGCCATCCCGACAGCGATGGGATGCCGCCACCACTCCCCCTGCCGGCCCCGAAAGCACCGATCGTACCGGCTCATCGCGCATCCGCTGCCACGGCAGAACCCCACCCGCTGAATCCATCAGCAACAACTGCGTCGCTGGCAACGCCGCCGCCAGTCTTTCGAGGTAGGTCGCCATCAGCGGTGCGACGAAGGCGCAGGCGATCGCCGTAGAAAAACGTTCGTACTCCCGCGGTTCCGCCAGGATCCTTGACGAGCCGATCACCGGCACTCCGAGTTTCTCGAGAACCTTGACCACCTCATCCTCGTGGGATCGATTTTCGCTGGAGAAGAGCAGCCCCACCGCCACCGACTCGACTCCCGTCCCCTCCAGGTCGTCCCTCAATCGCTTGAGGGCAACGGGATCGAGGGGCCTGATCACCTCCCCCCCCGGCCCGATGCGTTCGTCGAGCTGATAGCAGTCTCGAAGGTGAAAGAGGGGCGCATCGGGAGGTGTTCCGAGGGAGTAGATTCGCGGACGGTTCTGGCGCCCGATCGCCGGAATATCGGCGAAACCGCGGGTGGTCACGAAAGCGACACGGGCGCCATGGCGCTGGAGAAGAGCGTTGGTGGCCACGGTCGAGCCGTGGATGGCCCGGTCGTGTTGATCCCCCGACAGGACCTCGAGGATCGCCCGCGCCGGGTCTTCGGGGGTTGAAGGCACCTTCCTGACGTGGTGCCCCGAGGGGGATGAGAAGACGATGTCGGTGAAGGTCCCGCCGCTGTCAGCAGCCACCGATTTCATCGCGTCTCCTTCGCTTGTATTTCCGCCACCGCCACCTCACCATGTCGTGGTGCGAGGGGAGTTCAGGATGACGGCGAGAGCCTTCATGAATTGGCCCTGCGGGGCTCATTGTGCCCTCAGTGGGCTGTTATTGCTCGTCCTCGTCGGCTGCTCCGACGGCCCGCCAACCCTCGCGACTCCCCCCTCGACCTCGCCTCTGGCTGAATCGGACTGGCGTCAGGCGCGGACCGCCTGGCTCCTCGAGCACCACGAAGACGCCCAGCACCTCTTCTCGAGGTTTGCCGAGCGCCACCGGACCGACCCGCGCCGCCAGGAAGCCCTTCTGAGCGCGGGGATCTGTGCCCAACACCGCGGGCGACCGCAGGAGGCGGCCGAGTTCCTCAACGAGGTGGTTCTGATGGAGGGCGCCCTCGCTGCCCGCGCCCTCTTGCAGCTGGGCTATCTCGAGCTCTCCGAGGATCCTCAGGCGGCCGTGCTCCGCTTCCAGAGCGCCAGCGAACGGGCAGCAGACCCCGAGACCCGGGCAGAAGCTTTTCTCGAGGCGGGCATCGCCCTGCAGCGTTGCGGGCGTTTCGAAGAAGCGGCGGTCTCGCTCGAGGCCTGCGTTCACCTCGGGGAGGCCTCGGGCCTTGCCGATCGAGCCCGCTTGCAGCTGGGGTACGACCCCTGGTTCACCGTCCAGGCGGGAGCTTTCCTTCAGAGGAGCAATGCCGAGGGTCTCTCCCGCTCTCTCGTAAACGCCGGATTCCCTGCCGAAATCCGGGCTCCCGGACGGCGCGGCTCGCCCCTCTACTACGTCACCAGCGGACGTTTCGGGAGGCGCAGCGATGCCCAGGCTCACGCCCGCGAGGTGCAACTGCGCCTCGGCGGAGACGCTCCGCTGGTGCGGCCATGAACCAGGCTCTCATCCTGTTCCTGATCTTCCTGGCGGTGATCACTCTGTTCGGCGTCGTGTTCTTCGGCTTCGTCGCCCTCACCCCCGCTCCCTCTCCCCCGGTCGCCCCGAACATCCAGGCACCGAC
>DQQH01000054.1 GCA_015664425.1 Planctomycetota bacterium
CAGGCGGACCGTCCGGCCCGGACACAGCAGCAAAAACGGGGGGCCGTCGAGACGGTCCCCTGAGTTCACCCAGCGCCCCCACAACCGCCGTCTCGGGAGAAAATCCGAGGGACGTTCGGCACGTGGCGACAATGTCGAAGGTCATGGATCATAGGGACTTGGGGAAAGGTGTCAACGGTTTTGGACCTCTTTGAGAAGGGATCCAAAGGGACCCTGGACCGGGTAGAGACCTGGCGCCGACGATCGCTCCCCGGAGAGCCCCTCGACCCGATCTCCGGCTCCCTTCACGGTCGATCATCGCTCTCCGCGAAGGCCCGAAGGAGCGGCTTAACCCACATATTTCAACAGGTTTAAGACTTAGAACCGGAATCTCTCTGCGACCTTGTCGGGAGCCGGGGCAAAACCGATCGGCTCGAGGGAGGCCTCGGCTCGCCCCTGAGAGATCGATCGAAGCGTGGTCGTGTAACCGAAGACCTCCGAGAGAGGAACCGCGCCGTTGAGGATCCTGTCCCCGACAGCCAGGTCGACACTCTCGATGCTTGCCCTGCGACGGACCAGATCCTGGTGGACCGACCCGAAATACTCCTCAGGGGTGGTGACCTGAAAGGCCATCACCGGCTCCAGGAGCACATCCCCCGCCTTCGAGTGGGCGCCCTCGAAAGCCTCCCGCGCTGCCATCGCCATTCCCCCCTCGGTACTTCGGGGATCGATGGGAGGAACCCGAATCCCGACCTTGACCTGGATGAAGGGAAAGCCGAGATCTCCCCCTCCGCTGAGAGCGGCGGCGATGGTGTCCTCGACACTCTGACGCCAGGGGGCGGGAATCGAGCCGCCCTCGATCCACTCGACCTCGCAGTTGGCCCCTGCGGATGTCGGGCTCAGGACAATCTCGACCTCGCCGAACTGGTCCTTTCCACCAACCAGTCTCTCGAAGGTGACCCGAGATGACGCTTCACGCTGGATCGTCTGGCGGTAAGCCACTCGCGGCTTTCCGATGTTTGCATCGACCTTGAAATCTCGTTCGAGGCGGTTCCGGATCACTTCCAGGTGCAACTCGCCCATCCCGGACATGATGAACTGCCCCGTCTCCTCGTTGACCTCGAGGCGGAAAGTCGGATCCTCCCGCGACAGACGATCGAGATGTTCCTTCAACTTGTCGCGGTCTGCCGCACTCTTTGGTTCCACCGCCATCGAAATCACCGTCTCGGGGAAAACCAGGTCTTCGAGGAAAATCGGAGCGCCCTCGGAGCAGAGAGTGTCCCCGGTTCCGGAAGAGCGAAGGCCTGTGACCGCAACGATGTCCCCCGCTCGGGCGCGGTCGAGAACCTCACGGGAGTTGGCGTGCATCCTGAAGATGGGCCCCATCCTCTCCCTCTTCCTGGTGCGCGGGTTGAGACAGGTATCGCCCTTGGCGATGCTCCCGGAATAGATGCGCAGGAAGCAGAGTTCGCCGTGGACATCGATCTGAACCTTGAAGAGAAGAGCACTGAAGGGATCGTCTTCGGTGAGAGCCCGGGTCAGTTCGGTGCCCTTCTTCGGGTCCGTTCCCTTCACCTCGGCGATGTCCTCTGGAGATGGAAGATAGTGGATCACCGCCTCCAGGAGCGGCTGGATGCCCTTGTTGCGGAAGGCGCTGCCCCCCAGAACCGGCACCCACAGGTGCTTCAGCGTTCCCTGGCGGATCGCTGCCCGCAGGAGGTCCACGGGGACCTCCGTCCCCTCGACGATGTGCTCCATCACCTGATCGGAACCATCGGCAACCCTCTCGAGCAGTTCACCGCGCCACATCTCAGCCAAATCGACAAGGTCCTCGTCGATCATGGACTCGGTGACGATTCTGCCGAGACTTTCCTCGTCGAAGGAGAACTGCTTCATCGTCACCAGGTCGACAACACCACGGAACTCCCCCTCCGCTCCCACCGGAACGATCATCGGCAAGGTGATGCAGCCGAAGGAGTCAGCGATGGTCTCGAGGACCCGGAAATAGTCGCTGCCAACCCGGTCGAGTTTGTTGATGAAACCGATTCTTGGCACCTGGTAACGATTGGCCTGACGCCAGACGGTCTCGGACTGTGCCTGCACGCCCGCAACGCCACAGAAAACTCCGACTGCCCCGTCGAGAACTCGCAACGATCGCTCCACCTCGGCGGTGAAATCGACGTGCCCAGGAGTATCGATCAGGTTGAACACCGTATCTTCCCACAGAAAAGTGGTGGCGGCGCTCGTGATGGTGATCCCTCGCTCCTGCTCTTCCTCGAGCCAGTCCATGTGGGCGGTTCCCTCGTGGACTTCCCCCATCCGATACTCCTTGCCGGAGTAGAAGAGGAAGCGTTCCGACACGGTCGTCTTGCCAGCATCGATGTGGGCAATAATTCCGAAATTCCGAGTGGGCTTCATCTTTGGTTCCTGACTGCTGGGCATCGCCCCGGATCAACTGCTGCAACGATCATCGAGGAACTTCCCCGGCGCGACAACCCCGTGGCCGATGGAGTCCGACCTCCTCGGGAAGGAGACCATCCTCGAGTACCCCTCGGGGGAAAGAAGCGCTGGGGAAGAGCTCCAGGATGGGAAACGCCCCCTGACAATGGGGGCGTTCCGTTCCGATCCTCGAGGATCGTTTCACTACCAGGCGTAGTGGGCGAAGAGTTTGTTCGCCTCCGCCATCTTGTGGGTGTTCTCTCGCCAGGTGATCGAGGCACCCTCTCGGCGGAAGGCCGCCATCAACTCGTCCGCGAGACGCTCTGCCATCGGCTTTCCACCACGCCCCCGGCAGGTCGCCAGAATCTGGCGAATCGCAAGGCTCTGGGCACGACGACGGCTGACCTCCATCGGAACCTGATACGTTGCCCCCCCGACTCGCCTCGAACGAACCTCCACCTGGGGCGCCACGTTCTGGATCGCCTTCAGGAAGGTGTCGAGGGGGTCGTTGTCCGGGATCTTTTTCGCCAGCAAATCCATCGCACCGTAGAAGATGTTGCTCGCCGTGGTCTTCTTGCCACCCCACATCAATACGTTGACGAACTTGGTCACCACCATGTTGTTGTAGCGGGCATCTGGTTTCTGAAACCGCTGAGTGGAGCGGAACTTGAACTTCGACTTCTCTTGTTTCTTTTTTTTCGCCATCGTCCTCGCCTAGTCCCGAGCCTTTTTGCCGTATTTCGAACGACCCTGTTTTCGCCCCTCGACTCCAGAGGTATCGAGGGTGCCCCGAATAACGTGGTAGCGCACACCGGGGAGATCACGAACCCGGCCGCCGCGGATGAGCACAATCGAGTGCTCCTGCAGGTTGTGTCCCTCGCCGCCGATGTAGGCTGTGACTTCCTTGCCGTTGGAGAGCCTCACCCGTGCAATCTTGCGCAGGGCGGAGTTCGGCTTCTTCGGCGTGAGCGTCTTGACCTGCAGACAAACGCCCCGCTTCTGCGGGCAGACATCCATCGCAGGCGATTTGCTCTTCTTCGTCTTGTTCTTGCGTCCCTTGCGAACCAGTTGGTTGATCGTCGGCATCTTTCCTCAGTTTCCTGGCCTACTCCCCGGACCTCCCGCCGCCCCTCGAACTCGCGTCCGTTCGAGCAGTGTCGGATCCAGGACCTCTGTTCCGACACGACGCACCTGCGCCGCCGGAAGAGCGTGTTTCCTCTTACTCCTTCTCACCCTCGGAGGCCGAGTTGCCGGCATCCTCCCCGCTCGGTTCTTCAGGCAGGGCTCCTCCGATGAGTTCTTCTCGATTATCGATCCCTGTGACGCCTTCATCTACACCTTCCGGAGCATCTTCACTTACGGTGGTGTCCCCGATGAGTTCCTGATCATCGGCTGCCACTGGCTTTTCGGACCCTGTTTCCGCCTGCTCTTCGGCAGCGGCCTTTTCCCCTTCGTCGCTTCCGGGGGCAGGGCCTTCGCTTCCCCCGATGAGAAACTCGCGAAGCGGGTCGGTCTTTACTGGCGCGGCCGCCACCGGAGTGGCCACCGGATCCTGGCCCAGTTTCTTGACACCCTTGTCGAAGTACTCCCGGAATCCGGTCCCGGCGGGGATCATGTGACCCATGATCACGTTCTCCTTGAGTCCAACGAGCCTGTCTTTCTTGCCGCTGAGAGCCGCCTCTGTCAAGACCTTGGTTGTTTCCTGGAAGCTCGCAGCAGAGATGAAACTCTCCGATTGGACCGAGGCCTTGGTAATTCCCTGAAGCAGGGGCTCCGCCTGAGCGGGCTTCTTTCCCTGTTCTTCGATCTTATCGTTGATTTTTCGGAACCTGAACTTGTCGATGACCGTCTCCGGCAGCAAATCGGCGTCTCCCGGGTCGAGGACCCGGACGCTGCGCAGCATCTGGGAGATGATGATCTCGATGTGCTTGTCGTTGATGGTCACGTTCTGCGAGCGGTAGACCTTCTGGACCTCGAGGAGCAGGTAATCCTGGACCACCTCGAGTCCCTTGATGCGCAGGATGTCCTTGGGAACGAAATCGCCGTCGACGAGAGGATCCCCGGCCTTGACCCGGTCACCCTTGTGCACCCTGAAGTGCTTCCCTGGCGCGATCACGTGCTCGTGGATGTCACCAGCCTCGGTGACGACGTTGACGATCTGCTTGCCGCGCTTCTTCTCGCCCATCTCGACGACACCATCGACTTCTGCGATGACATTCGGGTTCTTCGGTTGCCGCACCTCGAAAATCTCGGTCACCCGCGGAAGACCGCCGGTGATGTCCTGAGTTCCGGTAATTTCCCTCGGCGATTTCGCCAGCAGGGTTCCGGCGATGATCTTGTCGCCTGGGGCAACCTCAACGAAGGCCCGCTCGGGGACAGGATACACGGCGAGGAGTTCTCCACCCGACTTGTCCCGGACGAGAATCTGCGGGTGCAGTTCACCCTTGTGTTCTCGAATGACTCGACGTTCCTTGCCAGAGACCGGGTCCAGTTCGATGTTCAGTGTCGCGCCCTCTACGATGTCCTCGTAGTCGATCGTCCCCCCGATCTCCGAGAGGATCGGGGTCATGTGCGGATCCCACTCGAAGAGGAGGGTGCCCTTGCGCACTGTGTTTCCTTCTTCGACCCGAAGGACCGCTCCGAGACGGATCTCGTTACGCTCGACCTCTCGATCGTCCTTGTCGAGGATGAGGACTTCTCCACGGTGGGTCAGAACGACTTTTTCCCCTTTCGGGTTGATCGCGGTGTTGATCCCGGTCAGGGAGACCGTCCCGGCGCTCTTCGCCTTGACTGAACTCTCCTGAATCGCTTTCGATGCGACCCCCCCGATGTGGAAGGTCCGCATGGTGAGCTGGGTTCCCGGCTCGCCGATAGACTGGGCAGCCACGATACCCACAGCCAACCCCTGCTCGACGAGGCGGCCATTGGAGAGATCCATGCCGTAACACTTGGCGCACACTCCAAGGGAAGCCTCGCAGGTGAGCGCACTTCTGAGGAGAATCTTCGTGTAACCGAGTTCCTCGACCCTCTTAGCGGTCTCGTAGTCGATCAGGCCGTTCGCCTCTACCACCACCCCGCCCGATTTCAGGTCCTTGACGGTGGTCAGGGAGGTCCTCCCGGTGATCCTCTGAGCGAGCGAGATGTCGACCTTGTCACCGCGGTAGACATCCTCCTTGGTGATTCCATTGAGAGTCCCGCAGTCCACCTGGGTGACCACGACATTCTGGGCGACATCTGCGAGTTTTCGAGTCAGGTAGCCGGAATCCGCGGTCTTCAGCGCTGTGTCCGCAAGACCCTTGCGGGCACCGTGGGTCGAGGAGAAATACTCGAGCACCTTGAGTCCCTCGCGGAAACTCGCCTTGATCGGTGTTTCGATGATTTCGCCCGAAGGCTTGGCCATCAGGCCACGCATTCCTGCCAACTGTCGGATCTGAGTGACACTCCCCCGCGCTCCCGAACTGACCATGACGTGGATCGGGTTGACATAGGGATTCCCCGGTTCGAAGTCCTGCTCCAGGCGAGCCATCAGACTCTCACCCACCTTCTGCGTGGCATGGTTCCACTGGTCGACGATCTGACCTCGACGCTCATCATCGGTGAGGACACCGGTCTGATGAAGATGCTCAATGGCATCGACCTTCTTCTGGGTCGCGGCGATTATTTTCGCCTTCTCAGTCGGCAGACGCAGATCATCGACACTGAAAGAAAGGCCCGCGCGAGTGGCAGCCTTGAAACCGATCTCCTTCATGTCATCGAGGAGTGTCAGGGTTGCCTTGCGGCCGAGTATCTTGAAGCATTCGTGGATGACTTGCTTGAGATCCTTCTTTGCGAGCAGGTAGTTGTAGAAGGGCATCCCCTCCCCGAGCAGATCGTTGAAAATGATCCGTCCCGAAGTGGTGAGGTACAGGCCATGCTCATCGGGCTCCTGCACCTTGCCAGGAGCTTCGTAAACCACCATTCCCTCGGGCATTCGAACCTTGATCTCTGCGTGACCGTGAATCCGTCCGGAGCCGTGAGCAGTGAAAACCTCTGGGATGCCGGAGAAGCGGATCTCTTCGCCTTTCATCCCTTTCTTCGAGATCGTCAGGTAGTTGCATCCCATGACGATATCCTGAGAAGGTGCGATGATCGGCTGGCCATGGGCCGGCGAGAAGATGTTGTTGACCGACAGCAACAGGTTCTGGGCCTCGATTTGAGCCTCGATGGATAGAGGCAGGTGAACTGCCATCTGGTCCCCGTCGAAGTCGGCATTGAATCCCTCGCAGACGAGCGGGTGCACGAGGATCGCATTGCCCTCGATCAGAACCGGCTCGAATCCCTGAATTCCCATCCTGTGCAGCGTCGGAGCTCGGTTCAGAAGAACAGGGTGCCCCTGAGTCACCTCCTCGAGGATGTCCCAGACCTCGTCATCCTTCCTCTCGAGCATCTTCTTCGCGCTCTTGATGGTATCGGCGTAGCCGAGTTCCTTCAGCCTCCTGATGATGAAGGGCTGGAAAAGTTCGAGGGCGATCTTCTTCGGCAATCCGCACTGGTGGAGCTTGAGCTCGGGTCCAACCGCAATAACTGAGCGAGCGCTGTAGTCGACCCTTTTTCCGAGCAGGTTCTCCCGGAAACGGCCCTGCTTGCCCTTGATCATATCGGTCAACGACTTGAGAGGGCGCTGGTTCGAGCCGAGCACCGGGCGACGACAGCGGTTGTTATCGAAGAGTGCGTCGACAGAATGCTGCAGCATTCGCTTCTCGTTGCGAATGATCACCTCGGGAGCGTTCAGGTCGAGCAGTTTCTTCAGGCGGTTATTGCGGTTGATCAGTCTCCGGTAGAGATCATTGAGATCACTGGTCGCGAAGTTTCCACTCTCGAGGAGGACCAAAGGCCTCAGGTCGGGCGGAATCACAGGTACTGCATCGTGGATCATCCACTCCGCCTTGTTGCCAGAGTCGAGGATCGTCCTGATGATCCTCATTCTGCGAATCAGGTTCGCTCTCTTCTGCTTCGACCGAGCAGCGTCGTGCTCCTGCTGGAGTTCTTCCGACAATTCCCTGAGATTCATCCTGCGAATCATCTCACGGACCGCCTCGGCGCCCATGTCGGCAACAAAAGTGTCGCCATACTTCTCACGAGCAAAACGGAACTCCTCCTCGCTGAGGAGCTGTCTCTTCTTGAGAGGGGTATCCCCTGGATCGATGACGAGATAGTCCTGGTAGTAGATCACCCGTTCGAGGTGAGTCGTCTTCATGTCGAGTAAGTTGCCGAGACGAGACGGCATCGCCTTGAAGAACCAGATGTGGACAACGGGAGCGGCCAGATTGATGTGCCCCATCCGCGACCTACGCACCCGCGAATGCGAGATTCTGATCCCGCAGCGATCACAGATGATCCCCTTGTGCTTGATGCCCTTGTACTTGCCACAAGCACACTCCCAGTCCTTCTCGGGACCGAAGATACGCTCGCAGAAGAGCCCATCCTTCTCCGGTTTGTAGGTCCGGTAGTTGATGGTTTCGGGCTTCCGCACCTCCCCGTATGACCAGGAGAGGATATCGGTCGGAGAGGCAAGCCTGATGTTGACCGCTCCGTAGTCGTTGATCTTCTCGTAAGCTGGCTCGATCACTACTTTTTCTCCAGTTCGAGATTGAGCCCGAGGCCCTTGATCTCGTTAGTAAGGACGTCGAACGAGACTGGGGTTCCGGCTTCCAGCGTATTCTCGCCCTTGACCATGGATTCGTAGATTTTCGCACGACCGTCGACGTCATCGGACTTCGCGGTCAGAAGTTCCTGAAGGATGTGGGCAGCACCGTATGCCTCGAGAGCCCAGACTTCCATCTCGCCAAATCGCTGGCCGCCGAAACGGGCCTTTCCGCCGAGAGGTTGCTGGGTGATTAGCGAGTAAGGTCCCGTTGCCCTCGCATGGATCTTGTCATCGACGAGGTGGTGCAACTTCATGATGTAGAGGCGTCCGACGGTCACCTTCTGTTCGAGATACTCACCGGTACGGCCATCCCTGAGGACTGATTTCCCATCCTCGGAAATCCCCGCTTTGATCATCTCCTCGACGATCTCCTCTTCCGTGGCTCCGTCGAAGATGGGAGTCACCGCTCGATAACCGAGAATGTCTGCAGCCCACCCCAGGTGTGTCTCGAGGATCTGACCGAGGTTCATCCGAGATGGCACGCCCAGGGGGTTGAGAATCACCTCGACCGGGGTTCCATCCTCGAGGAAGGGGCAGTCTTCGAGGGGCAGGATCTTGGAGATCACACCCTTGTTTCCGTGACGCCCCGCCATCTTGTCACCGACGGAGAGGTTCCTGCGAGTGGCAACCTTGACCTTCACCATTTCGAGGACCCCTGCAGCGAGCTCGTCACCGCGGGTGAGTCGATTCACTTCACGATTCCTGGTGTCCTCCAGATGTTCCATCTTTTCAAGGCTCACCCTGAGGGCTTCCTTGATCAACTGATTTTTCTTGTCGGAATTGCCGAGGAAACGCTCGGGGCTCATCATCATCTTCACCGAGTGAACACTCTTGCTCTCGTAAAGTTCCTCCGCCTTGAAGATCTTTCCAGTTTCAGGATTCCGTGGGGAACTGCCGACAATCGACTTGAGGTTCTGAATCAGGGCATCGATCTCGACGAGGATTTCGGAGTGAGTGTTCTCCTCGATCTCGGCAACCTGCTTTTTGACCGCCTTGCGCTCATCATCGGTGATGTCAGTGCGACGGGAGAACCGCTTCGAGCCGATCACGACACCCTCCACACCGGAAGCGACAGTCAGTGACTCGTTTTTCACATCTTCTCCGGCACGACCAAAAATCGCGTGCAGGAGTTTCTCCTCCGGCGAGAGTTCACTCTTCGATTTCGGCACGACCTTACCGACGAGGATGTCGCCCTGGACCACGCGGGTGCCAGTTTTCACGACCCCATCTTCGTTGAGATTGCACAGCATCCGTTCTGAAACATTCGGGATGTCGCAGGTGAACTCTTCGCGACCGAGTTTCGTTTCACGAATTTCGATCTCGAACTCATCGATGTGCAAGGATGTAAAGGAGTCATCCCTCACCAGCTGCTCGCTGACGATGATCGCATCCTCGAAGTTGTAGCCATCCCAGGACATGAAGGCGACGAGAACGTTCCTGCCCAGTGCCAGAACTCCGTCCTTGGTCGCCGCGCCATCAGCGATCACCTGCCCCGACTCGACCACATCTCCGAGAGAAACGCAGGGGCTCTGGTTCTGGCAGGTGCGCTCGTTGAGCCCGCGGTACTTCTGAAGGTCGTAGCGTTCGCCATCGATGACAATGTGAGTCGCATCGACCGACTCGACCGTGCCCTTGCTGCTGGCACAGACCACCATTCCGGAGTTCCTGGCGACCTGCTCCTCCATCCCGGTCGAAACCAGAGGAGGATCGGTCCGCAGGAGAGGAACCGCCTGTCGCTGCATGTTCGAGCCCATCAGCGCCCTGTTGGCGTCGTCGTGCTCGAGGAATGGGATCAGTGAGGCGGAAACACCCACCAGTTGCATCGAACTGACGTCCATGAAACGCACCTGGGAGGGAGGAACCATGAAGAACTCGCCGTTGTGGCGAGCGAGCACAAGGTCTCCGACGAACCTGCTGTCACTGTCGAGTTGAATATCCGCCGGTGAGAGGTACTGATCGCGTTCCTCATCGGCACGCAGGAACTTGACCGCACCCTGGCTACGCATCACCTTGCCATTCTTCACCTCGAAGTACGGGGCGATGAGGAAACCGTACTCGTCGATGGTAGCAAAGACACTGAGACTGGAGATGAGGCCGATATTCGTCCCCTCGGGAGTCTCGATGGGGCAGATTCGGCCGTAGTGCGAGATGTGAACATCTCGCACCTCGAAACCGGCCCGCTTTCGATTGAGGCCGCCGGGCCCGAGCGCACTCAGGCGTCTTTCGTGGGTGAGCTGCGAAAGGGGGTTGGTCTGGTCGACCACCTGGGAGAGCTCACCTCGACCGAAGAAGAACTCGATCGCAGACGAAATCGTCTTGGAATTGATGACGCTGCGTGGAGTCAGGTTCTCTGGCTCCATCATGCTCATCCGCTCCTGGACCGTACGCTTGAGCTTGAGGAAGCCCTTGCGAATTTCCTCTCCAGCAAGTTCCTCGATGGTCCGGACCCGACGATTCTCGAGATGGTCGATATCGTCGATTTCTCCCTGCCGTTCGCGCAACTTGAAGATGTATGAAATCGACTCGAGGATGTCCTCAGGCTGGAGAGTCATTTCGGATTCGGGGATGTCGAGGCCGAACTTCCGATTGATCCGGAAGCGGCCGACACGACCCAGTCGGTACTTGTTGGGGTTGAAGAACTTGTCGAAGAAGAGCTCGCGCGCCTTGGCAACCTGGGGCGGATTCCCCGGTCGCAGACGCTGGTAGATGCGAACCAGTGCATCTTCGTGGTCTGTGGAACTTTCCTCCTTGAGGGTCTTGAGTAGCAACGGATCGAAGGTTTCGGGGAGCACCTTGAAGTTACTCTTGCCGCCACGCTTGGCGGACATCTCATCGGAGAAGAAGGACTTGAGGAAGGTTTCGGTGAAGACGTCGCCAGTGTGCATCAGAATCTCGCCAGTCTCGGCGTCGAGGATGTCCTCTGCAGAGACACGACCCGTCTTGACCTCGCTGTCTTCGTCGCCGAAGAGGAACTTGTGGATGTTCTTGATCGACCCGACCCGGATAGTTTCGATCGGATAGAAGAGCTTGAGGATCGAGGTGCTGGAGGAGTAATTCTCATCCATGGCCCGCAGCATCATCGTCGCCGGGAACTTGCCGCTCTGGTCGATCCGGACCGTCAGTGAATCCTTCTTGCTGACGTTGAACTCGATCCAGGATCCCCGCTCGGGGATGATCCTGCATGAGTGCAGTTTCCGGTCACCGGTGTGAATCTCCTCGCTGAAGTCCACTCCCGGAGAACGGTGGAGCTGGCTTACGATTACCCTCTCGGAACCGTTGATGATGAACTCACCACCACCGATCATCAGAGGAATCTCACCGAGATAGACCTCTTCTTCGACCGACTCGCTCCCCTTGTTCACCCGAAGGCGAATCTTGAAGGGAGCGCCGTAACTCAGTTTGAGCTGGCGGCACTCGTCGACCTCGTAGCGCGGACGTCCCAGTTCGAAACCAAGATATTCAACGTTGATTTTTCCGTCGTAGCTCTCGATGGGGAAGATCTCGCGCAGGATCGACTCGAGGCCTACATTGTCCCGGTCCTGCCAGTGGACGTCCTTCTGAAGGAATTGCTCGTAGGCCTTGATCTGCAATTCCATCAGGTCAGGAACCTGGACAGCGCTCGTTCCGCTGCCAAACCGCCGTATTTCCATAGATGAAGATCCTCTTCGCTCTCTGAACCTCGGGAGGCAGGGCGGAAAATCCGTCCCAGCCCTCACCGGTGCGTCCTCTGGCGACAGGGAGAGGGAAATCCCCTCTCCGAAATCGCACAAACGGTCGTTTCCGCGAGACCTCAACATCTCGCAACGGTTCAGATGCGGCAGCCCGTTGACGGCTGCCCGGGGCAGATGCGGGAGACCTTCCCGGCGGGGACTCCCTCCCCACCGTACCGCTGGCTCCCAATGCCCCGGAGGCGCGCGATCCGCTCGGTCGCACTCCCCCGCACACCACCGATCATCAACCCTGCGTCAAACACAGGCACAGCCGAACTGAAGTCCCTCGGCTGCCGTCCCCTCCGATCGAAGAAAGGGAACTCCACTCCTTGGGTGCGTACCCTAGACGATCTCGACGGTCGCGCCGGTCTCTTCAAGGTCCGCCTTCAACTTCTCGGCTTCTTCCTTGTCGACCCCTTCTTTGATTGCCTTCGGGGCGCTCTCGACCAGATCCTTGGCTTCCTTGAGGCCGAGCGCAGTGATTGCGCGGACCACCTTGATCACCGGAATCTTGCTGGGACCGACCTCCTTGAGAACAACATCGAATGAAGTTTGCTCTTCCTCGGCATCGTCCCCTCCACCAGCACCCGCCATCATCATCGGCATTCCCATCGGGGCCGCCGCCGTGACGCCGAACTCATCTTCGAGAGCATCCTTGAGCTCGACGAGTTCCATGACACTGAGGCCTTTGATGTTGTCGACCAATCCGCCCACCTTTTCGGAGAGCGGGGCTTTTTCGGTGGCAGCTTCGCTATCTGACATGCTGCTACTCCCCTTCTTCCTTCTTCTTGTCAACGATCGCCTGTACGACCCCCGGAACTCCGGTGAGCAGGTTTTGAGCAATTCCGACCATCGCGATCAGAGGCCCAGCGACCGCTGAAACAAGCACCTGTCTTGTTTCCTGAACACTCAACATTTTCGTGAGCTGCTCCGCGCCCTCGGGACCGAGAACTTCACCCTCGAGCAGACCACCCTTGATTGGCATTTTCTTCTTGTTCGACCTCCGCCACTCCGCCACCTTCTTGCTGGCAGCGATCGCATCGGTCTCCCCACTGAGTAGAGCCAGTGGGCAGCCATATGCTTCTTCCGGCAGCGGGGTCCCACGCTCCTCGAGAACTCGTTTCAAGAGCGAGTTCTTGACCACGTTCACCGAGATCCCAGCCTCGCGGAACTCCTTGCGAGCGCTGTAGTCCTCCGTGGCACTGAGACCCGAGAAATCGACGAAGATCGCGTCTTCGACGCCTTCGAGGCACCGATTCAGATCCTCGCTCAGCAACTCCTTCAGCCGCCTTGCCATCGGGTTCTCCCCTATCGATTACTGCCGCCCCCTAGCCGCTCAACTGCAGTTGAATGGCTGGAGACATGGTTGCCTTGACGTATGCCTTGCGCATGAACACCCCCTTGGAGGAGGTCGGGCGCAGGGTCTCGACATGGTCGATGAAGGCAGAGATGTTCTCCGCCAGTTTCTCGACTTCGAAACTCTTCTTGCCAACGGGCGCGTGAACGATCCCACCGGCGTCATTACGGAACTCGACCTTTCCGGCAACAAATTCCTTCACTGCCGATGCGACATCGATGTTGACCGTTCCCGTCTTCGGCGTCGGCATTTTTCCCTGAGGACCGAGGATCCGGCCGAGCTTGCCGACGAAGCGCATCGTGCTCGGATGAGCGATGGCAACGTCGAAGTCGAGCCAGCCTCCTTCGATCTTCTTGGCGAGCTCTTCACCTCCCACCTCCATGGCCCCGGCTTCCTTCGCCTCCTCGACGAGTGGGCCTTCGCAGAAGGCGATGACTCGCACCTCCTTGCCGATTCCGTGGGGGAGGGAGAATGCTCCACGAACCCCCTGTGTCGACTGCCGGGGATCGATTCCCAGCCTCAGGGAGACCTCGATGGTCTCGTCGAATTTCGTGTCGAGGTAAGATTTCACAACCTTCACCGCTTCAGCGATGGGAAGAGGAACCTTCTCTGAACAGATCGACATGTTTGCGACGTTGCGTTTGCTCAGTTTGCCCATCAGTCCACCACCTTGACGCCCATGCTTCGGGCAGTGCCTGCGATGATCTTCATCGCCGCCTCGACGGAAGCGGCATTGAGATCTTCCGCTTTTACTCCTGCAATCTCCCTCAACTGGTCGGACGTGATCTCAGCGACCGTCTCTAGCCCGGGCGTTTCGGCTCCCTTGGCGATTCCTACGGCTTTCTTGATGAGTATCGCCGCTGGAGAGGATTTCGTGATGAAGTCGAAGGACCGGTCCTTGTAGACGTTGATTTCTACCGGAATTATCACCCCCTGCTGATTGCTGGTCAGGGCGTTGAACTTCTGGACAAACTCGCCGATGTTCACCCCATGCTGGCCGAGGGCGGGTCCCACAGGCGGCGCAGGTGTTGCCTGCCCCCCGGGGACCTGCAACTTGATCTTGGCGGTGATTTCCTTCGCCATTGTCTGCCTTCTCTCGAGGCCCTCTGAGGTGCCTCCGGCGGTCGGCGCTGCCGACTGGGCCGTTGTTCAAGATTTCTGCTGTCCCTCTGACTCCCACGGAAGCGTCCCTCGAAGCGGCCCCCCGTTTCGGGAGCCCGCTGAACACCGCAGCGGATCAGGTCTTCTCCACCTGCCAGTACTCGAGATCGACCGGGGTCTCCCGACCGAAGATGGTGACCATGACGCGCAGCACACCCTTGGCTGGCTGCACCTCCTGGACAATTCCCTCGAAGTTCTCGAACGGACCTTCCTTGATCTTGACCGTGTCGTTCTTGGCGACATCGATCTTGACCTCGGGTGCCACATCGCTCTCACGTTCCTCCATCACGTCGCGGATCTTTTTCACTTCAGAGGCGGTCATCGGCATCGGGTGTGTCGAGGTGCCGACAAAATCCCCGACCCCCGGGGTGTCCCGCAGCAAGTACCAGAGATCCTCTTCGAGTTTGCACTGCATGAAGAAGTACCCCGGGTAGAGCTTCAACTCCCGAATCCGCTTCTTGCCCTCCTTGATCTCGGTGACCTTTTTCTTAGGAACCACCATCATCTCGACCAGATGATCGAGTCCTGTCAGCGAGAGTTTTCTCTGCAACTTGTTGCTGATGGTGTCCTCGCGGCCGCTCTGAACCCGGATCACGTACCATTCGAAACCGGAGTCTCCGCCATCGGCAGCCGTCAGCGACTCGGCTGAAGAGGTCGCTTCCTCCACCTCGGGGGGCTCTTCCCCAGCAGTCTCGGGCTCATCAGGGGCCTCGGGCTCATCAGCGGCGGCCTCGGGCTCAGCGGCGGCAGCCTCGGGCTCATCCGCGGCCTCGGGCTCATCCGCGGCCTCGGGCTCATCCGCGGCCTC
>DQQH01000154.1 GCA_015664425.1 Planctomycetota bacterium
AAGAGATGCGAACCGCCGCTTGCAACGCACCCTTTCCTTCATCTGAACCCCAGATCGTCTTCGGTCTGACGCCGCCGAAGACGCCGGAACTCTTCTTGTAGCTGCGATGCTCGCCTGTGAGGACGTAGCTCCCCTCGACGTACCAGTGGCTGAAGTTGAGTTCTTCACCACCGGCGACCTCGGGGGAAGCGACCATGTATTCCGTTTGCAGGGAGAGGGGGCCCTCGACCCACGCGGCCTCGAACCCCACCAGGGAAACGCTGTCGACATCGAGAATGAGCCCGGTGTCGACGAGTTTTTCCGAAGGGCGTGCTGACGGTCTGGCTGCGAAGCGAGCCTCTCCATCCTTGACGTGGCGGATGCTGCTGGCGATTCCAAGGTGGATCAGACGGGCTCCATCATCCTCGAACAGTGGGAGCCAGGTGACCCTGCCGGTCCACGACCCGTCGACATCGCCCTCTGCATCGCCGGCGCCATCGGAATCGCCGCGGAACCAGCCGAAGGACCAGGTGCCATTTCCCGACGCCCAGCTGTCGGTGAGCAGCATTCCGGTGTTGCGATCAGGGCTGATCGAGCCGGCGCCGCTCGAGCGTTCGACGAAGGTGATGTTGTTGCTGGAGGTCATCGTCTCCAGACCGAAGGGCTCGTACATCTGGCCGACCCTGTATTTTCCGAAGGCGGGGATCTCCAGCTGGATGTAGGCGTCCTTGAATCCGACGGTGCCGCCGGCGAAGTCGTACTGGGCCTTGAAACCGACGGAATCGTAGAGCTTGCCCGAGAAGTAAAGGCGCGCCCGACGGAAGTAGACTCCGTCGACCGGAGCCATGTCTGCACCGGTGGGCCCGAGTGCATCGTCGTAGTCCCAGAAGGTCCACTGATTATGAAGACGCCCGCCGATCTTGAGCTGGACGCTGCCATCGGAGTTGTTGAAGAGGAGAGCGTTCTTGTAACTGATTTCGAGATCGCTGGAATCCTGGGCCGCGATCGCCCCAGAAATTCCGAGACTCAGAAGAAGAGCGTGTATCAGGTGGCTTCTCCGTTGCATTCCTCTCTCCCTTCCCAGGGTTCAACTCCCAGTCGAGTGGGATAGAACGGCATCATTGTAAGTTCGAGGTGAAATTAGGGTGGAGTAATGAGGAATTTTGCTCAGAAGGCGATCTGGAAGCGTAGGGCGAGTGCATCCGACGATCCATCGATGGCTGTCCCGGCGATGGGGGAGGCAGAGACCCAGACGTGATCGAGGAGAATCCGTGTGGCGGGGTCGAGATACCAGTTGAGGCCGAGGGTGACCTGTTCGAGGACGCCGCCATCGATACCGCCGTCCTCGAGGTCGGTGTAGGAATAGCGGCAAACCACCTGCAGCGCTCCCGAACCTCCATCTTCTCTCCAGTTGGTGAGTGGCGTGACTCCCGACGGTATTCCCTTCTTGCGGCTGTATTCTCGCTGCTCACCGGTGAGGAAGTAACTGGCGGATACATGGTAGTGAAGAAAGTGTCGGTCGCTGTCCGAATCTAGTTGGGTCGTGGCGAACATCTGCTCCCCCTGGAGGGCGAAGGGTCCCTCGAACCAGGCTGTTTCCAGGCCTACGAGGTGAACCGAACTCACTCCCTGGATGATCCCGGTGTCGAGCAGTTTTTCGGAGGGACGTGCCTCTGGACGGGCAGAGAATCGGGTGCTTCCTCCTGGCGGCTTGCGGAATGAACCCGCGAGGCCTAGATGGAGGAGGCGCTTTTCTTTCTTGTTGTCGATGGGAAGCCAGGTGACCCGTCCGGCCCACGAGAGGTCATTATTTCCGAAGGAGTCCCCTTCGCTTCCTGTACCGTCACGGAATCCACCGATCGACCACGTTCCCTTGCTGTCGCGCCAGCTATCGCCGATGAGAAAGCCGATGTTCTTGTCGGGGCTGATGGCGTCCTTACCGCTCGAACGCTCGACGAAGAGACTGTCATTGGAAGAGGTGAGAGTGTCGAGGCCAAAGGGCTCTACCAGTTTTCCGACACGAAAGGTGCCCAGGGGCAAGAGGCCATCGATCTGGATGTGGGCGGTGTCAATCTTCGTCGCACCGCCGCTGAAATCGGGTTGTAGTTTGAATCGGATGTTGTCGTTGAGTTTGCCGGAGATCTTGATTCTCGCCCTGCGAAAGTAGAAGCCGTCTTGCGCCGCCTTGCCCGAGTCCTCCATCGCAGAATCGTTGTTCCAGGCGGTCCAGTGGAGATGGAGCCTGCCCTGGAAGCGAATCTCCAGGTCGCCGTCGGAACTGGCGAGAGTGAGACCCCTGTCGTATCGAGGGGAAAGGGGGACCGGTTCCTGGCAAACGGCAGTCCCTGGCGACAGGGTGCTGGTGAGGACGAGGAGGAGCGCAACGCCGGTCATCTTCGAGGACATCGGAGGGCTCCTGGTGAGAGTGGCTTGCCCCAGAAGCGGACTCCCGGCTGGAGGGTGCCTGGGGGAGGGGAAGCCTACACATCGCCTTTAGTTTGGCAACCCAAACAAGCGATTGGTTTGCAGAATTTATTGTTCTTCGCCGCCTTCTGGGACGGGCGGTGGGCCCACTGGCTCCACCCCGCTGCCGCTCCTCCAGGCGCTCTCGAACGATTTTTTGAGGGCGGCGGGATCGGAGGTCGGAGCCTCGCAGACCTGGTTGACGCAGAGCCAGGCGGTGGGCCGATTGCCCTCGGCTTCCCTTCCCTCGAGGAGGGGAATCCTGCCGGCGGCAACCTTGCCCGCCTCCCCGCTGGGGCGCAGCGCCCAGACGGCGAAGGGCTGGCTACCCTTCTGCGCCACCCGCAGAAGTGCGATGGTGCGCGGATCCCGCGGATCGCCCGCAACCGCGAGTTCGGGGAAGGGAGAACGCTGAGCGAGGACGGCGAGAAGGAATTCGGGAGAGCCGGTGGGGTAATTCCCCGCTGACAGAACTCCCGCAGCTGTGATTTTTTCTGCGAGTTCCAGCTGTGAGCCTTCTCCGGAGAGTCCGTACATTCGGAAGAGGCAGCGCGCAATCGTGGCGTTGCCGGAGGGGATGGCAGAATCGAGGTAGTCCTGTCTGCGCCCGAGGAGAACGTCGGCGCCCTTGGGAGCCGAGAAGAAACCGCCAGACTCGCCAATGGGGCCGAAATCGCGGTGGATGGCAGCGAGGGTGGTGGTCGCGAGCTCGAAGAAGGTTGAATCGAGAGTCGCCTCGTAGACATCGAGTGAGGCCTTCAGGAAGAGTGCGGCATCGGTCAGGCGGGCTGGATGTTCTGCATGTCCTTCTGAAATCCTGCGCACGAAGCCCTCGGGAGTGACCAGCCGGCTCGACAGCACGGCCATCGCCCTGACCGCCGCGGCACGGTATCGGTCTTCACCGAGAATGACGGCCCCCCTGGCGAGAGCGGAGACGGCGAGGGCGTTCCAGCCGAGGACGATCTTGTCGTCTCGTTTCGGCGCGATACGGGTCTCTCTTTCGGTGAGCATCTTCGCCCGTCCTTCGGAGATGATCAGTTCGATCCGTTGTTTCGGCTGGGAATGGCGTTTCACAAGTTCGGGAATGGAGGCTTTTCTCGAGGCGACCGATTCACCCCCTTCGAAGTTTCCTCGCTCGGTCACTCCGAAGTACTCGCACAGGATCTTGCCCTCCTCCTCACCGACCAGTTCGTTCACCTCCTTGGGATTCCAGACGTAGAAACTGCCCTCGTCGCCGCCAGAGTCCGCATCCCACGAAGCGGCGAAGGTCCCGTCCTCGGTGATGAAACTGGTCAGCATCGCATCGAGAATGTCACGAGCGGTGACCGCGAGATCTTCTTCTCCGGTCATCCGGAACGCCTCGAGGTAGGTCTCGCCGAGGAGACCTTGGCTGTAGAGCATCTTCTCGAAGTGTGGCACTGCCCACAGTCTGTCGACAGAGTAGCGATGGAAGCCCCCGCCGATCTGGTCGTAGATTCCCCCGTCGCGCATCTTGCGAAGGGTGAAGATCGCCATTTCTCGGGCACGCGGCTGATCGTCGAGCTGGGCGGCTGCGATCAGGTACTCCAGGAGACGTGGTGCCGGGAATTTCGGAGCTGATCCGAATCCACCCTCGGTGGCATCAAAGGTCTGCGTGCTCCTGTCGAGTGCGGATTGCAGCCATGTCTCTGGTCTTGCACCTTCGAACCTGCGAGTCGTTCTCTTGAGGAGGAATTCGAGGATACCCTCGCTCTGGGTGAGCAACTTCAAGCGATCCGTTTCCCACGTCTGCGAGATCCCCCTGATAAGTTCCATGAAGCCAGATCTGCCGCCTCTCGACCGCGGGGGAAAATAAGTTCCCCCGTAAAAGGGCTTCTTGTCGGCCGTCAAGAAGACGGAGAGTGGCCATCCACCCCTGCCGGTCATCGCCCTGACGGCATCCATGTAGGCGTCATCGACATGGGGGTGGTCTTCGCGATCGACCTTGATGCAGATGTAGTTCTGGTTGAGGAATGCCGCGATTATCTCGTCAGAGAAGGACTCCCTGCGCATCACATGGCACCAGTGACACGAGGAATACCCGATGCTGAGAAACACGGGTCGATCGAGTTCCCGAGCCCTCTCGAAGGCTTCCTCTCCCCACCCCCACCATTCCACCGGGTTGGGGGCGTGCTCGCGCAAATATTCACTCGGGCTCTCTGAGAGCCGCCAGCCCCCTTTTTTTTCATCGGACTGGGGCGAGACCGACGCATCGGCGAAGACGACAGCGGCGAGGAATCCGACAACCGGGAGGATCAGAATCGATATGTTGCTCGTGATCAGCATTACGCAACTCCTTTGAGCCAGGGAGGTTCTCTCCCCACTCTGTAACCGGAACGCGACCTGCGCAACAGTCCCGAGGTGCTGAAATAGCTCTGAAAGGGAGGTTGTGGCGGTCTGATCGCGATGCTAGCCTTGGTCTGTCCGGCAGTTTCGCCTGAAATTTCTTTCAGACAGGTCTGTCGGGTCGTTGAGTCAAGGGTGCAATTGAGGCCGGATTCGACGGTATCCAGAGGAGATGGGTGTGGTGGGCGGTTATCAGTTCCTCCTCCCCCTCTCGCTGTTCGTTGAGGTCTCGGCAGGTATTGCCTGAGCCGAAAGGGTTTCCTTATTAATGAGGGGTGGATTGATGGGAAATTCGCTTCCTGTCCAGAGGTATGATCGCCGTTTCTTTTCTCCAGCCTCTCTCTCTGGGGTCGTCGTTTCTCGAGGCGATGGGGAGCCAAGCCCAGGGTTGTTCAGACGCGGCCTACTCCTGCTGCTCCTTTTCCTGGTATTCGCCGGGTCAGGGGAGACGCTCGTGGCGCAGGTTGTGGATGCTGCCACCATCGGGCGCATTTCGAGGGGAAACCAATCACGCCAGGCGCGCGAAGCGATGGCAGACCTCCAGCAACTCTACCCCGGAGTGATGGAGAGCCGTCCCGATCGTGCCACAACTCTCATCTTCGGGACGCCGATGACGGCTGCTGAAGATCCATGGGCTGCAGCAGAACTGTGGCTCCTCGACCATTCGGGAGCTCTCAACGGCGACCTCCTGTCGCTGGAGGGACTCGATGACTTCGAGATCTGTCGAGGCCTCTATCACGTATTCAGGTACAGACAGTGGCTTTCCGGCTCTCCGGTGGAGGATTCCAATCTGAGAATAGTTGTCAGCAATGGGGTGCTTTCACGGGTGGTCCTTGTTTCTGCTCGCCTTGCTCCGGCCCTGACTGTCGAGGTAAGGGACAGGGTGGTGCCGATCGGTCGAGCGAGGTCGATCGCAGAAGGCATCCGACGGGAAGGGACCGCCTGGAAGTGGAGCGACGGCCAGCTAGTTGCTCGGGTTCCCTCGGGAGAGGTCACCCACACCCAGTTGTTCTGGACCTGGATTGTCAGGGGTGGAACCTTCGAGAATCCTGTCGAGGAAACGATCCGGGTTCGGGCTGATGGCCTGGGAGATGCTGAATCGGAAAACCTGATCTGTTTCCAGGATGCCACGGGAAACCTCCAGGGAAACGCGACAGCAGGGATGCTGCCCCCCGACCTGTCCTCGGTGAGTGCTCGACCACTCCCCACGGTGGAAGTGGCGCTCGACCTCGGCTCGATCACCCATACTGACCAGGGAGGGGATTTCATCTTTCCCGGAGTGTCAGGAGATCGGACGGTTTCGGCGAGCCTGTCGGGGTTGTATGCCCACGTCATCACAGTACTCGGAACCGACCTGTCCGAAAGCCAGAGTGGCCCAGTATCGGAGCCCTTCGATCTCTTCTTCAACACCGGTGGGACGCTCATCGATACCGCTCAGGTCAATGCTTTTTTACATGCGACCCGAACACACGATTTCATGAAGGACAGGCTTCCAGGTTTCACAGCGCTTGATCTGCCGATCGTTTGCAACGTCAACCTGGCCCAGACTTGCAACGCCTTCTTCAGCCCATCCGAACTTTCGCTCAACTTCTTTAGAACCGGTGGAGGGTGTTCCAACTCGGCGTACTCTTCGGTGATCGCGCACGAATACGGGCACTTTGTCGTCAACAGGCTGAATCTGGGACAGTCGACCTTCGGCGAGGGATACTCGGACAGCCTGGCAATTCTCAGTTTCGACGATCCAGTTGTCGGGCGGAACTTCTTCGATACAGGCGCACCGATCCGCGACATCGGCACTGCTGGAGTCACATATCCCTGTGCTGGACAGATCCACTTCTGCGGTCAACTCCTCGCCGGCTGCTGGTGGGATCTCCGCCAGAATTTGGGGAACAGTCTCGGCTCGATAGTCGGTCTCGATGTAGTGAGGCAGCTGTTCGCTGACTGGAGCGCGGTGACGATCGGTGGCGAAGCGGGGGCGGGAACCGCCTATTCCGCCACTGCGATCGAGGTTCTCACCGTCGATGATGATGACGGAAACCTCGAAAACGGGACGCCCCATTACTCCGAGATCTGCGCATCATTTCTGGGTCGCGGGATTCCCTGTCCCCAGGTGGTGGCGTTATCGATCACCTTCCCTCTCGGTTTGCCCGAGGTTCTCGACTCTTCGGGAACCCCGCTCCGGGTGCAGATCGAGGAGATCGGCTCGACAGTGGTGCCAGGACAGATCTTCCTGCAGTTCTGGGTCGATGGAGGACCGCTCCAGGTGATTCCCTTCTCTCCTCTTCTGGGAGATGAGTACGAGGCGGTGTTCCCTCCGATGAACTGTGGCTCCCTCGTTGAGTACACCGTCAGCGCCCAGGACACCCAGGGTGTCGTCCATGTCGAGCCGACCCCGTTCGAGCAGTGTGGGGTGGGGAACTCACTCGAGGTGTTCTTGGTCGATCCGATCGAGAGTGTCGGCGCCTGGTCGGGATCTGCTCCCGGAGACACCGCTCTCTTCGGTCAGTGGGCTCACGGAGATCCGGTTGGAACAGAGATCCAGCCAGAGTTCGATCACACCGTCGATCCGGGGGTCAATTGCTGGGTCACAGGGCAGGGCGTGCCCGGGGGGCCAGTAGGGGCCAACGATATCGACCTGGGAATGACCACCCTGACCTCCCCAGCCTTCGATTGCTCCCAACCCGGGGTGTACAGGTTCTCCTGCTGGAGGTGGTTCGATAACAATTCCAGCTTCTCTCCTCCGGATGACGATCTGGTGATCGAGGTCTCCAGCGATGGGGGCACCTCCTGGGTCGAGGCGGAACGAATCGGTCCAGGGCACCCGGAGGCGTCGGGCGGCTGGTTCCGCGCGAGTTTCTGGCTGAATTCCCTCGTCGTGCCCTCCGCCCAGGTTCGGGTGAGGATCATCGCTGAGGACACCGGAAACGGGAATTTGGTCGAGGCAGCCATCGATGATCTTACCATCGAACGGATTCTCTGCAGTGGCGGTCCCACACCAACCGACGCCGACTTCCTCAGAGGTGACTGCAACTCCGACGGAGGAGTCAATATCAGTGACCCCATCCTGCTGCTGGAGCGGCTCTTTGCAACGGCCTCGATCCCGCCCTGCGAGGATTCCTGCGACGCCAACGACGATGGGGTGCTGAACCTCACCGATGTTGTATTGATGCTCGAAGCGGTCTTCGGATTCGGATCGGGGACGATAGCAGACCCGGCATTGATATGCGGAGCTGATCCCTCGACAGATAATCTACAATGTCAGTTGCCATCCCTCTGTCCTTGAGGGCAGCGGCGCATCTTCCTGACTGGAGCATTCACACGCCCGGTCAGGAAGATGCCTGATGTTGTTGAACTCCCCATTAATGTCCAGTTGATGAACGTAGTTTTACGACCCATTTACCATTTGCGATATCCAAGCAGGTTGCGATAATTATCTCGGGTGATAAACTTATTGATATTACTTTAAGTATTATTCTGAGTTGGAACATCAGGAAAAGATATATTCGGCCGAGAGCTCCTCCAGAGCATCTGTCTTTTATCCCGATTCTATCCAGGTAATGGGGCGAATGATGATAGACAGCCCACATCGGTTCGCATCCGGAGTTGAAAATTCGGCGGCAGCCCCTCTATCGAACGAGCGAGTTCAGCCTCTCCTGATCCTCCCGCTTCTCCTTGTTCTGGTGTCCTCTTCCCTCCCGGCTCAGGTGTGTTTCAAGGGTGTGAACCTTGATATCACCGGAATGTCCGTGGAGGAAGCGTGCGACAAAGCCCTGTTGCTTCTGGAGGCTGCCTGCGGGAACTCCGTTCTCGAGAAGCAGTGGGACCGAGAAACCTCGACAGGTTCCATCGTGCTGGCCTACAAGCAATACAGTGGCTCGGCCCCCGTCCGGGGAGGTCATGCCAGACTCCTCCTCTCCACGGATCCGCCTTTCCGGGTTCAACTGTTCTCTGCTCGTCTCGTTCAGATTCCAGATGTGACCGAGTTTCCCAAGCTCCGAGCAGCCGATATCGTCCCTCTCATCGGCTTCACTCTCGAAAGCGAGGGTCTTGATTCCTGGACCGATCCACAACTCGAATGGATCGTCTGTGGGCCTGATGGCGACAGAATCCGACTGGTGTGGAGTGTCATCGGATATTCCTCTGCCCCGTCTCATGCTCTCGCCTTGAGGTTTGATATCGATGCTCTCGATGGGAACTGTCTCGCTACCGAGTCGGTGATCGAGGAGGTCGACGTCACAGGAAGTCTGTGGGCGCTCGCGACCTTGGGGACCTCCCCGGATCAATCCGCCAATCCAGAAAGTCTTATCCCGTTACCGAATGCTCGAGTCGAGATCCCAGGCGTTGCGGTGGGGACAAGCGATGAACTCGGCAACTTTGTTCTCTCCGCTCCTCCTGCAGCGAGCTGGCCTGTGGTGGCAGAACTGGTCGGGGCATGGGGGTCGGTGGCCGACCTCTCGAGCCCGGGGTGTAGCGGCAGCGGGCAGGCGTTCCCGGGGCAACCCATCGATGTCATCCTCAACCCCTCTGGCATGGTGCACGACACATCGGAGGTGAACGCCTTCATGCATACCGACTGTGCGTTCAGGTTCTTCCAGGACAGCAACGCGGGTTTCCCTGCGATCCAGGCAGGGCTTCAGTGCAACGTCAACGTTCCGGGAGTGTGCAACGCGTTTTATAACGAGGCGGATCAGAGCGTCAACTTTTTCATCGAAGGAAGTGGCTGCGCCAACGCCTCCTATTCGACCATCGTCACCCACGAGTTCGGCCACTATCTGGTCAACCAACTCGGGATTGCCCAGGGCGCCTTCGGAGAAGGGTTCGCGGATTCCGTGAGCATCGTGTTGAACGAAGAACCGATAATCGGTCGGGATTTTGGCGGACCAGGCTTCCATATCAGGGACGTCGCCGCAGCAGGTGTGACCTATCCATGCTTCGGGGACGTTCATCACTGCGGGCAGCTGCTCGCGGGTTTCTGGTGGGACTTGCTCGAGATCATGGGGTCGGAGTTCGGGCCTGAAGAAGGGTGGGACAGGACAGCGATTCTCTTCCGTGACTGGGCGAGTATCACCTCCGGTGGATTCGGCGGGCAGCCGTTCCATGAGTTCATGGTCCAGGAAATCCTCAGCGTCGACGACGACGATGCCGACCTGACCAACGGCAGCACTCATTACTGGCAGATCAGGGAAGCTGCCCTCGGCAGGAACGTGGCTGTTCCTCCAGTGGTCTCCCTCGTCGTCGAGATCACCGAGCCGCTTCCGGAATTCGTTCTTCCCCTGACCGCCTATCCCATCGACGTTACGATATTTGACAGTGCTGGGACGTACATACCAAGCAGCGGAAAACTGCTCTATCGCTTCGGGAGCGGAATCGTCCAGGAGATCCCGCTTCTAGCCCTGGGTGGGTTTTTCCATCAAGCGATCCTGCCCCCCTCTGACTGCGGGACCGAGATATCCTGGTGTCTCAATGCGTCGAGCAGTTTCGGAGACACGATCCAGATTCCAACGGAAGGGATGTTTGCACCCTTCAGAACCCCTGTCGGCGATACCATCGTGACGGTTCTGGATTCACCGCTGGAGGATTCCACGGGCTGGAACCTGTCGGTATCCGGAGATGATGCAACCTCCGGTGCCTGGGAACACGGAATCCCCATCGGAACCCTGTCCCAGAGCTCCGGCGATCACTCTCCCGGTGCAGGGACGGAGAAATGCTTCGCGACCGGCATTGGATTTCCTGGCGGTGCCACAGGGGACAGCGATGTCGATGGAGGTGCCACGACACTCACCAGCCCGGCGTTTCCTGTTGCTGACGGGCTCACGCACCGGACCGAGATCTCTTACTGGAGATGGTACGTCAACGATGGTAGTGCCGCTCCTCCAGATGATTCCCTGGTCGTTCAATGCACTCCAGATGATGGCATCACCTGGTATTCCGTCGAGGTCCTCGGGCCCGGAGATGAGGACGCCTCGGGAGGGTGGGAGGAGCATGTGTTCTGGCTCGATCAGGTTGCTCCTCCGAGTTCCGAGATCAGGCTGAGGTTCATCGCGTCCGACCATGGCTTCGGAAACATCGTGGAAGCAGCCATCGACGACCTGAAAATCCGTCATCTCCAGTGCTCTTCAACGCCCGTTCCTGCGGTGAACTTCCGCAGAGGAGACTGCAACTCCGATGGGGGGATCGATGTCAGTGATCCGATCCTCCTGATCGAGCATCTCTTCGGAGCGAGTGGGCCCCTTCCCTGCGCAGATTCCTGTGATGTCGACGATGGCGGAGTCCTCGACCTACAGGACTCGATCGTCCTCCTGCAACTCGTCTTCGGGATGGGGTCGGTTCCGATCGCACCTCCCGCCGTGACCTGTGGTTCCGACCCGGTCGTCGACCTTCTCGATTGTCTGCAGGGAACTCCCTGCCCCTGATTTGCCCGAAGGTCTCCACCACCCGAGAAACGCCGGTCATGCACTGGGGTTCCAAGGAGAGGGGCGAGAGCCCCTGACATGGTGTAGAATCGGCTCCGAAGGCAAAGGGGCAGAGTCTGCCTCGCCTGCCATCGCTTTCTTTCCTCAGGACAGCGGTTACTGGTTTTCTGGATTACTGGTTTTCTGGATTACTGGGTTTCTGGATTACTGGGTTACTGGATTACTGGGTTACTGGGCCGCTGAGTTTTTGAGGTGCTGGGCAACACGCGTTTATCCGGTCTATCAGGGAGTGAGACTGTGGAAGTCGCCGCGGGTGGTTTTCACGGTTCTGGACGAGGGAGCGTGAAAAGTGGAGAAGAAAATGGGCCGCCCTCCCCGGGCGTTTTTTTTCAACTCTGTTGGCGTAATGCTCTGGATCTTTTCCCTTCTTTTCTGGTTCGTTGCAGCGACACCGCTGATTTCCCAGGAAACGCAGGACCCCGAGGTGGCGGGCAGGGATCTCATCGACCGTAGCGTCAACGGTCTTCTCCAGGAGTATCCCGGTGTCAGGATCGAGACCTTCGGAAGCGGTGAGGTCTACGTCTACGGCCGGTCGATGACCCCCTCGGAAGACCCCTTTACCGCGACCGAGGAATGGTTGACCGCCCATGGGGCGGCCCTCGGGAACCCCGACGCGGTCTTGCTTCCGACCTTTGCCGATCCCATCAAGGAAGATCGCTTCACCTGCTTTGGATACGACCAGCAACTCGAGGGTCTGCCAGTGATCGCCGGTATCGTCCGGGTCCTGGTTCTCGATGATGGCCGAGATCAGCTGAGTGAGGTGGTCTATGTCGCCGGGCGCCTGGCACGATCTCCCGTCGGCGGGTTCGGATCGATGGTCATCGATGCAGCTTCGGCGCTTCGCATCGCAAAGGGCCTGCCCGAGAACGAACTCCTGATAAATTGGGAAACTCCGACGCTGGTCGTGGTTCCGCGGGGTCTCCTGCCAGCAGCGAGATGCTGGCGCGTTCAGGGGAGCAACCTTTCGAGGCTGGGTGATCCTCTCCAGCGCAGCACCTACGTCGACACCGGGACCGGCGATGTGATCCTGCAACTGGAGGAGATCCATCACATCGACATCGATGGAACCGTCGAGGCACTGATCACAGTCAACAATACCCCTGATATTCCGACCAACCCCGAGGTTCAACTACCCCTCAACGGCGTCCAGGTCTCGATTCCCTCGGGAGCGACCGTGTCGACGGGGACCGATGGAACCTTCAGCCTTCCCCATGCCTCGACGGACGCGGCGACGGTCCAGGTGGTTCTCCAGGGATCGTGGGTGAACGTCTTTCATGACCAAGGACCTGAACTAGTCCTCCAGCAGAGCGTCACACCCCCTGGAAACGTCTTGCTGCTCATGAATCCAGGCGCGACCGAATTCGACACTGCTCAGGTCAATGGATATCACTACACGACCCTCACCCACGATTTCTTCAGGGAGCGAACCGCTGGCATCGGCGGCATCGATGTGCCGATCACCTGCAACGTCAATCTGAATCAGAGTTGCAACGCGTTCTACAGTTCGGGGGGGCAGAGCATCAATTTCTTCGCTGCCGGTGGAGGATGTCCCAATACTGCTTTCGAGAGCGTCGTCACTCATGAGTACGGCCATTTTATCGTCAACCGTCTGAACCTGGTTCAGAACGCTTTCGGCGAAGGATACGGAGATTGTGTCGGCATCCTGATGGCCGATGACCCGATCATCGGCAGGGAGTTCCTCGGTCCGGGCACCTGGGTGCGCAACATCGAAGAGGCGAATACCCAGTTCCCTTGCCCTGACTCGGAAGTCCATTTCTGCGGCCAGGTGCTCGCGGGCTGCTGGTGGGACACCCGGGTGGCACTTGGAACGACTCAGGGCAGCGCCGAGGGGCTGGCCATCGCTCAACAACTCTTCGTCGACTGGTCGGTGATCACCATCGGCATGACCGGTGGTTCCAACGAGAGCGCCACCGCTGCGACTGCGATCGAAGCTCTGGTCGCAGACGATGACGACGGCAACACCGACAACGGATCACCCCATTACACAGAGATCTGCGCCGGTTTTTCCTCTCACAACATCGACTGCCCGGTAATCCAGAACATCGGCTTCTCTTTCCCCGACGGAGTTCCTGAGCAGTTGCTACCCAATCGGGATACGGTCATCCGGGTGGACATCCTTCCAATCTCCGGCCTTCCAGAGCCCGGAAGCGGAACCGTGCACTACCGCACGGGAGGTGCGGGTGCATTCACCGCGGCGCCGCTGTCTCAGATCGGCATCGACCAGTACGAGGCAGAGATCCCGGGTCAGTTGTGTGGCGAAAACGTCGAATTCTACTTCCAGGCTTCTGACACCACTGGGGTCACCGTGACCTCGCCAGGTAACGCTCCTTTGCAGACCTATGAGGCGGGTGTTTTCGAAGCGATCGAGGTCATTGCCGAGGATGACTTCGAGGGAGGTTCAACCTGGACAGGTGGTCTCACCGGAGATACCGCGACCACCGGCGCCTGGGTCCTTGTCGATCCGAACCCGACCCAGGCCCAGCCGGGCAGCGACCACAGCGAGGTCGGAACCCTCTGCTGGGTGACGGGGCAGGGAACTCCGGGAGGGTCCCTCGGCGAGAATGACGTCGACGGCGGATTCACGACCCTCCTGTCGCCAGTCTTCGACCTCTCGGGGACAACCGATCCCATCGTCAGTTACTGGCGCTGGTACTCCAACGACACCGGTGCCGCTCCCAACGCAGATACCCTGGTAGTCGAGATCTCTGCCGATGGTGGTGGAAATTACTCGACACTGGAGATTGTCGGCCCAGCCGGCGAGGGATCGAACGGCGGCTGGTTCTTCGCCCAATACCATGTTTCCGATTTCATCACTCCCAGTTCCCAGGTCAGATTCCGCTTCGTTGCGAGTGACCTGGCTGCCGGTTCTCTCGTCGAGGCCGCGATTGACGACTTCGGCATCGAATCGCGCATCTGCTCCATTGAGCCCCTGTTCATCCGTGGTGACACCAATCTCGATGCTTCCATCGACATCACTGACGCAGTGAACATACTCGTTGGCATCTTCGGGGGCGGAGTTCTCGGATGCTTCGATGCCGCAGACATCGACGACAGCGGCTCATTGAACGTCGCGGACGCGATCGTTCTTCTCAATTATCTCTTCCGATCGGAGGGGCAGCCTGATCCTCCCTTCCCCGGCTGCGGGGTCGACCCGACCGACGATCCTCTCGATTGCGCAGGCACGGGCAACTGCCCATAGAATCCGGTGATTATCGGAGTCAACCGGGCCCCGGGGGCAGGCAGCCCTCGGGGCCCGGTTTCATCCTGGTTGTTGCGTTTCATCCTCGGTTTGCTGCGGCGATCAAGGCCGCGACTTCCTCGAGAGATTCTGACCCGCCATCGCCGGGGCCGGGAAAGGGAAAATCGCCGATTGAGGAGGTCGGCACCAGGTGGACGTGGACGTGGGCTACTTCCCAGCCGACGACACTCAGCACAATTCTCTGACAGGGGATTGCGCTGCGGATCTTGCTCTCCACCGTTCGCACCGCAGACCAGAGAGAGTGGTATTCCTCCCCGGAGAGATCGAAGAGATAGGAGGTTTCTCGTTTGGGGATCACCAGGGTGTGGCCCACCTGGATGGGACGGATGTCGAGAAAGGCGAGATGATGGGCATCTTCCCAGACGCGGTGGCAGGGAATTTCCCCGCTTACGATTTTCGAGAAGATGCTCGCCAACTCCGATCTCCTGTCACTTTTTTTCCCAACGCTCGAAGCGTCC
>DQQH01000075.1 GCA_015664425.1 Planctomycetota bacterium
CTGTAGAAGGCACTTGTGACCGGCGCCAGGCTCTCATGACCTGCGAGCACCGCGAAGAGCGCGGGCAGCGAGGCGACCGTCACCCACAAGGCGATGGTTCCGACCGTTGCTTGCGTCTCGACGGGGCACCCGCGGTTTTCCGGGGATTCCTCGAAGGTGCTGCCCAGGAGCGCGTCGGCGAGTCCCTCGGTCGGGGAATCACTCGTCGTTTCCTGAAGAAGGGTGTCAGTGAAAAGTTCCTCATCGATCAGGGGGGAGTCGAGGAGTGCCTGTTCGACGACAAAATCGTCGATGGGATTGTCGTCATCGACCGCTGCTGCCGTATCACCACCGGTCGTTGACGGTTGAGGAGCAGGGGCCTCTGTTGGGCTGGCGGTGGCTTCCGCTGGCGCCTCGAAGGAAGAGAAGATCTCCTCGAAGGTGGCCGGGGTGTCGATGGCGTTGTCGGTGAGGAAGGGGTCGGCTTCGCCAGAGGTCAGCGGGTCCGGAGTCGGTTGTCCTGCCAGCGCCGGAGGAGGGGTCGTTTCCGCAGCCGGGCTCTCATCGAAGTGAGCGACCTGCTGGGGGCTGGCGGGGGCGATCGTCAGCAACGAGACCTGGCCGTTCGCCTCGATGACCATCGTCGCTCGGCAGCGGGGACAGCACAGGCGGCTCTTCTGCGAGACCGGCTCGATCGACAGGCTTCCGTCGCAACACAGGCAATCGATGCACCAGCGCTCCTC
Source organism: Planctomycetota bacterium (assembly GCA_015664425.1). GTDB lineage: Bacteria > Planctomycetota > UBA8108 > UBA1146 > UBA1146 > DTRS01. The sequence continues at coordinate 723 of DQQH01000075.1, forward strand.
TTGAACCGTCGTCGTCTGGAACCCCGCGTCGGGAGACTGGGGCGAGGGAGTCTCCACGGCGGTTCCCTCGTCTGTCTCCTCGATGAGACGAAGGGTGGTCTCGGTTCGCGGCTTCGGTTTTTCACGGCGACGGGCGATCGTCTGGGTGGAGAAGAGGTCGAGTTCCCCCGAATCGAGGGACGGGATTTCCCCGAGACCAGCGTCATCTCGGCTGGAAGGGGGTTCATCGAGAAGATCGAGGCCCGTCTTCGTTTGCACCTCGGGCTCTTCGACCCCGGCGCAGCTGCAACATCTCATGCCGCCATCTTTCGGGCCATGATTCAGCTCGGTGATCGAGCCGCATTCGTCACAGTAGAGGATGTTCATCGCTATTGCCCTTACTGGAATGAGGAGCCCCAGCTGAGAAAAATCACCAGGGCAAAAAGGCCTGTGTTGGCGACCAGGGGAACCGTGGCTCGCGGTCGACTCTCGCTCCTGAAGAAGAGCAGAGTTGCGGCGGCGAAACCGATGGATCCCTGGAGCAAGGCTGTGACTGCGATCATCCCCACCAGTTCGGGAGTGGACCCGGTGGCGAACCAGATGGTCAGGGCGATGCAGACGCTGACCACGACCGCCGAGCCGAGGGCGACCCCCTGCAGGAGCTGACCCGAAGAGACGCCCCCAGGACCGTTGGGAACCAGGGCGACGATGATGGCGACGAGGCAAGCCAGAGCGATAACGGTGTCGAGCCAGTTGCCACTGAAGAGCGGGCCGAGGAGATTGAGAACCGGGTCTGACCCGGGAGTGGCGAAGGTCTGAATCCCACCTGCTGCGAGAAAGAGGAACCCGCAGAGGGCTGCAACCATCAGCCCCAGTTTCCAGTCCTGCATGATGACCCTTCAGCGAAGGAAGTTCGAAAGCCGGAGGGACCCGGATCTTTCGACGCTGGTCGAGAGGGTCCTCAGAAGAGTACGACGCTCCCCCAGATGGCGTCAAATCGCCCCGGCAGTTCCCGATTGACCGATCCGGAGTTGTGTTACCCTCCTGGCTGCTCGCCAGGGGAGGGCCCCTGGGGTGGCAGGAGGCCCGGATTGCCGATCTTCGGAAAGATCCCGGTGGTGGTTGCCCTCGGCGGTGGGGGGGCCAGAGGTCTCGCTCATCTCGGCGTTCTCGAGGTTCTCGAGGAGGCCAAGGTGCCGATCGATGCCGTCGTCGGGATTTCTGCCGGTGCCCTCGTCGGCGCGATCTATTCCCTCGAGCCCGATGCCCGGGCTCTCACCCGGCGGACACTGGCGTTCATGAACTCGGAGGAGTTCCGCAACGATGTCTTCATGCGCGTGATGTTCGGGGGAGGAGGTGAATCGGAACAGAACGCCTTCCAGTCGATCATCAGCGGCCTCCGTCGAGGAATCCGATTCACCAGTTTGATTCGCAAGGCGTCGATCCTCGATGCATCGCGGCTGAGAGAGGTGATTCGCGAGTTCGTCGGGGAACACACCTTCGACGACCTGAAAATTCCATTTGCAGTCCCGACGCTCGACCTGGGACCGCCGAGGGAGGTGGTGCTGTCGGAGGGATCGTTGCTGGAAGCGGTCACTGCATCGTGTTCGATCCCCGGTTTTTTCCCACCGGTCGAGAGGGATGGGATGCTGCTCGCCGATTGCGGAGTGATCGGTTCGGTCCCCGTCGTTCAGGCGAGGGCGATGATCAAGGGGGCGCTAGTGATCGCCGTCGATCTCTCACGGGAGCTGGAGGTGATCGACTCGGTGGAGCGGGGCTGGGACAGCATCCTGCGCTGCCAGGCGATCGCTGGCAGGAAACTGAACGAACTTGCTCTGACGAAGGCGGACGTCGTGATCAACCCGGCGGTCGGTGAGCGCCGCTGGGGAGATTTCAGTGATCTCGAGACGATTGTCGAGTGCGGGAGAGAAGGAGCCCGACAGAGCGTCGAGGGGATTCACAAGCGCTTGTCGGGGGTGCTGGCCAGGCTCAGGCGACGAAACCTGTGACCGGAACCGCGCTTGTTCACCGCCGTCAGCGGCGCTAGTCTGCTGCTGTTCGATCGATGGGCGATGGCACGGAGGGAGGGACTGCGCTTGAGACGAGAGATGATCGAGGAGGCGGTCCCCGGGCAGCAGAAAGCGGGGCCCGAGATGGGAGCGGCAGCGGCTTCCTTCCTGGTTGCGCCAGCCCCTCAGCAGGACAGCATCGAGCCGGAGAGTTCAATCGCTCCTGCGCGGTGGAGGTCTCAACACCATCTGCGAGGAAGCGCGCTGCCCCAATCGCAACCACTGTTACAGCCGCGGCACCGCCACCTTCCTGATTCTCGGGGACGTGTGTACCCGTTCCTGCCCCTTCTGTTCCGTCGCTGGCGGCATTCCTCTACCTCCCGACCCGGAAGAACCGCGCAAGCTCATCGAGGCCACCGTAGCGCTGGGTCTGCGCCATGTCGTCATCACATCGGTCAATCGCGACGATCTCGCCGATCAGGGCAGTGGCCATTTCGTCGAGTGCATCGAGGGACTGCGGGCTGAGATCGATGGAATCTGTGTCGAGCTTCTGATCCCCGACTTTCGTGGCCGCCAGGAGGACATCGATCGGGTCCTCGACGCTCGCCCCGATATTCTCAACCACAACATCGAAACGGTTCCCAGCCTCTACCGGAAGGTCCGCCCCGGAGCTCGCTATCAGCGCAGTCTCGACCTGCTCGAGCGTGCCCGAGAAAAAGCCGCTGAAGGCAACTGGGTCAAGTCGGGGCTGATGCTGGGCCTGGGGGAGACGGAGTCGGAGGTGGATGACCTGCTCGTGGATCTCCAGCGCCACGGCGTGCAGATCATCACCATCGGCCAGTATTTGCAGCCGACGCCGGAGAGCTTGCCGGTCTACGAGTATGTCGAGCCGGAGCGATTCGAGCGCTGGCAGGAGCGGGGAATGGAGATGGGGTTCGACCTCGTTTTCGCCGGACCGTTCGTTCGGTCCTCCTACATGGCTGACGCCCAGGTGCCGTTGCCGTGAGTGGGCGCTTCATCGCTTTCGAGGGAGTCGACGGCTGTGGCAAGTCGACCCAGCTCCAGCGGCTGAAGGAGCGCCTGGAGAGTGCCGGCGAGAAGGTGGTCACCGTCCGTGAGCCGGGGGGAACCCACCTTGGTGAAGCGGTGCGCGACATCCTCCTCGGAGACGATCAGGTTGCGATCAGTCCCGAGACCCAGATGCTGCTCTTCCTCGCCAGCCGGGTCCAACTTCTCGAGGAGTTGATCTCGCCGGCGCTGTCAGCGGGTTCAGTGGTGCTCAGCGACCGTTTTCACCTGTCGACGGTCATCTATCAGGGTTACGCCGGAAGTGTCGGCGAGGCGCCAGCGGCAGATCTCTGTTTGGCAGTCCTCGGCGATCGCCGTCCCGACCTGAACCTGATACTCCAGTTGCCGGTGGCGGAGTGCAAGAGACGCCTGGGGGCCTCTCGCGATCGCTTCGAGATGAATCCCGGTTTTCAGGAGCGTGTCGCTGAAGGTTTTTCCACGACGGTAGGAATCCCCGGGGATCTGATCGTCCGCATCGATGGCAGCGGCGAGTGCGAGGAAGTTTCCGACAGACTGTGGCAGGAGGTGCAACGTGTCCTTCCCTGAGGTGAGAGGGCAGAGAGAAGCGCGGCGGGGATTCTCCCGAGCCCTTGCCAGCGGCCGCATCGCCCACGCTTACCTGATCACCGGGCCGCAGGGGACGGGCAAGCGACGGCTCGCCGATCGGGTCGCTGGAGCTCTCCTCTGTCCCCATGGCGGCATCGGTGGGGAACAGCCGGAGACGGTCGGGGCCTGTGGCACCTGTGGTTCCTGCAAGGCCTTCGCCGGGGGGAACCACGGGGCCCTCAGCCACCTCGAGGCTGTTGGCAGCGGTAAGATCGACATCGAGGGCATCCGTGATCTGGTCGCGAGCCTCTCCCTGCGTGGCGGTGGTTACCGGGTCGTCATCGTCGACCCTGCCGAAAAAATGGGAGAGGCGGCGGCGAACGCCCTTCTGAAGACTCTCGAGGAGCCCGGCTCTGGCGTCGTTTTCCTGCTGGTCAGCCACCGCCCGGCGCATCTGCTGTCGACGATCGTATCCCGTTGCCAGCGTGTCTCCTGCACGCCCCTCGACGTCGAGGATTTCGCTGGGGTCCTCTCCGAACACGGCATCAGCGGGGATGAAATTACTTCCCTTCATCATGCGACCGGGGGAAGCCCCGGCGTCGCCCTCGGTCTCGCCGAAGCGATCGAGGCGTGTGGAGGGATCGAGTCTTTCCATGCAGTCCTCGATCAGCCCCCTTCCGATCCTCGAGCACTGGCGGAACTGAGCCCTGCGGTGAGTGGCGAGGCGGTCAGGGACCGGGTCCTGCGCGTCTCCCGTCTCCTCATGGCGGGGATCTGGGCTCGGCGGGGTGAGTCGCCTGAAGAACGCCGGCGGGCAGCGGAGCGCTCGGCGTGGATCGGCGAGATCAGCGCAACCCTCGAGCGGGGACAGTCGCCGGAACTGGCACTGGAACTCATCGCCCGGGTTCTGAAGGCTGCCGATCCCGGCCAGTTGAAGGATGAACTTCCCGCAGCCCTCGGTCGTTGAAGTTCCGGAAATGTCGCTACTTCGCCTCCGATCGGTCGGAAAGGGCATTCAGGAACGACTTGCAGCGGATTCCCTTGCCACTTCACTTTCGATTCCTAGGATGCGCCCCATCGGCCTCGGTGGTCTCCGGCTCGCCGCCCGGATCAACCCAGGTCGGGAGGTCTCCGATGGGAGATCGGACTCCGGAGGAGCGTTTCGAGGAGTTGGTGCAGGCGGAACCCCGCTTCGCCCGCGAGGCCTACGTGTTCCTCTTCGACGCCCTCGATTACACCACCCGGCAGATTCATCAGCCCGGGTTCAAAGAGCAGTCTCATGCCTCGATAGGGCAGCACGTCAACGGCCAGGACCTCCTCGAGGGGATCCGCCAGCACGCGATTCAACAGTTCGGCTGCCTGGCGTCGGCGGTATTCGAGTTGTGGGGGGTGAGATCGAGCGAGGATATCGGCGAGATGGTCTTCCAGCTCGTCGACCAGGGGCTGATGGGTTGCAGGGATTGCGATGATCTCGGCGATTTCGACGGTGGATTCGGGGGCCGCAGGCTGCCCGAGGTGTTCGCCGTCGAGCCGGCACTGCGTTACTGCCCGGAAAGGGACGAGTGGGAAGCTTCCTACAGAAGCGATCGGTCCGACTGACCCTCCTGACGGTGGTCATCGCGGTTGTCGTCGTCGGGGTCGTCTGGCTCAGAGAGATCTTCGCGCCGCTCTTTCTGGCGATGGTGATCGCATACATCCTCGACCCTGTCGCCGACTTCCTCCAACGGCTGAAGATGAGCCGAATCCTGGCGGTGACCACCATCTTCCTGGGGGTCATCCTGATCGTGTCAGGTGCGGCTTTCTTCGGCGGCGCCAGCCTCGCCCGGGGAGTCCATATCGCTTCCGAACGCCTTCCCGGATACCTCCAGCAGGGTCAGGAGTGGCTCGAGAGGGACTTTCCTGGCGTCGTCACCGGAATCGAACGCTGGCGAGAAGACCTCGAGAAGCGCTTTGCCCCCGAGCAGGACCTCAACGCCGAGGAGGCGATGGCGCGCCGCACCGAGGCGGTCCTCGATGCGACCGTTGGAACCCTGATCGATGATTTTCTCGGCCAGGAGGACGATGCCGGGCCCGAGGGAAGTGGAACCGTGGCGCCGCCTATCGGCGGGATCGCTTCCGCTGGCGTCGAACGCTTGCTGTCGTGGGGAGTGTGGGCCTTCCTGGTCCCCGTCTACATCTTCTTCTTCCTCCTCGAAATCGACCCGATGATCGCCGGTATCCGCGGCTACCTGCCGGGGCGGCAGAAGGGACGGATCGAACGGATTGCCGTCGAGATCCACCGCACCATCTCCGCCTTCTTCCGTGGCCGGCTGACGATCTGCCTGGTCAAGGGCGGGCTGACAGGATTCGGTCTGATGGTGGCGGGGGTTCCCTTCGGTTTTGCCATCGGCCTGGCGTCGGGGTTCCTGTCGCTGATCCCCTACGTCGGGGTGTGGTTCGCGGTGCTGCCGGCGCTCGGCCTCTCCTGGCTGGAACACCAGAGTGGCACCAATCTGGCGCTGGTGGGGGGGATTTTTGCCGGGATCGAGGTGCTCGAGGGGCTGGTTCTGACCCCGACCCTTCTCGGCAAGGAGGTCGGTTTGCATCCGCTGACGGTGATCGTCACCCTGATGATCTTCGGCAAGATCCTCGGCCTGCTGGGGGTCCTGCTGTCGATTCCCCTCGCCGCCATCACCAAGATCCTGGCGCGCGAGTTCGTCCTGCCTCTGGTCGAGGATTTCGCTCAGGAGAAGCCATCGGTGGAGGCTGCAGCGGGTGAACAGTGAGCCGGCAGCTGTGCTGTCGTGACCTCTTCGCAGGCTTCCGGGGCCGCTTTCCCATCGACGGTCTGGTCGCCGTCTGTCCCGACCGCAGCGGAGGCATCAGCAGCGCCCCATATGCCTCTCTCAACCTCGGTTTCTCCACCGGTGACCGCCCCGAGGCGGTACTCGAGAACCGTCGTCGCCTCGCCGAGGCGATCGGGGTTCCCCTCGACAGCTGGGTGGTCCCCGGCCAGGTCCATGGCTCCCGGGTCCTCCGTGTCGATCGGACGCTGGCGGGGGAAGGAGCTCTGGAGCCATCGAAGACCCTCACCGGCAACGACGCCCTCATCGCCGTCGAGGAGGGAATCTTCCTCCTCGCCCTCAGCGCCGACTGCCCGCTGGTGGTGGTGGCGGATCCGCGCCTGAGGATCGTTGCAGTTGCCCACAGCGGCTGGCGGGGGATGGCAGCGGGGGTGATCGGCGAGCTGCTCACAGCTCTGGATGCCTGCGGAAGCCGACCGAGGGAGCGCATCGCTGCCCTCGCGCCGGCCATTTGCGGCGACTGCTACGAGGTTGGAGACGAGGTCCGCGCGGCTCTGGCGGGCCAGCCTGGAGCCGAGGAGGCAGGGCGCGGTTCGGGGGTCGATCTGAGAGTGATGGCCGACGCCGCTCTCGTCGGATCGGGGATCGATTCCGACCGGATCGCCTGGGATGATCGCTGTAGTTACGAGGATCCACACCTCTTCAGCCACCGACGAGATTTGGGTCGGACCGGTCGCGGTGGTGTTCTGGTCGGCTGGCGCCACTGAAGAGGATGTTTCTGCGCCTGTACCCTTCATCTCCTCGCTCTCTCGGGTAGACTCTTGCCCCGGGTGCTGCAACCCCAATCCAGGATTAACAATGTCGAGTTCCCCGCCGACCAAGGCGCTGGGCGGTGGAGCAAGAGGAGGCCTGGCCTTGACGGACCCGGTTCAGGATTCTGCGACCGAGGAAGCGAAAGCTGCTGCGGCTCCATCCTTCAAGGAATTCCGGGGGTTAGAACACCCATCTGCCCGTGGCGATGCGCTTCTAATCCTCAGCGATGGCACCGAGATCAGCGGCCAGGCCTTCGGCGGTCGCCGCTCGGTTTCTGGCGAGGTGGTCTTTGCCACCGGCATGGTCGGCTATCCCGAATCCCTCACCGACCCTTCCTACCGCGGCCAGCTTCTGACCCTCACCTATCCCCTCATTGGCAATTACGGCGTGCCCCCGTCGTCAGAAGGGGATCCGCTGGTCAGTGGTTTCGAGTCCGGAAAGATCCAGGCTTCTGCCCTCGTCATCTCGACCCTGTCGCGGGATTTCAGTCACTGGCAGTCGACCCGTTCTCTCGACTCCTGGCTGAAGGAGGAGGGAATCCCCGGGATCGAAGGGGTCGATGTCCGGGCGTTGACCCAGCGCCTTCGCGAACACGGGACGATGACCGCCAAGCTGATCATCGAGGGCGATAAAGATGCCGACGATGTTTTCAATGGTGCATTCGTCGACCCAGGGAAGAGAAATCTGGTCGCGGAGGTCAGCGTCC
>DQQH01000009.1 GCA_015664425.1 Planctomycetota bacterium
CTGAAAGCCGCACTCAAGAACCGGCTGATCGACAACGCCCAACTTGAAGAGATTTCGAAAGTTCTCGCCAACTCGAAAGGGTCCCGCGCACTCGACGTCGCGATCGATAGGGGGTTCATGAGCGAATCCCAGGCAAAGCGCGTCTCCGAAGCGATCGACCAGGCACTCCCTCCTGCGAAACTGGGAGGATTCGAAATTCTCGAGCCGATCGGGCGGGGTACCGCCGGAATTGTCTACAGGGCGAAGCAACTCTCTCTCGACAAGATTGTCGCCGTCAAGGTCCTTCACCCATCGCGCTCTCAAGACGAGAAGCTGGTCGCAGAACTCCTCGGCGAGGCACGGGCCATCGCCAAGCTCAATCATCCGCACATCGTTCACGCTCTCGATGCCGGTTTCGACGATGGCCGCTGCTGGTTCGCGATGGAGTTTGTCGAGGGGGAGACTCTCAAGGAAAAACTTGATCGGCGCGGGAAACTCTCCGACAGGGAGGTTTTCGACATCGCTCGGTCGGTTGCTCAAGGCCTCGCACATGCCCACCGCAACGGTCTCCTCCACCGTGATCTCAAGCCGGGCAACATCCTCATCGGACCGGATGGACAGCTGAAGATTGCCGATCTGGGGCTAGCAGCTCCCATCGACGAGAAGGGCTCTTCTGGAGGCAAGATCCAGGGCACCCCTCGATACATCTCGCCGGAACAGGTTCTCGGAGATGAAATCGATGGCCGCTGTGATCTCTACTCCCTCGGTGCGACCCTCTATCACTGCCTCTGTGGTCATCCACCGTTCACCGGCGATACGATTGTCGAAATTTTCGAGAAGCACCTGAAGGAACGCCCAGTTCCCGTAGCCACCGCTACGGGGCGGCCGACCCAGCTCGATAGCATCGTCGACAAACTCTTGAGAAAAAATCCCGTCAATCGTTTCGACTCGGCGGACATTCTGATCGAGGCCATCGACGAAGCAGAAGCGACCTCCGGTCTGGCTTCCCCCCGGATCGCACCCAAGGGGCGTCGGAGAGTGGGTAGTGGCAGCTCCACAACGAGGCCTTCACGCCCCCGTTCCTCTGGCTCGGTAAAGCGCAGCGGTTACCGGAGCAGAAATACCCTGATGAGCAAGATCGGTCTCGGAGCGGGGATTCTGATCTCCCTCATGTTCGTGATCTCCGCGGTCAAGGGGAATTCCGACGCTTCGGGTAATCCCACCGTCCAGGAGGAATTCGCCGAGGAGAAGAGGCAACGAGCGCAGGTGATCATCAGCAGGCGGATCCAGACCTACAAGGACGACCTCGAGACCAAAGAAGCTGGGGTGCTGGAACAGATCGAGGGCAGTCGAGCTTCTTCCAACGATGCGATGCGGCTTCGCAGACTGATGGGGCTGCTGCGGAATTTCTCGGAAACCGATGCGAGTGTACAGATCATCCTGGAAATCGAATCGATCGAGAACGCCAGTCTGGTTGCGCGCCAGGCGGGCGGACAAGAAATTCTCGAACAGGCGAAACTTCTGATGGGGCAGGGCCGACTGTGGCAAGCGTACCTTCTGCTCGATGACCGACCGAGGAGCGCCAGGCAGGATCCAGAGATCAATGACGAGATAGAGGGGTTCCTCTCCGGCATCTCCGAGGATATCGATGCTCGCATCGCATCTGACCTGGAGAAGGCGCGGTCTCTCCGTGGCACAAGAAATTACGATGGTGCGATTGCCATTCTCGATGCTGTCGGGGGTTACGCCGACCCCGGTAACGTCGATGTTGCCAAGGAACTCCTCGAGGAGATTAAAGCCGCCAAGGCTGAGTATCTTCGCGTCGAATCTCTCCGCCGAGCAGATGAGGAGAGAAAGCGCTACTCCGGGCTATGGGCCACCTATCAGGAACTCGCTCTGAATCGAGACTTCAAGGGATGCGTCAGTGCCGCCCTGAAATTCCAGGTCGATATCACCAACGATGAAATCGTGAACTTGATCGAGATTGACCTTCTCGGGTTTCAGCTCCTCGATCAGTTCATGAAGGACTCACGGGCGCAACTGGAGGAGATCGGTGAGAAAGGCGACGAGATCACCCTCGAATTGGTCCCCCTCGGCAACGCCACCAGAACTCGCAAGGAGCACGGCACTGTCGACCACCTCGATGATGAGCACCTGTGGCTCCGCGTCAGCAACGGCAGGGCGGTTCTGCCGTTTAAGTGGAAGAAGGTCACCGACACCTTCCTTTTCGACCTTGTTGCCGAACGCCACGGCAAGGGGAGCCCGAAGTACCTGATCCCGCTGGGAATCCTCTTTCTCTACAGGGGACTCGACGACATCGCCCAGGAGCACTTCAAACTGGCGACCGAGAAGGGCACCTCCCCCGATACCTGGACGGAGCATCTGGAGTGGGTGCGAGGAAACGTCCGTCCTGGCCGCTAGCCCCGTTCCCTGATCAATCTCTCGAGCCGCTGAACGTCCTCCGGTTCGTCGAGATCCTGGCGGAGACGAGGTGCATTCATCTCGACGTGATGAACTCGAATCTCCGCCTCTCGCAGCAACGCCCGTAAGTGGGGAGGCCCCCCTTCCTCGAGGAGTCTCATCGCTATTTCCCTGCGCACCAGCACAGGGTGAGCGCGTCTCCCACCAACGGACGGGATCCAGGCATCGAACTCCGCGGCAACTCCCGATTGATCGATCAACGCCTTCACATCGACGGGCTCGATTCCCGCGACGTCGACAGGGTGAATCAGCACCAGATCGGGACAGCCATCGACACGGAGCCCTGCCCGGATGCTGGTCACAGGCCCCTCGGTAGGGTCGGGGTTCTTCACGATTTTGACGGCGTAAGGCAACAGTTCGGCAACGGCCCTGACCTCAGCGGAATGTTCGCCCCCGGTCACGACAAGGACCTCGTCGACGCCACCACAGACCAGCGCCGCGACGACACGCTCGATGACCTGTCGTCCATCCACAACCAGGAGAGCCTTTGGGCTCCCCATCCTCCGGGAGGAGCCGGCGGCCAGGACAATCCCACGGACCCTCACGCCGGCATCTCCTTCTCGCTGAAGTAGGCTGCGATCTGCTCCCTGATCTCATCCCAGGTTCCATCCGATCGCTGGCAATCGGGGAGACTGTTGATGAACCTGGTGCCGTAGTTGCGGTTGCGAATCCGGCTGTCTGCGATCACCACGACTCCCCGGTCTGTCGAGGTCCGGATCAGCCTGCCAAATCCCTGGCGCAGGGAGAGAACCGCCCGTGGAAGTGCAAGGTGTGCAAAGGGACTGCGTCCGCGCGCTTCCAGATCCTCTGCACGACCCAACTCGAGGGGATGATTGGGAATGCGGAAGGGAAGGCGGGCAACGACGATACAGGAGAGTGTCGCCCCCGGAACGTCGATCCCTTCCCAGTAGCTCTGGTTCCCGAGGAGGACGGCATTCCCGGCGCGAACGAATCGAGCGAGGAGTTCACTCCTGGGGGCTTGCCCCTGAACGAGCAGAGGAAAGCCCATCTCCTTCACCTTCTGATCGATCATCCGGGCAACGTCGCGCAGCATCCGGTGCGAGGTGAAGAGGACAAAGGTCCTGCCCTTGGAGAAGCTGGCACTATCGACGATCACTTCGGCGAGTTCGACGAGGTATTGAGGTGAATCCGGTGCGGGCAGGTTCGTGGGGAGCCCGAGCAGGACCTGACGCTTCCAGTCGAAGGGAGAGCCGAACGCCTCGCAGCGAAAGCGGCCGCCCTCGACCCTGTCCCATCCCAGCCTCTCACCCAGGTAGGACCATCGCCCCCCCACCTGCAACGTCGCCGATGTCATCACTACCGAGCGCAATGGTCGGTACAGGAATTCTGCGAGGAGTTCGTCGACTCTCAATGGGGCTGCACGGAAGGTGATGTTGCGCTGCTTGCCATCTCCCACCTCGAGCCACGGCTGGATCCCACCGTCCGCTCCGAGGAAGAAATCGATGGCCGAGACCTGCTCACCTAATCCACGGATCGCCGACCGATACTCGACGAGAGCACCCTGAAAACTCTCGGCCGGCTCGAAGGGTTCCTCTTCGAGAAGATCGGCGCCCTTCGAGATCGCTCTTCGCAGGCTGAGTAGTTGTTCCCTGAGGTCGGAGAGAGGACCGGAGACGATTTCGATGGGGATCTCATTCTCGCCATTTCCAATTCGAGCCATCAGTCCCTCGAGGGGATCGGCTGGGGAAGGACCGCCAAATCCCGCCTCCTCCAGCGCATCTCCGATCTGCACCTGGGCTCGCAGAAAGAGCATCTCCGCTTCCTTGCGAAGACGCCGGACCTCGGGGAGGACAGTCATCTCCAGATATTCGAGAGAAAGCCCTCGCTGCGCCTCTCTCAGGTTCGAGATGAGCCAGGGAAGACGGCCTCTTTCGGTGCCCTTCTTTCTTCTCGGCGACGAGACGAGTCGACCGAGCACCTGCAGGACTCCTCGCCTCGAGATCTCCGCCCCGAGATGATGGCATGCGACCTCTTCGAGATGGTGAGCCTCATCGAAGACCACTCGCTGGTATCCGGGGATCACCAGGTCGCTCTCGAAATCTCCGGAACTGCGACGGAGCGCCAGGTCGGCGAAGAGGAGGTGATGGTTGACCACCACGATGTGCGCACCGAATGCGCGGCGGCGAGCCTCGTAATAGAAGCAACTGCGGTAATGAGGGCATCGCGCCTTGAGGGACTGATCAGAACTCGACTGGAAGTCACTCCAGACCTCGTTCGGAGGTTCTCCTGGCATCTCCGAGAGTGTCCCCTCTTTCGCCTCTCCCAGACGGGCGATGATCTCGGAGTTCCAGCGGTCTCTCTCATCATCAGTGGAGAACATCTCTGGCTGGCGAGCAACTTCCCCGGTTTTTCTCCGGCAAGCGTAATTCCCTCGCCCCTTGATCAGGGCGCTCTTGAACTCGACATCGAGGGCGCGGTCGAGGGTCGGCAGGTCCTTGCTGATCAACTGTTCGCCGAGGGGTATCGTCTGTGTCGAGACCACGACTCTTCCGCGATTTCTGACTGCCCAGAGGATGGAGGGAAGCAGGTACGCGAAGGATTTCCCGACACCTGTTCCCGCCTCGAGTGCAACCACCTCATCGCCATTGAGTGCCTGGGCAACAGAAACCGCCATGTCGACCTGGCCCGACCTCTCCTCGAAAGCGGGAAGGATGGCATCGAGGAGTCCACCGCGTTTGAAGGCGCTGGCGATCTCCTCGAGATCGAGGGGAATCTCCTTCGACTCGGCGAAGGGCTCGACGACGCGGTAAACCAGTTCCGCCAGATTGTCGATGATGAAGAATCCGAGGCGCCTCGCACCCGCCTCCGATGCGATGGAGAGGTCGGCAGGTGATGGCGTCAGGTCGCCACCAGGGTGGTTGTGAATCAGGACCTGATGCTCCCGGGCCCGCTCGAGAAAGACGGGAACCGCACCCAGGTGCCCCCGGGCGATCACCTCGACACTCTCGAGCCTGCCCTCCTCGTCGAGAGAACCGAAGAAGAAGACCTCGTTGCCGCCAGCTTCGGTAATTGCCGAGGCAAGCGCAAACCGCGCTTCGGCGGTGAACTGCGTCTCGGTGGTGAGCCAATCCTCCAGGGGCAAGGCGCCTCCTCGGTCTCGGGGTGGTCGCCATCATCCGCCTCCCACTCGCTGTGGCAACCCTCACCGATGCAAAAGGCCCCGCCCCCCCCAGTGGGGAGCGGGGCCTTCTGACAAAACAGTGCCGTGTCGACTACGGACAGCCGCCTGTCGACGTCAAGCAACTGAGTGGGTCGGGGGTCGGATCGATCCCACAGGCCATGAACGGTTCGGGCAACGAAGTGATGTTCGAATCGAAGAGGTAGCCGAGATAGAAGATAATGTCGGCGATGTTGACCGTACCATCGTCGTTGGTGTCGGCGGCTTCCAGACAGCCCGGCTCCGCTTGGTTTTGGAAAAGGTAGCCGAGTCCAGAGATTCCATCGGCGATGTCGCGGCCACCGTCGCTGTTTATGTCGCCACGGAGAAAGGTGGTGCCTGGAGGCGTTCCGCCACCGCAGGTGTGGATGATGGTCGCCGGCACGCCGGTCAGCTGGAAGTCGGCGGAGTAGGCGTCATCCGGATCGATGTCGGGGGGAGTCGGAATGCCGTCTCCATCGAGATCAATGTCGGGGAAGATCCCGAGGAATGCCAGGGCATCGACCATCGTTCCGCTGAAGGGCGGAGGAGCCGGAATCGCCAGGAAGGTCGCCACCGAGATGAATCCCGGTACCGGATCGCTGATGAATCCTCCACAAGCGGGGTCGATGATTCCGGTGAGGGTGACATTTGGGATCGGGAACCCGAGGTTGAGGGTTCCTGGCCCTGCGGTCATGAAGCCGTTGACAACGCTACCGTTGTAAAAGTAGTTGAAGGCGTTGCAGTAGTCGTCGTGGCTGTTGGGATCGATTTCGAACTCTTCGGAGCCGTTGTAATTGTCGCTGGGATCACCATCGAGGTCGATACCGTTGTAGACGGCGATCTCGATCGCATCTTCGTTCTGGCAGTCGGGATCGTCACTGCCGAACATCTCGACCAGGAAGGTATTGGCACCCGAGGCGTAGAGCGCGTCCTGAATCGGGTTGATCTGGGCAGCGACCGCCCCGAGGATCCCGCCGACGATGTCGGAGTCAGAAACGATGAAACTGGCACTCGGCTCGATCGTGACCGGAATGTGGTGGATGACAGCAGGCACGCCGGTCAGCTGGAAGTCGGCGGAGTAGGCATCATCCGGATCGATGTCGGGGGGAGCCGGAATGCCGTCTCCATCGAGATCGATGTCGGGGAAGATCCCGAGGAACGCCAGGGCGTCGACCATCGTGCCGCTGAAGGGCGGAGGCGCCGGAATCGCCAGGAAGGTCGCCACCGAGATGAACCCCGGCACCGGGTCGCTGATGAATCCTGTGCAGCCAGGATCGATGATGCCTGTCAGGGTGATGTCGGGGATGGGGAATCCGAGGTTGAGAGTCCCCGGCCCGGCTTGCATGAAGCCACCGGTGACCGAACCGTTCCTGAAGAGATTGATCGGGGCGCCAGCAAAATTGATGCTGTTAGGATCGATGTTGAACTCTTCGCTGCCGTTGTAGTTGTCACTCGGATCGCCATCGAGATCGACGCCGTTGTAAACGGCGATTTCGACGTAGGTGTCGTCGACGCAGGTTGGGTCATCGAGATATCTCATCTCGACGAGGAAGGTGTTCGCACCCGAGGCGTAGAGCGCGTCCTGGATCGGGTTGATCTGGGCAGCGACAGCCCCGAGAATCCCGCCGACGATGTCGGAGTCAGAAACGATGAAACCCGTGCTGTTGGGCGCGGGCTGTGCCGAAACTGTGGCCGGAATCAGGGCAAAACCGACAAACAGAACGACCGTAAGACAAGAAATGCAACGCAACATCTAGACACTCCCTTTCCTCGATGAACGGTCCCCTGAACAGAGAGCGTTCATCACCCAGTTCCAATTTCAAATAGCAAAATGACCCAACTCAGCCCAGCAATGCGAGGTAACCGCGATAATGAATCAGATCCCCGATGCAGGGACATCCCTCGACAGACTTCTCGGAGTGGTTCCCCGACAGACATGCCATTCTACCAGCGAAGTGGGCATTGGGGAGAGGGTACCCAAGGCCAACTGGGTCCCGAAGAGTAAACGAAACACCTTTGGCCATCTGGAGTTACGAACCGGTGGCTGGTTTTTCCCGGTGCCTACCGACGCGCCGATGACAATTTTCCAAACATGCAGGACTCAACTGCCTTGCCGGTCAACTTGAATATGAAACTCCCCATTGACCGAAATGACCCCCGGTCATCGCCGATGAGTGGCCTGGAAACCCGGTCGCCCTTGGAAGGCATCTCAGCTTAAGAACTGCTCCTGGCCGAGGGCCCAGGCGAGCACCTCGACGATATGTTCCTGGGTCTCCGCGTCCTTGACGCTGATGCGCACCGCATCGACTCCCGGTTCTCTCTCGGCATCAGCGAATCCCCTCAGGAAGAGTCCGCGGCTACGACAGCACCGAATGATCTCAGAAGCAGTCACCGCCGCCGAGGAAGGTGGGTACCACAGGACCCAGTTGCCGACGCCGCTGATCACCTTACCCTCCGGGCAGAGAGCCTCGATTCCCTCGATGAGTTGCTCGCGCAGCCGATGGGTCTCGAGATGGCGCGCCGCATAGTATTCCGTTTCTTCCAGCGCCCGCACCGCCGCCACCTGTGCCGGCAAGCTCACCGCCCAGGGGGGCATCAGTTTTCGCAACTGCGCGACCACCTCATTGTTCCCGACCAGGTACGCCGCCCTCATGCCACTGAGGGCATAGACCTTCGACAGCGACTTGCAGACAAACACGTTGGAACTCGCGGCTGCGAACTCTTCAAGCGATTGATCGGTTCCGGCGTATTCGACGTAGGCCTCATCCAGCCAGCAACGAGTGCCCGCTGGCAACTGCGTGAGAACCCTCTCGAGATCATCACGCTCGATGTGCTGTCCCGATGGGTTGTTGGGGTTGATCAGGACCACCAGTTGATAATTTTCCTTGCTCCGCTCTGTCAGCAGATCGAGGTCGACGCGGTAACCCAGGGGCCGCTCGAGTCTGATACGGTCGACGTGGCAGCCGATCACTTTCTCGCAGATGTGGGAATACTCGCCGTAGGAGGGGTCGAGCATCAGCACCCGCGAATCGGGCGTCAGCCACTCCCGCAGCGCCAGGAAGATCAAGTCGGATGATCCCGCCCCGGGGAGAATGCACTCCTGGGGCACGCCGCGAACCCGCCCGATCGCCTCGAGGAGCCCGGCGCTGTGAGTCGGTGGCGACGTCCTCGCGAGCCACGGCAGGTGATCGGTGAGGGTCTCGATCACCGATGGCGCCGGCGGAAACCAGGCGTCGAGGACGTCGGCGTTGATCACTCCGTGGCGGCGATGGAGATCGTCGAAGCCCTCGCCGACCGCCTCGAAGAAGGCACCGCCGTGAAAGCAGCCGTCATCTCGCCGATCGAGCGCTGTGTCCTTCGCCAGCCCTCCGGCGTGCTTCGATACGATGTTGTCCACCCATACCCTCCTCGCTCAGGGTCCCGGTTGCCGATCGGGCGCTCCATTCGCATTTCCTGAAGAAGAGAACGGACCGATTGTCGCCTTCGATGGCCAGCAGTCTATTCACAAAGAGAAATTCTGCAAAAGATACTTTTCGACGCGGATGGGGGGAGGTCATTCGATCCGTCCGTTCGCAAACGCACCCCGCCATTGAAATCGTTCCTCGGAAAACCTCATCGCCTGAAGCAGGAGATGCCGTTGCCGTGCCAGCGATCCCCGGCAGATTCTTCGTCCCAGACGACAACTCCGATCAGCGGGTCAGCGATCTCGTAACCGTCGTCGGTCAACCCGAAGTATGCGACTGCATGGCTTTCTCTACCGAGCGCGTGATGGTCGACGAAAAGGACCGCCGGAGGAGGCACGGCCGCCAGCGACAACTGGCTCGGGTCGAGAGTGGTGAAGGAGATGCCAAGCTTCTCGAGAGCGAAACGCATCTGACCAGGGCTGGTTCCGTACAGGGTGGTGAGGAGCAGCTCAGCCGCCCCTTTTTCATCGAGGGAGAATTCGAAGTGCCGGGCGATGTTGGCGAGAGAGGCAGCGGCACAGGTTGAACTGTGCGTCTGGATCACCACACCGCCGCGGGTGTCTCCGGCACCGAGATCGGAGGCGATGGGCGAGAGCAGCCGTACACAGGGCAATGCAATCGCCACCTGGAGCAGTAGAACCGCGATCGAAAGGCTACGAGACTGCCGGTGCCCGCGAGCGAGGGCCAGGCTCAACCCGTAGCCGGAGACAACGCCAAAGAGAGTGGCGAGGATGAGCCAACTGGCCCAGGTCGCGTAGAGTTGAAGTACCAGGGGGAATAGGAGGCAGAAGGGATCGTAAAACTGCATCGAAAGCGTCACCGCAGCCAGCCCGACAAGCAGAAGAGATGTCGCGATCAGCCGCGGTGAGCGACGCAATGCGTTCTCGATGTTCAGGTCGGGGTCATTGCGCGCGGCGCGAAACCCCAGGGCAAGAACCAGCAGGAAGATCCCCGCCTGGCAGGTCAACAGCAGGGGGATCAAATTCTGGCTCCAGCTTTCCAGTTGCCCACTTCGACGCCACCCTCCCAAACGCCTGAATCCGGGCTCCGGTTCCAACAGGCGACGAAGCAGAAGATCTCGGGCTCACGGGCACTTCCTGTCGACCACCCCACCACGGGTTGCCTTCGGGGTCGGAGAAGCCGCCGTAGAAGAACCTTGTAGTATACATTCTCGAAAAATATCGAGAAGTCGAGAAGACTCACTGCAGCCAACTGCATCACCCAGAATTTCTTTTGTACATTCACGCCTCGGGAAAATACAGTTGGGTGACGCTCGCCATTCCATGAAAGAATAGTGCCGGATGATCTGCTCTCTGCGTTGCCTGTGCGTCCTGCTTCTCATCAACGGACTGGCGACCTCCACAGGGATGGCGCAGACGGACCTTGGGGTGACTGTCGACGACATCACCGTCTCACCCGGCGAGATATTTGAGCTTGTGGTTCAACTGGATAGCCCTCTGCCCCTCTCGAATACCTTCTGGGTTTCCGAAAGCGCCCCCAGCAGCTGTCAATTGCTCGCTATGGAGCTGGGAGCGGGACTTGATGCCTATCTCGCCCAGTACCCTCTTCCTCCAGGTCAGTGCGATATCGCCGTCGAACCTGGCTCCGCCGTCGCTTTCATGTTTTTCCTGGTGGCTCCATACGAGAGCTCGATCTACGGTACGGAGTACTACAGGATCAGCGCCCTCGCAGGAATGACACCCGGAGAAACGACACTCACATGGGTCATGTCTGGCGACAATCTCGGCGCTGTAGCTTTTAGTTCTGGCGAAACCACGATCACCATTCTCGACCCAGATACCCCTCAAGATCCGGAGATGATGCGTGGAGACTTCAATGGGGATGGCTCCTGCAACCTCGCCGATGCCATCAACTTGCTCGGCTACCTCTACTTGGCTGACCAGGATTTCACATGCCTGGATGCCGGTGATATCGACGATTCAGGGGACCTCAACCTCGCCGACGCGGTGAACTTGCTCGGTGCACTCTTCCTCGACGGCTATGCCCTGGATGACACCTGCCAGACGGACGCCACCGATGACAACCTCGGTGCCTGTGACCACGCCAACTGCCTGTAACGGCAACTGGACTGAAAAATGAACCACCGTGGAGAAGGGATCCGATCCCTTCCCCCGGTTTTTTTGTCGAAGAGGAGCGCTACCCTCGGCTCCAAGGCGCCCTCATCAACTGAACAGCCAGCGCCCAAGGTCTTGTCAGTCATCGATGTGTTCACGTAGCGGTGGATCATCGGATGATGGAAACCAATTCACACCACACTTTGCGCAGAATCTCATCGAGTCCCTGTCGGGATGCGGCCAGTTCCTCAGTCCGATCATCACATCGCAGGCAGGACAACGGTTTTCCCTGAAGTTGTGTCCCCCGAGCAACAGGACGCTGGAGAGTAACACTCCCATCGAGACGTACAGCATGAGCTCAGTGCCAGCGCTCTCACTCGATGGATCGCGGATGACAAGGATGACGACACCGAGCAGGGAAAGAAAACTGACCGCGACGATGCGCCATCGAACCCGGGAGTTTCTCCGACACTTCTCGGCAAACTTACGCCTCTGGTCCTCGTCGAGTTCTACCTTCACGCCTCGACCTTCGGCACGATGTCGGTCTGCAGCTCCGGTACCACCGCGCGGATGTCGCTGGTGGGCAGTCCCAGCTCACCTCGGATGATGTTGACCCCCTGGGCGATGGCGGTCGCCTTGAAGAATGCGATGTCGCGGTTGCAGCCCTGGCGGCCGAAGCCGCAATCGCTGGAGATGATCAGCTGCTCCGGTGCGATGTACTTCAAGGCGTGGCGGATGCGTTCGGCGATCTGCTCGGGGCTGTCGACCTGCAGGTGACGGTGACTGACGACGCCGACGCAGACCTTCTTCGGCAGGTTGCCCTTGCCGGCGCCGAACAACTCGATTTCGCGGAAGCTGCGATCGGTCATCTCGACGGTCCAGACATCCCCCTTGCACTCATTCATGTACAGATCGAACGACTGTTCGTAACTGTCGTTGTCGATCACCCGCTGCATGTTCGGGTTTCCCCAGCAGGTATGGATCCACAATTCGATGTCATCGAGGCCCTCTACCTCACGATTGAACGCCTCGAGCATGAACCGGACCTCGTCGCTGTCTTTACCGTAGGTGTTGGCCCAGAAGTGCAGCGTCGGCTCCTCGATCTGGATGCATTTGCAACCGGCATCCTTGAGGGCGTGCAACTCCTTGTTCATGGCGACCGCCATGTCCCAGATGATCTCGCGGTTCTCCTTGTAGTGAGAGGTGTGGATGTCGAGGAAGAGGCCCATCACCTGGGAACAGCAGGTGCCAAAGCGTACCGGCTTGTCGCTTTTTGCCTGGGCCATCCGCCAGATCTTGTCGTAGTCGAGGGGGCGGTGCTCGATCTTGTCGACCACCCGCGGCCAGCGCCAGCCGGTGTAGATCTCGTTGAGAAGGGTTCCCGGCGGGTAACGCAGCCACGGCGAGCGAGTCTCCTCTGACTGCAGATGATCGCCATCGAAACCTGCCCAGCGCTGCAGCGGGTAGTGGTGCCAGGAGCGCCCTGCCATGTCGTTGTCGCAGTGCAGATCACCGTGGGTGAGGATGTCGAGACCGGCGCGGTCCTCATCGCTGATGACGGTGGCGAGTGCATCCTGGTACTTCTCGCGGAAATTAGTGTCCATCATGCAGGTATCGAGGGAACGACCCCACATGCTGTCGTCGAACCACCTGGGTCGTGGCCACGATCCGGTGACGGTACAGGGCAACTGGATGTCCTTGGTGACGGTGTACATCGAGCCTCCTCACGGTGTGATCGGATCTACAACGCAAGGACCGTACACTGGGCGCCCAGAGGCGGTCAATGATGCAGGTGACCGGCGGGAGACAACTACTTTCGTTTCCTGACAACGACGGTACCGGCGAGTTTGTCGTGCAAGCCTTGTTTTCTCTTGTCGATTCCCACCCACAGGATCCCCAGGCCAAGAGGCAGAAGAGCGACGAAATAGGCGAGGTAGCGGCCGATCAACTGCCCGGCTCTGGGAGCTTCTCCCGAGGTCGAGTCGACAATTATCGCCGAGAAAACCATTTTCCCCGGTGTCGCCTGCTTTGCGATCCAGAAGAAGATTACAGCGATTGCCGGCAACACCCAGGTGACAAGAAAATCGAGTGCCGCGCCGGTGATTCCGGGTTCTTCTGCGCCAGAATCCCTGCGCTCGGCGATCTCCCGCAGTTCCTGCAAGTCGCTAGCCGCGAGCAAATCTTTCCAGGTATCCAGCAACTCTGGCCAGCCATAGATCGATATCGAGATGGGGAGGATGATCAGCAAGACCAGCACGGTGTCGATCAGCGCTGCGCAGGTTCGAGCCCAGAACCCGACGTATTGAGGCCCTTGATCTTGCCCCGGCAGGTCTCCTCTGCCGGAGTCTTCCGGCCCATCATCTTGCATCGTCAGTTCTCCTCACCCTGAGCCCCAAACTTGCTGCTCGGTGGGCCTGCTCATCGGCGTTCGCAGCCGCCGCATGCTCCTCTACCCCGAGCACAAACACCGGCAATAGTTGCGTAGCATACTCCTTATCCGGGAATACGGTCGATTGTCTGTCGGATGAACTCGGAGCGTACCACGATCCCCAACCCGAGAGGCACGTGTACGGTTCGCTCTTCGGTAGGGGTGGTCGTCGTTGTCGTCTCTCGATGCTGGCCGACCACCAGGCCGATCACCAGGCCCCTTCGCGCCGGGAGACCCCTTCCCCCGCGCACAACTGCCATCGCTGGCGCGCCGCTGTCGCCTCCGAAGGTCCTGTAGTCGACCAGAAAGGTCCTGTCGCCAGCGCCAGCCAGCGACGGAGAACTGGCCACCGAGCCTCGTCTCAACACCGGGAAACCGGCGCTGTTCGCCTCCAACTGGGCGGGGTAACAGGGAATCCAGACCTCATCGGAAATCTTGAGCTCGACCCCTTCACCCGCCGCTCCAGGCCACAGATGGCCGAGATCGAGTGCGGCAATCTTGGTGTCGACGGGCAGTTCCAGTTTCAACGCGGCAACGTCTACCTGCGGGTGTCTGACCCACAACGCCTCCCCCTCCGAGCGAATCGCGAGCAGCACTTCCCTGCGGTCAAAGGTGCCGTCAGCACTCTTTTCTCGCAACACGATCCGGCACTCGTTGCCCGACATCTTCTCTAGGACGTGTGCGGCGGTCACCAGAATCAGCTCCTGCTTGGCAGAATCCGCCACCGGCCGGGCAACGACGAAGCAGGTGGCGGTCGAATCCTGGTTGGTGATCTTGAAGGTGGCATCGACGAGGGCGGTGATCCCCTGGCCCTCGGCGATGAGTGCCGGGCAGGTGACGAAACACCACAGCAGCAGGAACAAAGGGGATGACCACGGCATGTTGACGCCTCGATTCTCGTGCCGGCTGACCTCTCGACGATCAGCGTCCAGGATGGTCCGGGCCTTGCAACGGTTGGAGATGGCACCTTGCAACTCGGCCCACGAACCAGTGATTCAGATGGGCAAGGGGCCACAGGAAACCCACGAACCCGGTAGCGGTGACGCCATAGAATGTACCAGCAAGGCCCTGGAAGATGACCGGGATAGTGTTTCGCTGGCTCCCGTCGGGTAGTTCTCGTAGAGCATCGAAGATGCCGCATGCGATGCCAAAGAGCGCCACCGAAAGGTAGAAGGTGAAGAGCGACATCGCCACCCGGCCTGAAAAGGGAAAACGGTAGGCCGGCCGGTAGACCGCTCCAGCTACCAGCCCGATGAGCGGCGAAACGGCGATGCCCCCCCAGATCTGAGGGCTCATCCAGTATTCGCCGATGTAATAAGAGATGACCGCCCACACCCCGGCCGATGCCACACAGAGAAGGTAGTAGCGGATCACCCTCCACCCCTCCGGAGCCTTCGTTTGGAACCGGAGTACACGGATACCTCGATCAGAAAATCGGGTCCCTCGATCGGCTTCTCTTTCTCGATCTCGAGAGGGACCACCTCGCCAGCGAAGACGACCTGCCACTCTCTTCCCGGCGGCGGCGGTGAAACGCGGAAACTATACCTTCCCTCGGCGTCGGTGAAGGAGCGTTGCTGGTACCACAGGTCCTCGGAGGGAAGGCGGAGATCGACCACCGTCTGCTGGACAGGAACCTCCGGGCCCGGGCGGTCGCCGCGGGTCTTGTTGGGCAGCTGGCGGGTGACCTTGCCGGTGAGCACCATGCCGCGTTCGAGAGTGACCTCGAGCTCAGAAGAAGTGGCCGAGATGCCAGAGATGAAGGTCGGTGCCCAGCCGATCCTGTCGAACCACAGGTCGTAGCGAACATCCTTCTCCTCGAAGGGCAGCAGAAAACGACCGTCGGCATCGGTCTGGAAACTCGGCATGATGCCGAGGCGCAGCTCGCGCACCCAGGCGCCGTCACGGAACTTCTCGATGCCGCTGAGTTGCACCGTCACCCCTTCGATGGGGTTCCCGGCTTCATCGACCACCTGTCCCTTCAGAACAATCTCCGGGGAGGTGGCCGAAACGATGAAAAACCCGCTAAAAAACAAAAACAGGAGGGCAGTTGCAGCAATCCATTTTTGAGGCATCGCCATCTTCCTTCCTCGCGGTCATCTGTGCAGGCCTCTTCGACGGTCGATTCTCCGTGGAATGTTCCTTGGCAGTCACGTCGAACCGGACCACCAACCAGGATACACCGCAATGCCCTCGATCGCCTCGGTGGGACTGGCGCCCGATCCTCGAACTCCTGGCAGCCCACCGGCAGTTTCACTGGCGGCGAGAGATCCCCCGGGTGGCTACCGCACAGATCAGAAAGAGCACGCCTGGCAGCGCCAGGCCATCGATGGTCGGATCGAAGAGGAGGTCAGGCCTGAAAAAATGAAAGGCGATGATGCTGCCTGTCGTCAGCAGCCCACCGAGCCCTTCCCGCTTCCAGGCGATGATCATGCCGGCGCAGACTCCTCCTGGACAGAGGATAAAATGGACCACCTCAGTCGACGAATTGAAGCTGCCGAAATTCCCGCCGACCAGCTCAGCGATGAGCATCCCTGACCAGAAGGTGATGGTGGCAATGCTCCCGATTCTGGCGAGCCCGCGAATAACAGTGACCCAGGGGGAGCTGTTTTTCTTCTCCTCCATCGGGCCCTCTTCTCCTCGTTTCTCTGGATGAACCGGTGACCGCCAACTCCCGGGCATCTTCCCGTCGATGCCTGGCGAAGAAACCCGGCGCTTATCCCTCGTCGCCCTCATCCGGGGTCTGGAGGCCCTCCCCGTTCACCTCGGTGAGGATATCGACGAAGAGACGGTCGAGGAGGGCGGGATCCCTCGTCCGCGGGGGATCCTGTGCTTTTCCCTCGAACCTGTCCAACTCCACCTCGATGAAAGCGGAGATCACCGGGTTCCTTGGCCCGCGATCGAGTTCGGCACCAGCGCGCTTCAAATCGAGCAGAGCGTCGATCTCCCTGCGCAATTCCGTGTCGTCGATCAGTTCGTCGAGGAGAGTTGCGAACTCGATGGGAACCACCCCTCGGCCCTCCTCGATCCACTTGCAGGCGAGGATCGGACGCAGCACGTAGAAGTACTTCTTGGTCCAGACCCTGTCCTCTTTCAGGTCGGTCCGCAGATTGTTGCGAGCCATGTTCAGGTAGTGGTGCATGCAGCCTACCGGCGAATGGTACTCCTCCACCACGTCTCTGAGGCGATCGATGAAGGTCGACCGCTGGCGGTAGACGATCGGCGACTGGAGCCACTCGATGAGGGGAGGATTCGACTTGCGCAGCAGTTCGAGGGCCTTGGGAACATCCCAGCCCGAGATGTCGAGTTCGTCATCGATCGGTTTCTCGATGACATCTCTCTGCTTCTTTATCGACAGGTACCAGGGGGTCTTGCGCAGATAGATGAAGCGTACGTCGTAATCGCTGTCGGCCGATTCGAAACCCCAGGCACGACTCCCCGATTCGCAGGCATAGAGGATGGTGACCTGCTCCCGCTCCTCGGTCAGGGCGAGTTCCCTCTCGATCTGCTCACTGATCGAATCGGTCATGACACCGCCTCACCCACATCCACTCGGCGCAGACGCCTCTAACCGGTGGCCCTACGGCTACGTTTCCGGTTTCCCGACCCGCGGCGGCGACTGCCTCTGGGGCCGCCCGCCGATGGGCTGGCGCCGCCACCCTGGGCGCCACGGCGCCGACGGCGGCGGCGGTTGCCACCGGAGCCGCCCTGTCCCTGACCCTGACCCTGACCCTGACCCTGGCCACCCGGTTTCCTCCTGCGATTGCTGCGCGCCGGAAGGCGCTTCTCGGTCACCTCATCGGCGAAAGCTTCGAACCCCTCGATGTGCCTCCGCGGGATCGGCGAGCCGATCATCCGTTCGGTATCGCGCACCCAATCGCGATCTGCGCTGGTGACGAAGGTGCAAGCGATCCCCTCCAGTTCCGCCCGGCCGGTGCGGCCGATCCGGTGGGTGTAGGCGAGGGGCGTGTTGGGCACGTCGAAGTTGATGACGTGGGAAACGCCGCTGACATCGATACCGCGGGCGGCGATGTCGGTGGCCACCAAAAAGTCGAAGCGACCGGAGCGAAAGCCCTCCATCGCTTTGTCGCGCTTGTTCTGGGACATGTTTCCCTGAAGGGCGACGGCATTGAAACCAGCCTTGACCAGTTGCTCCGCCAGGCGACGGGCGCGCATTTTCGTGCGCAGGAAGACGATGGCGGACTGGCACTCATCGCTAGTGAGCAGAACTTCGAGAAGGGCACGCTTGCGCCGCTCCCCCACCGGGAAGAGGGCGTGGTCGATGGTTTCCGCCGGCTTGCTGTCGGCGAGCTGGACGACATGGGGGTCGACCAGCAGGCGGTCCGCCAGGTGGCGGATCTCTCGTGGCATCGTCGCCGAGAAGAGCAGGTTCTGGCGCTCTTCGGGCAGCGCCTTGAGGATCCGGCGGATGTCGGGGAGGAAGCCCATGTCGAACATGTGGTCCGCCTCATCGAGGACCAGCGTCTCGATACGGTCGAGGCGCAACTCCTTCTGCTGGAGCAGGTCGAGGACCCTGCCGGGGCAACCGACGACGATCTCGGGGCCGTGACGGAGGGCGTTGATCTGGTTTCTCGCCGAGACACCCCCGTAGATGATGACCAGCTTCAACGGCGTGAACTTCGACAGGATCCGGATCTCGGCGGCGATCTGGGTGGCGAGTTCCCGCGTCGGAGCGAGGATCAGCACCCGGGAGCCCCGGCGGCGCGCTTCCAGCAGCCGATCGAGGATGGGCAGGGCAAAGGCGGCGGTCTTGCCGGTGCCGGTCTGGGCGAGACCGAGCACGTCGCGACCGTCGAGGATGGCGGGAATCGTCTCGGTCTGGATCGGCCGCGGTCGATCGAAACCGGCGGCACGAACGCCGCGGATGAGGGCCTTGTCGAGGCCGAACAGGTCGAAACCGGTCGAGCCCTGGGTTGCTTGATGGGTCATGACGTCTGGTTCTCCGCCGTATCGATACAGACTGGGTCTGGACGAAACGGGTTTCCGTTTCCGACCCGTACAACAGAGAGGGGCAAGATCTGGGTTTTCTGGCGAGACCCCCGTGGGTCGATCCCCTCGAATGAAACCGGTGGGATCGGAGAGGTCCTGTTGTTCGCCTCTGCGGGCTGGTGCCCGATGATGGGGCCACCGTAGTTGTCATCAGCAAGCGGGGCAACCCCGAATGATGGAAGGTTCCGAAGTTTCTGATGTTATCGGTCGGTCGTCGAGGCGCTCTGATGACAGCCCTGGAACACCCCCGGGCGGTGGACCCTCGGCCTCAATAAGGATTGAGGTGGCTATCCCTGGCTCCGGAGATGGCGTTGGCGATGAGCCATCCCCAGATCGCCCAGATACCGAACCAAAAAACGTGAAAACCGCCGAGGAGCATGAACGTGATGCCAAGACCCATTCCGTGGATCAGAATGCCGACACCCCCACTCCAGTGGTGACGAATACAAAACAGGCCAAAGAGATAGCCGATGCTTACGACGCAGAAGACCGTAAGCAGGTCTGGACCGCCAAAAACTGCCATGATGCACAGTTCAACCACCACCAGCACCGTGACACCCACCAGCGCCTCGATCAGGGACTTCTTCCTCCTGCACTCGAGGTCGGCGGCTGCCAGTTGCTGGCGGGCTCGCCAATCTCTGCGCATCTCCTCGAGAGATTGGGGTTCTTCCGTCTTCAAGCCGGGTCCTGCCTTCGGGCCAGAGGTGTCGATCGTGACCTGAGGAATCGAGAAAAAAACTGGGGCGGTCTGGCAGTGAAGTATCGGTTCTGACGGCGATATCGACAAACTCAGCGGCGCCAGCAGGGCTGGACCATCGGTCAGAATCGCGACGATCCGCGCTCAGGACCCGGGGAGTTCAGGAAGCAAACTGACGACAGGCCATCAAGATTTCTTGCGCTCCTCGCGGCGCAGATGGCCCAGGGCGCTGCAGGTGGTCACGAAACCGAGGGTCAAACCCAGCCAGCCGACGATGAATCCTCAGACATTGGTCAATCCGGCGGCACCGAGAACGATGCTGGAAGCACCGGTGATCAACCCACCCCAGATGACCATCGCCGAATTGCTGCTCATCTCTCCTCGCTCTCGTTGGCGGGCGGGTTCGTTGCCTGAAGCGCCCTCCAGATTACCAGATTACCGCATCTGCTGGAGCCATCGCTGGCTGCATCATTCCGGCTGCCACTTGCTGAGCAGTTCAGGGTTGTCGACCCACATGGCAAAGTAGGGCGTGTCTGCCCCTCGTTTTTTCATGTAGAGAAGAAAAGGGCGGTCGAAAATATAAGGGGGCGAACCTCCCCCCTTCGCCAGCATCTGGGCATGAGACTTGACCTCGGCTCCGTATCGGTCCAGGCGGAATTCGATGTCCTGCACAACTTGGCCGATTGGCGGGAGGTTCAACTTTGAATTCGTGAATACTTTCCCTTCGAGTTCCTGGAAGCGATGGGAAAGGCGCCACGCCATTTCTGGCACCAGCAAGACATCACTGATCCCCAATTCCCGAGGGCGGGTAATTTCAGCCTCGGCGATCTTCTCTTCAACAGAGCCGATCATCTCTGCCATCGTCGCCTTTGGCTCGACGATGGCGACGATGACCTGATGGGGTTCAGATGTGGAATCCAGATCGATGGCGAACTCTGCCGAGCGGCTTCGCGGTCGTCCTGTTCTGAACAGCACCGCCGGTTGCTTGTGGAGTTTTCGAGAGGCGGCAAGATTTTTTGGGGGAATGCCGAAGGAATTCACCGCCGTACTCTCTCCCGAGGAATCGGTGAAATAGAGGGGATCGCTGCCCTGCAGGTAGGGGATGGAAAACTTCACACTCGCTTCGAGATAGGCGTAGGCAACCAGCGAGTTCGGCACGAGCCCACTGAAACTGGGTAGTTCCCTCGACGGGAACTTACTCGCCATCTCCCGGCGGATCTTCTCTATGATGCCCTCATCGCTGAATCCGGCAGCCACGTAGAGGCTCTCCTCGGGGATATGAGGCCTCGGGTCTGGTGCTCTGTTGAGGGCCAGAGCGATCTGGGGGTCCCCTTCAACAGAGGGCGGTTCCCCGAGCACATCTTCTTCCACAACCTTCCAGGCCGACAGGAATGAGGCGCACCAGACGGCGTTGTGCCCCTTCTCGATCGCCGTATCGAGGGTCGGGACCACCCGGGTGGAAGCCAGATCCTCGGAACTGCCCTCGAAAACCAAGGCCGTCACCGAACCCGTATTCATCAAGCTGATGAAAAACAGGATGGCGGCGCCGGCCACCACCGAGATCCCGGCCAGCCGGACGCCCTTGGGAATTCTCCTTCTCGCCATGTTCGGAGCGCTCGTATCCAGATCGGTAATCCGCGTTGCCATCTCCTGGCTCGTCAACCAGCTAAACGACATCTTGTACCCCAGAAATAGCGGCACAAGGAGAAGGAGGGGGGCCACCAGATAGGATACCAGGCTTTCGAGATTGTTTCTGAGTAGCAACATCCCAACTGAATCCGTATTCATCCATCTGTCGAAAAACAGGATGGCCGAGCCGGCCACCAGCAAGATCCCGAACAGCCGGACGCGGTTGGGAATTCTCCTGCTCGCCATCTCCGGAGGGCTCGGATCCAAATCGGAAATCCGCCTTGCCATCTCCCGGGTCATCAACTGGCTATTCGACAGTTTGTACCCCAGTACCAGCGCCACCAGGTAGAAGAGCAGATCCACCGGATAGGAAGCGATGATGGGCGTCAGCAAGAGCATCCCCAGGCCGTTCATGCCCTTTTGGGTGAGGAGGTCCATAATTTCGATGTAGCCGATGCCAAAATTCGCGGATAGCCAAAGAAAAGCGGAGACCCCCTTGCCGATCCCACAGCCCAAGAGGGTCAGCACCACCCCTGTCAGGCCAAATTTTCGGTCGATTCCCGCGCCCGCTTCCCGGATGGCGATGCCGACGAGGTAGCCGACGGGGATGGCCATCCAGGCGAACTCCAAACCTGTGGCGATGGTGGTAACGATCCACAGGCCCGCCCCGACGAGCGCAGCGACCAGCCCGGCGATCCAGGCGCCCTTGAAGTCCTGTTCGCGCCGAACCCGTTTCTGAATCTCATCGAACTTCGGATCGTCGAAGGTTGGTTCTGTCTCAACGACGACCTCGAGCTGTTGCTTCTCGTTCATGCACCCTCACATACCCTGCAGGGCAATCATGCACCTGATCTAAATTGAAGGGGGAGAGGGTCAGTTCACCGAACTGTCGACTTCCCAGACAGGGTGAGGATCCACCCTCGGTCAACCCTGGCTCTCTCGTTCGAGCATCAGCTTGATGCCTCCCTTGAGGGAGGCGAGGTTCTTGAGGCTGATATCGGCGAACATCCTGGTGGTGCGCCACCCCTCGCTGCCGAAGTGATTGATCGCCGCGAGGAGTTGCTCCTCACTCGACGACCCGGTCTCGAACTTGAGCTGCTCGATGCGATACTCGAAGGTTACCATCCGATCCTCGTTTCCGCCGGCTTGGGGGTTTCTGATTTTTGAGTGATTCTACTGTCGAGGCGGACCCTTCCGACAGAACTTCTCGACCACGGGACTAAACTCCGTCGGGCGAGACGTTGAGCCTCTTTCCTAGTTCTTCCATCGTCAACCGACGAAACGACATCTTGTAGCCCATGTACGCCGCAATTCCGTAGAAGAGCAGGTCCATCAGGTGGAAAGAAACTTGGAATGCCTCCTTGATGAAGGCGGTATTTTTTAGCACCTCGAAAAATCCTACCTCTTCGCCGGATGCGACTACGCCGCAAATCACAAACACGTTGCCCGCAACACAGCCAAGCAGCGAGAGCACAGCTCCGACGATTCCAAACACCTTATCGAGACCCTTGCCGAAGATGCGAACCGCCAACCCGACGAGGAAACCAACAGCGATGGCCATCCAGCCGATCTGGGCATCAGTGAGCACGGTGATCCAGGCCCACAGCGCCGCCCCCACGAGCGCTCCGATGAGACCTGCGACCACACCCATCGGCAGGTTCTGCTCGTAATCGAGTTGCTCGAAGGCTTCCAGGACCTCTGCTTCCTCCTGGGACATATCGGAATTGTCGTCCGAATCGAAACGGTCCATCTCATCCATCGTTCCTCCAATTCGATACAAGCAACGGGTCTTCCCAGCGAGATGAGCCGTGCCAGGTGCAGGCCCCAGCCTCGAAGCCAGGGTGAAACCATACAAAATCGGAACAGGAATTGAGATACGGCTTTCCAGGGTCCTCCCAGACACAAGGGACTACCAGAAAAAATCGATCCCGCGGCTCTTCTCATCGACGGGTGAAACCACCTCGAGAATCGCGCGCACCTGTCAGCTGGGGATGAAGTAGAACTGGCTCACTGCTTCTTGATAAGACACGCCCATAACATTTTCAAACACCTCGCCGCGATCCGGGGGGCGAGAGGCCTCGAATTTTTCCCCCTTTTCCAACGACCTCATCTTGATGATCTTCGAGGTGGTCTTCTCGACCCAGTAGCAGACGCCTGCCATCGGAGCCACGTACTCGATATTCCAGCCGCCGCCGACCAGGTATTTTTGCTGGGGAATCCCAGCACTGTTGAAATCGGCATTGAAGTGTGCGCAGCCGCTGCAGATGGTCACCAGCGCCACGGTACAGAGGAGCAGAATGTGGAAATTTTTCATCGCGATCTCCCTTGCAGGTGATGGAAGCACGATCGGGGCCAGTCAGACCCTAACCGATCCTCACTCCTCGGCGCTGATCTTTTCGGCGATGATGGAGACGTCGTTTTTCAGCACCTCGAGGAAGCCGCCGTCGACCTGCCAGCGGTGGTCGCCGTCGGCGGTGCGAACGCGCAGGGGGCCGCTGCCAAGGGCGGTGATGAGCGGGGCGTGGCCCGACAGGATGCCGAGTCGGCCATCGAGGGCGTGCGCCTCGACATAGGTCGCATCGCCCTCGAAGGCGGAGCCATCGGGGGTCAGAATCGTGCAGGTGAGGCCTTTATCCGCCACCGCTTATGCCTCCGCTTTCATCCTGTCGGCCTTCTCGATCGCCTCCTCGATGGTGCCGACGTACATGAACGCCTGCTCGGGAAGGTGGTCCCACTTGCCCTCGATCATCTCCTTGCAGGAGCGGACCGTCTCTGAGACCTCGACGTACTTTCCGGGGATGCCGGTGAAGACCTCGGCGACGCTGAAGGGCTGCGAGAAGAAGCGTTCGATGCGCCGCGCCCGGCCGACGAGGATCTTGTCCTCCTCGGAGAGCTCATCCATTCCGAGAATGGCGATGATGTCCTGGAGATCGCGGTAACGCTGGAGGATCCGCTGCACCTCGCGGGCAACGGCATAGTGCTCCTCGCCGACCACCTGGGGATCGAGGATCCGCGAAGTCGAAGCGAGAGGATCGATGGCGGGGTAGATTCCCTTGCCGGAGATGCCACGGTCGAGAACGGTGGTCGCATCGAGGTGAGCGAATGCCGTTGCCGGAGCCGGGTCGGTCAGGTCATCGGCTGGGACGTAGATCGCCTGCACCGAGGTGATCGATCCCTTCTTGGTCGAGGTGATCCTCTCCTGCAGCTGCCCCATCTCGGTGGCAAGGGTCGGCTGGTAACCGACCGCACTCGGCATCCGCCCGAGCAGCGCCGAGACCTCGGAGCCCGCCTGGGAGAAACGGAAGATGTTGTCGACGAAGACCAGCACGTCGGAGCCTGTTGAGTCACGGA
>DQQH01000038.1 GCA_015664425.1 Planctomycetota bacterium
CACCAGCGACAGCGCGTGCCGTCTCCAAATTCGTATGCCAGGGTCCGCTACTCACGGCGCCTCCTTTGCTGCTGGACCAAGGATAAAGGTTTTTATTCCTCGCTGCCAAGGTGCTGCCCCACCTGTCGCTCTCTGGTGAGTGGTTCCCGTGGCCCATCTTGCTATCATGGGAGGCTGGTGATGGCAGGCTAGGGGTGCTATCGATGTCACAGCCTGATTTTTTCGATCGAGGCGAGGAAGGTGGTCCTTTGAATACCCGGATGAGATTCCTGTACGGTGTTCTTACGTTTCTTTCTGCGTTGTTCCTGAGCACAGGAGCAGCGAGCCCTGTCCTCGCAGGCGATCTCCTCGTCCTCGAGACGAGCCCCACCAGCAACGCCCTTCAGAGTGCGGTCGACGGCGTCATCACCGTCCACTTCGACCAGCAGGTCGATCCGTCGACCATCGGCGAAACCAGTTTCTGGGCGTTCGCTCGCTGGAGCGGCACCGTCAGCGGCAGTTACAGCTTCTCCAACGGCGACCAGACGGTAACCCTCACCCCGGACACCCCCTTCTCGGCGGGGGAGAACGTCATGGTGATCCTGTCGACGGCGATCACCGCTACCAACGGCTCGCCGTTGCAGTCCGGCGGCTACTCCTTCCTCTTCTGGACCACGGCAGCCCCGGCGACGATGCAGTTCCAGCAGATCTCCTCCTTCTCGACCAGGACCAACCCCAACGTCTCGACGCGCAGTTACGGCGGAATCGGTTCGGACCTCGACAACGATGGCCATCTCGACATCACCGTGATCAACGAGGACACCGCCGACGTGCGCGTCTTCCTCAACCAGGCGAACGGCAGCGGCCTGTTCACCCAGATGGTCAATCCCCCCAGCCCCGTCAACATGCAGGCGAGCCCCAACGAACCCACCGATTTCAATCATGATGGGCTCGTCGACCTGGTCGTCTGCAACATCGCTACAGACACCATCTCGATCCTCCTCGGTAATGGTGACGGCACCTTTGCGCCGCAGCAGCAGATCGCCGTCGGAGTCGCCCCTCGCGGCGTGGCGGTTCTCGACGTCGATGGGGATGGAGATGTCGACATCGTGAATACCAACTACGGAACGTCGAACATGTCGATCCTTCTGAACAATGGCAACGGTGTCTTCGGCGGACCGAGCTTCTTCGATGGCGGCGGCAGCGGCGAACGCTCACTGGCAGCGGGCGACATGGACGGTGACGGCAGACTCGACCTGGTGATCGGGATGATCAACAGCGGTGAAATCGTCGTCAACCTGAACAACGGCAATGGCACCTTCTCCGAAGCGGGGAGCGAGCCCACTTCCAGCGGCACATGGATGCTCGCTCTTGGAGACCTCAACGGCGATGGCGACCTCGACATCACCAGCGTCAATGCCAGCCAGGACAACGGTACGATTCACTTCGGCAACGGCGACGGCACCATCTCATCGGCGACCGGATACCCCTGTGACAACTTTCCCCTCGCCACAGACGTCGGCGACCTCGATGGCGACGGCGACCTCGACTGGGTCACCTCCAGTTACCAGGGAGACTGGTTCCTCTTCGAAAACGACGGCAATGGAAATTTCACCTTCGTTCAGGAGTTTTTCGCACCCATCGCTGCCAGCTGTGCGGTGATGATGGATGTCGACACCGACGGAGACCTCGATCTCACCCTCATCGATGAACTGGCCGATGTGGTGATCATCCACCAGCAGGAGGGGCCACTTCTTCAGGAATTCATCCGCGGTGATGCCTCCTGGGATGGATCCATCGACATCTCAGATGCCATTCTGACGCTGACGGTCCTCTTCAACTGCACTCAAATCTGCTCGTGTCCCGACGTTCTCGACGTCAATGATGACTCGAACACCGACATCTCCGACCCGATCTACACCCTGATTTACCTGTTTTCTTCCGGCAGTCCCCCTCCGGCTCCTTTTCCAGGCTGTGGATCGGACCCGACGCCAGATGGCCTCGACTGTCTCCTCCAGCCTCCCTGTCCCTAGGAATAGTGCCGATGGAAGGGAAGTGGTGCGGGAATCCCGTGCTCTGGAAGGAAGAGAAGGGCTCCGGACGGGACCGTCGAAGAGCGTCCGGCTGTGACCGAGATCAGAGCGCTCTAACCGAGATCCTCGCCGAAACCCCTTCGATTTCCACCTCCCGGACCACCGCTCCAATGGGTGGGGAGTCAGTCAGCCTGTCGGCGAGAGTTTCGGAGCAGATGGTGCTCTCGTGCTCCTTGACCGCAAGGGCAACGTCGCCGTCTGTCTCGACGGCGAGATCGAGTCGCTGGTCGTAACCGAGGTCGAGTTCCTTGCGCAACGCCTGAATGTGGTGGACCACCTCCCGCGCCATTCCCTCTCGCTTCAGGTCGGGAGTCACTTCGGTCGAGAGCACCACCACAACTCCATGCCCCTGGGATGCACTCCACCCCTCCTTCTGATGAAGGCGGACATCGAGATCGGCAGCCTCGAGAGTGACCTCGACGCCATCGTCGAGGACGAGACAGATCTCATCGCCAATGTTTGCCGCAGCGATCAGCGCGGATGGATCGGAGTGATTCGAGAGAGCCGAGGAGATTCGCCTGGCATCCTTTCCGAAGCGGGGACCGATGGTGCGAAAGTTCGGCTTCACCTCGTAGGTGACGTATTCCGTCGCATCATCGACGAACTCGACCGCCTTGACGTTTAGTTCCTCGGCGATGAGCCCGACATCTCCCGAGAGAGAGTCTGCCAGGTTCCTGTCTGCCAGGATGATCCTGACCGCCGGCAGGGGGAGCCTGACACGCAGTTTCTCCCTCGAACGACACGCCCGGCCGAGGCTCGCGATCTGACGCACCATCGCCATCCGGTGGGAGAGGACCGTGTCGATCCTCTCAACCTGAGCTTCCGGATAATCGCACAGGTGGACCGAGTCGGCGTGATCCTCTCCTGCTTCGATGCGTGACCCTACGAGATTCTGGTAGAGGGTCTCGCTGAAAAAAGGCACGAAGGGGGCCGCGAGAAGGGACATCGTCGTCAGACAGTGGTACAGGGTCGAGTACGCTGCTTCCTTGTCAGAGTCCATCCCCGAGCGCCAGTAGCGGTCCCTGCCACGCCTCACATACCAGTTGGAGAGACCGTCGATGAATTCGTTGAGTGCCTTTGCGGCGGAGAAATTGTCGAGCTGATCGAGTTTTTCCCTGACTGTTTTGATGGTGCCGTGCAACTCGCCGAGGATCCAGCGGTCAAGTTCCGTCAACGCGGCGTCATCCTGCGGGGTCCCGAGCAGATCCCCCCGGGGCTTCCAACCGTCGATGCGAGCATAGATCAGGAAGAAGGAGTAGGTGTTCCACCAGCGGAGGAGAAACTCACGCTGACCCTCGGTGATCGCGCTCTCCTGGAAGCGAACGCTGGTCCACGGAACCTGGCCCGAGAGGAAGAGCCAGCGCATCGCATCCGCACCCTCGTTGTCGAAGATGTACTCGGGAGTCCTGTAATTCTTCTTCGACTTCGACATCTTCATGCCGTCTTCGCCGAGCAACAGGCCGAGCACGATACAGTTGCGGTACGGGTGCGGCCAGTCACCGAAAACCTCCTCCGGAACCCTGTCATCACCACGGGCAACTCCGGACGGTCCAAAGAGCAGGGAGGAAATCGACAGCAACGCGTAGAACCAGCCTCGAGTCTGGTCGATCGCCTCACTGATGAAATCGGCAGGAAACTGTTCCGTGAAGCGCTCTACGTTCTGGTGAGGGAATCCCCACTGGGCAAAAGGCATGCACCCGGCGTCGAACCAGGCGTCGATGACATCGGGAACCCTGCGCATCCGGGCCCCCGACACCTTCGGGGAGTCGTAGGTCACCGCGTCGATGTAAGGGCGGTGGACCTTGAGGTTCTCGTCGAGATCTGGAGACTCTTTGAGGGTGTCCTTCCACACCTCGGTGCCGGCAACACCAGGTTTGGCGAGAAGTTCGTCGTAGGACTCGATCGCCTCGATATGGCCGCTGCTCTCGCACACCCAGAACGGTAGTGGAGTGCCCCAGAATCTCTCCCTCGAGAGGGCCCAGTCGACGTTCGTTTCGAGGTACTTTCCAAATCGCCCATCCTGGATGTGCTTGGGCAACCAGGTGATCTCGCGATTGTTGGCGAGCATGTCATCGACGAAGCTAGTGGTCCTGATGAACCAGGAGTTTCTCGGGTACTGGATCAGCGGATCATCTTGCGCACGGGGGCAGAAGGGGTAGTCGTGTCTGTAGGTCTCCTGCAGAAGAAGAAGGCCACGCTCGCGCAAGTCGCGGCAGATGTCCTTGTCGCAATCCTTCACCCAGCGCCCCTCGAGAGACTCCCCCACCACATCGGAAAAGGTGCCATCGGGGAGCACCCCACAGATCAGCGGAACATCGGAGGGCTCACTGAAGCGCTTCCTCTCCTCGAGGAGAAGCGCGTGATCTTCCTCGCCGAAAGCAGGCGCTTGATGGACGACTCCGGTGCCACTCTCGACATTGACAAATTCTGCTCCCAACACTCGCCAGCCGATCTGGGCCTCTCCCCCATCGAGAAGGCTTGCCACAGTGGTTCCATCCCCGGCGTAGTAGCAGTCGAAGGGCGGTTGATAACGCTGGCCGATCAGGTCGGATCCCTTGCACCGCTCGACTATGGTCAACTCGCATTTGAGTTTCTGCGCCAGTGTCTCGACGAGATCCTGTGCAAGGATCAGAGGTGAACTGTCTCCGGAACTCTCGACGGTTACGTAATCGATTTCCGGATGAACCGCCAGGAACTGGTTCGAGAGCAGCGTCCACGGCGTCGTTGTCCATACCAGGAAGGAAACCCCATCGGGTTTTCCTGAAGCGTCGAGGCGTGGCATGCGGATGTAGACGCTGGGGTCATCGACTTCCCTGTAGCCCTCGCCCACCTCCCCTGCAGAAAGCCCGGTACCGCCCTGGGCCCACCACCAGAGGATCTTCTCGCCCTGGTAAAGGAGCCCCGCCTCGAAGAGCCTCTTGAGGGCCCACCAGACGCTCTCGACGTAGTACTGATGGAAGGTTGCATAGGACTCGTCGAGATCGAGCCAGAATCCGATGCGACGGGTCATCGTCTTCCACTCGTCGATGTAACGGAAAACCGATTGCTGGCAGAGGCGGACGAAGGGCTCAATGCCGTATTCCTCGATCTCCGCTTTGGAGTGGATGCCCAGTTCCTTGCAGACCTCGGTCTCTACGGGGAGACCGTGGGTGTCCCATCCGCCTTTCCTCTCGCACAGGTTGCCGAGCATCGTCTGGTAACGGGGAAAGAGATCCTTCATCGCCCGGGTCAGGCAATGGCCGGGGTGGGGCATGCCGTTGGCGGTCGGTGGCCCCTCGAAGAAGACATAACGAGGAGCACCAGTCCGTTGCTCGAGGGCGCGATCCTCGACCCGCTTTTCATCCCAGAAGGTCTGCACTTCCTTCTCCAGCTGGCAGAAGGAGGGGCTCGAAGGGACGCTCCTGAATGTGAACTCATCTCCCTGCTGGGTCATCGACTCCAACTCTCCTGGGTTCCGAGGTAGTACGCCCGGGAGGAGGGAGGATAGCCGAAAGCAGGTTTTGGAACACCCGCTGGGGGGTCAAATACAGGCCGTCGTGACTACGGGCAAGCAGGCGGTGTGGCACAATCGAGGCCGTCGGCGGTCGGGTCCTCGCCGCATTCGGGATTGGGATCGGGGATTGGGGAAGAACCGGGAACGAAGAGAGCATTCAGCAGGTAGACAGCATCGGCGATGTTGAGCCCGCCATCGTCGTTCACATCTCCTCCATCGGAGCATGGAACTTCCGGGGACCCGGGAACGAAGAGGGAGTTGAGCAGGAAAACCGCGTCGGCGATGTTGACTCCCAGATCTCCATTGGCATCCCCGCGCAGGAAGAGATCGGAGGGCGGGCAAGGGGTGGCAATCACCACCACCGCAAGCCCGTTTGCAGGGTGATCGAGGGAACCGAGAGATTCCACTCCCCCGGTCGAGGAGACGGTGAAGAAGTTGCTCCCGGAGCCTTCCTTTTTCCACAGGAAGAGATCTTCCGAGGGCCAATCGCAGATGGCATCGACCCGTCCGTCGGCCAGAGGCGTTCCGCTGATGTCGATGTTGATCGTCGAACAGGCGCTGGTTCCGGTGGGGTTCTCGCGCTCGAAGCGCACGTCGCTGGTCCCTGCTGCGTGGTAGAGCCTTTGATCGGATTCCTTGAACCCGATCGACTCTCCTCCATCTCCACCGGGGAAGTCACAGATGGGCGACGGGCCGCCGGTGATGAGACTCAACTCACAAAACTGGGCGAGGTTGGTGGCAGTGTCGGTCGAGGTGACCCCGTAGAGGGTGCCATCGAGATCGAACGCGAGGTCGACAAAATCGAGGACGGCTGGTCCGACAATCAGGGCGCTGGCGTTCAGCAGGTCGATCTCCATCAGAAAGGGGGTGTTGTTCGGGTTGGAGGCGAGAAAGCAGAGGGTGAATAGATGGCCGGTGGATGGCTGGATCGCGAGCCCACGAACACCGTTGATGTCCTGACCCGGCAGGATGATCTCGAAGGTGGAAACCTCCACGAGGCCGGGCAACTCCAGCTCCCGGATGATGTTGTCATCGAAAGACACGGTGTGGAGCCTGGAGATGAAACAATTGCCCTGCTGTGCATCCAGTGAGATTCCACCGGCGCCTACGATGGTGCAAAGAGCCAGGAGAAGATGGATCCTGAAGGACATCAATCGCTCGCCTCTCACCCGTTTTCCCGGGCCTGGTTCATTCCCGGCCGAGAACCTTTTCAAGTGTCTTTTCGATCTGGGACTGGTTGCGGAAACCGACCTCGCGATCGACGACCTTCCCGCTGCGGTCGATGAAGTAGACCGAAGGCATCGCCTTCATATGATACTGGCCAAATCCAACCCCGTCGCCCCGCAACAGCATTCGCTGTTTCAGCCCCTTCTTGCGCACGAACCCGCGAACGGTCGCCTCGCTGTCGTTGTCGGCGTTGATCCCGAGGACCACCACGCCCTTGCCGGCATATTTATCCTGGATCTTGCTGAGGTGCGGAGACTCCGCACGACACATCCCTCAAGTGAATCCCCAGAAGTTGAGAAGCACCACTTTTCCGCGCAGGGAAGAAAGGCGCACTTCCTTGCCATCGAGATCCTTCAAGGTGAAGTCCGGCGCCATCGAGCCCATCATTTGCTCGGCGCGTTGATCGGGATCCTGAGGCCGAGAAGCGATCTTTTTCTTCTCGACGAGGAGGTCCTCGACCTGGTCGATCACTTCGGCGAGGGGGCCATTTCTGTGGCGTGTCCTGCCCGCGGAAAAGCGCTTGCTCGCATCCTTCACCGCCTGGAGTCCGACCCCGGGGAGCAATGCACGCACCACAGGCTCGAGCCACTCGTATGCACTCGAGACGCGGTCGAATTCCTCGGGATCCAGGTCTGATCCGTCATCGGTCCGGTCGAGGGTCAGGCTCCAACGTTCCTCCCTGGAGTCGTCGCCAACACCACGTCTCACATCGTAATGCCACTCTCCCCTGACCAGGTCACCGTCGCTGGAATCGAAGAGCAGGTCCTCCTCGTACCCGATAAGGGTCACCGGATTCCTGC
This sequence comes from Planctomycetota bacterium, assembly GCA_015664425.1. Taxonomy (GTDB): domain Bacteria; phylum Planctomycetota; class UBA8108; order UBA1146; family UBA1146; genus DTRS01. Next base: position 7,593 of record DQQH01000038.1, read on the forward strand.
CGCCACGGACTGCGATCGGCCCCTCGCTCATCTTTGCTTTCAGCTGGACCCTGCCCTCGTCTCTCGGCCTGCCACCGATGGTCACCTCGACTTCCCGGCGCAGCCTCACTCCAACGGGCTGGATCCTTTCCTCGGTGCTGCCCTCAACTTCCGCCCACCGCTCCGATCTCCGGGTGGTCGCCGATTGCAGGGCGAGCAGGACCGTCACCGGCCTCAAGTCGCGGGGATTGAACAGTTCGGGTCGGACCCGACCGTTGTCAGGAACAACAAGCGCGCCCATCGGCAAGCCACCGGGAAGGTCACCCTCTTCTGCGAATACACTGTACACCCAGCGCCTGGCCCCCCCCGAACTGCGGGTATCGAAAACCGTCAGCTGGAAGGTGGAAGGTCCACTTATTCGGGAAGGGTCGTCGAGAGTTACCGAATAGCGACTCCGACCCGTAGCCTCGAGAGAGTCTCCCCAGGTCAAGGAGCAGAGCAATAGAGCCAGGAAGGACACCGCTTTCGGTGTCCCGAAGGGAGACAGCGCCATACGACCCTCCACAGAAAAAACTCACCCCGTCAATTGCTGAGACCCACTGGCTCGACATCCAGGGGGGTATCCTATCCCCAGGAAATCGTGCGGCAAGACGGCTCACCCCCTATGATTGCGTAAAGTCAACCTGGCCCATCTCGGTCCTCGACCTGCTGCCCCGGAAGTCGTACACTGGTCATCGGTCAGCGGGGGTGATCCCCGCTGTTCCGGAGCAAGAAAGGGATTTGCGATGAGCCTGCGTATCTCTGCCATCCTCGTGATCCTGGCCCTCGTGGCTTTCCCCTTCGTCGCCGTTGTCAACGCCGACGGGGATGGAAGCGGCCTGCGCCGACCTCTCGATCTTCCCTCCGGCGGGATTGCCGACGCTGAAGAAGAGGAGGACCGCCCCGAGACCATTCTCTTCTATGGTGATGAGTTCGAGGGCGACTGCTTCGTCTGGGCGATTCCTGCGTACGGGTTCTGTGGTGAGACCGCCGTCTTCACGGCGATCCGCGAAGAGGTCGGAAGCACACTCAACCAGCTCTCGCCGATGGTCGACTTCAGTCTGGTCGGCTACAACTCGACCACCTACGTCTGGTCCCCGACCTGTGTCCGGGCCAATTCCGGCAACAAGACCGCAGCTCAGGCGTGGCTCGCCACGCTCGTGCCCATCGAGGCCCACTGTCTGATGGACGCAGCTGTGACGGCACTCGGAATTCTCCAGGCGGCACCCGCCTCCTACAAGCAGATGATCGTTTGTGGGGCGCGCGAGCCTTACTGTGGTGGCAACGGAGGAGGCGATTACGCAGATGGCGTCCTCGCGGTCGTGACCGCAGCAAACATCGAAAACTTGCCGATCCACACCGTCTACTTCACCAGTTCTCAGTACAGCGGTGAGGGACAGTTCTACATGGACATGGCAGCGATGAACAACGGTACCTTCCGCCAGGTCAACTACTAGGCCTACGACAAAGACCTTTCTCGAGAGAGCCCGGCAGCGCGACGCGCTGCCGGGCTCTCTTTTCGTGTTTGTCGGATCCTCTGCCGTCTCCTGGATCTCCTGGCTCCCCGACAGCATGGGCCCGGGCCAGCGACGTGGCGGGTTCGAACCCGATCTCGATCCCCCTTCAATTGGAGGAGTTCCGTTTTATCTCACTCCCTCGTTGCTCTGTTCCAAACCGATGAGCGGGGGTGAGAGGATCAGCGGATCTTGAGAAAGAGCACGATCAGCAGAGGAGTCAGGAGGGCCTGGAGGATCATGAAGCGCACCAGCACCTGAGTGTTGGACCAGCCCCAATTCTCCCGACAGTGATCGTGGAACGGGAAGCGGACCTTCTTGAAGATCCCCACCTGGAGAAAACGGAGAAGAGCCACCTTCACCAACCCCGTTGCACCGTTGGCAAGGAGGATCATGCCTGTCACCAGGATGAGGAAGGGGTTCCCGGCAGCAAGAACCAGAATCCCCAGGAGCAGACCGAGCGGACGGGAGCCAGCATCCCCCATCAGCAGGTGAGATGGGTGGGCGTTGAACCAGAGATACGCGAACAGCGCACCGATGAACGTGAAGGAGAGGATCGCCCAGTCCGCTCCATCGGGGTAGAAGGGCACCAGCAGGTAAGCCGAGATTTCCTGGTGCCCGACAACGCCGTAAAGAAGACCACCGAGGCACAGGAAAGCGAATGCGAGAAGGGTTCCAGAGAGCCCATCGACTCCATCACTGCAGTTGGTCGCGTTGATGGAGACCCACAGGATCACCGTGGCGAGAGGAAGGTAATAGCCCGACGAGATCAGCAATGGCTGGAGCCCCGCAGGATCGAGGCCAGTGGCAACTACTCCGGCCACTTTCGGCGCGTAGAAGGGAAGCCAGATTTCGACAGGATCGAACCCGAAGATGGCGATGGCGGCCAGGGAGGCGATGACGAGATCGAAGAACCCCTTGCGATATTCTCCCCACGGCTTGGCGGCGCGGTCATCGTAGTAACCGGAGAGCATCGCCAGGAAGACGAGGCCGAAAATGGCGAGGTAATCCAGCCTGAAGGGGACGACGAGGAGCCCGATCACCAGGGTCACAGGAATGAAGATGACGCCGGCGGCGGTCGGTTTGCCGCGGGATTTATCTCCCTCGACAGCAAGATCCTTTCCCCTGTCAGGAGGCAATTTCTTTTGGAAACGGTCGAGCAGAAGATAATTGACGACCGCGGCAGCCATCGCCCCCAGGGTGGCGAGGAAGAGGTGGGAGTTCAGGAGCCTGAAAGGCCCCCAGAAGCCAGTGAGTTGCTGGCCGAGCCAGTCGAGCAAGGGGTTCCTTCCCCACCGGAACCTGAATCCTGTAGACGGAGTCCCTCTCCATCGGTCGGGTCAGTCTATCGACTCCGCCGACGATTGTCGCCCTCACCGACAATCGCAAAAGAGCCTAGCGCCCACCTCCGGAGTTTGTTCCATCCTCAGTCTCTTTTTCCTCGGCTTCCCGGGCCTCACGAGCCTTGCGGCGCATCTCCTCGAGTCTGCGTTTGCGCTCGATCTCTGCCTTGAGGTATCGGATTCCGGTCCCGTACACCCGCGCAGTCACGGGGTCCACCGTTTTCCCTTGAGACACCTGCTCGAGAGCAAGGGCGAGGTGCTCGGCCCTGATCGTTTTACGGCCCCAGATGTCATCATCGATGGCACCGTGATAGACCACCTTCCCTCGATCGATGACGTAGAACTCGGGGGTCACCCTGGCATGGTAGGCTTCCCCGACCTTCCCATCCTTGTCGAGCAGCATCGGATACTTGACCCTTCGTTGCTCGAGCCACTTCTTCATATTGATGGGGTGGGAGTACCACGCGGAGTTCATCGAGACCCACACGACACCCTTGTTGATGTACTGCTTTGCCAGGGTCGGGATCCTCAACTGAACGTAGAGGCGTTTTGTGAAACTGCAATCGGGGCTCATCCATTCGAGGACAACAACCTTGTCGGAGTGATCTGAAAGATGAAATTCCTTGCCCTCGACGTCCGTCAAGGTGAAATCAGGAGCATGCTTGCCGACGAGAAAATCGCCGGTTTTCACCTCATCGGTTTTTTCCGCCTTCCCGTCGGCGGAATCGCCATCCTGCAGGCACCAGCAGGTAGAAGAGCAGCCGAGAAAGAGAAGGAGGAAGAGGAGGAGGATCGGCGTTTTCTGATTCATGGTCGCTTTCTTTTCCATCTATGGTGAGCAGGCAGCGGAGAAGGCGCAAATGAGCCCATCGTCGGTAGGATCGGTTCCGCAGAGCGGGTAGGGGAACGCAGGTTGGGGCCCCCCAGAGAACTGGAAGGAAAGGGAGTAAATTGCATCTGCAATGTCCAGAGCACCATCATCGGAAACGTCGCAAGCATCTTCACAGGTGACCACGGTGCTGCCGGCAAAGAGATAGGCAAGGATCGCGATGGCATCAGCAACGTCGGTTCCGCCGTCAGAGTTGCAATCTCCCCTGATAAATTCCGATGCTGGCATCACGACCGAGATCGAGCCAACGGCACTCTCCATCGGATGCCCGAAAAATGGCGGCTGGATGTCAGCGAGGAGATTCCCCTGGCCATCGAATTCCCAGCCCTTGTCGTCGATGACCGCTCTCCACATCCGGCGGTAGATGAGCCGCGCCCTGAAATCGACCATCTCCACTCCTGCGGGTAGTTGGAAGCGATAGGTGGTGCTGTCAGTTGCGAAAGGAGAGATCCGGTTATCGAAACTGGTGCCTGTGGAATCGGTGAAGATCACTCCCTCCCCCAGAGGCCCATCGAGGACATTGGCGTAGAGTTTACCGGGAAGGCCGGAGTAATAACCCTCCTCGGGGTCGCCGACGCCAGCGAGGGGATGCAACGTCGAACCTGTGAGTTGAGTGAGAGGCACTCCACCGGCAGTGACAGCCTCGACGAGGAGGATCATGTTTCTGAAGGTGATTCCCGTCGGTACCGCATGGCCCGCCTGATCGTTGGTGATCGAGACGTCGATCACCAGTTCGAAACCTTCCTGGGCGACGTCGAGGGTGAGGCTGACGGCATTCTCCAGGAATTGCGGACTTGTGCCCTGGATGTCATGGCTGTGGAGGGAATCGCCGACGCGTGGCTGTGGCGGGAAGAAAACGGCGCAGAGATCGGTCAGGTCAGGTGTCCAGCTGGGCATGTGGCAGTCGACGCAGGTCTGGTAATGGGGTGAGGTCTCATCACCGTAAGGGGAGTTCTCCCACTCCGAAAATGTCTGCTGTGCCGGGGTACTGCCGGTTTCCTCGAAATCTCCATCATGATCGGGATCGTTGTTGTACTCGTGACAGACCGCACAGTTCTGTGCAACCATCTGGGGCTGGTAACTCGCTCTCATGACCGTCTCATTGAAATCCACGTCTCCGAGAGCCCCGTACATCACCTGCTGAACCAGACCGCTGCTGTCGGGCCTGGTGACTGTGACGGACCCGGGGATGAATCCCGTGGCGTTGACCTGGGTCATGTCAACATCGGCGATCTTGTGGCAAACGTCGCACGAGACACCACGCATGGCCGCCTCTGTGGGTGAATTGATGTCTTCCAGGGGAGCCCCCGGTTGATCGATCCAGTGCTCTGGTTGGTGACAAGAAGCGCACCAACCACCCGGGTTTGCTACGGCATGGGCGGAATCACGTGTGTAGACGAATCCTCCCGATCCCCCTGGGGATCCAGTGCCGTTGTAGAGGTCGTAGACCCAGGTGTTGAGGCCGGTATTTCCCATCCTCGACGGATACCACTGGTCGAACTGATCGACGTGACAAACCGCACACTGAAAGGGGCTCATGAAAAAATAGTTGGGATCATCGTCCTGAGGAACCAGTTCGAGGACGATGTTCACGTTCGAGTTCGGCGCATCGACGGTCACTCCGCCGTTGAAGAACCCCTTCAAGGCAGCGACAACTGTCAGTCCCGAGCCGGTTGCGGTCGGAAGAATGAACTGCCCAGAGGCATCCGTCACTGTCTCGATGGAACTGGCCCTCACCTTGACCGTTGCGCCAACAACAGGATTGTCGGCTTGGTCGGTGACTGTCCCAGAAATTTGGGCGAATGCAGGAGTTGAGAAGAAGGTCGCGAGGAGCAACAAGATCGACGTGGAATTTCCTCTGATCATCACTCTATCCTCGTACTCGGCAACCCGACCGATTGGTCGGACCAGGTGGGGAAACCGTCGACAGCCCTGAAACCATTCTACCACCCCGTGCCTCGCGGGTCATGAAATCGGATCGAATCGTGGCAGGAAGGTATTTGGCAATGATAGAATGGTCGGCGTCGTGGCCCGCGGAAGTGCACGACCCGGAAAGGATTACCGTCATGGGGATAATTCTCCCCCTGCTCCTCGCATTCAACCTCCCCCTTTTCGCCGGTTGTTCCACGATTCTCATCTCCGCTGCCCCTTCCCAGGAGCAGGCGAACCCCCAGCCGCAGGAGGAGGAGCTGGCGGCGACGATCGCAGCCAGTTTCGCACGCATCCCCGATCCCAGGAAACTCAGGAGAGCAGACCTGGAGGCCACGTTTCAGCTCGTCGACGGGATTTCCGCCGCATGCCGCGACTACCTTACCCGCTTCCCCGAGGGGAAGAACGCCGCTCTGGTCAACGTAACCCTGGCGCGGGTGATGCTTCTGAATTCCGAGAGGTATATCGCCACCGAGGACCAGAAGCAGAAGAACCAGACGGGGGAAGGGCTCTCCGACGAGAAGAAACAGTCGTTGCGGGAGCAATACCTGTTGAAGGTCGATGGAATCGCGGCCACTGCCTATGGCGACGGACACCCCGCGGAGGTGCGCAGCAAGGCGGCGATTGTCAGAGCAGAGCTACACCTGCGCCTTCTTCGCGCCGATGAGTCATGCGAGTTCTATCAGAAGGCGCTGGAATTGAATCCCAACGCAAGGAATTCCGATGAGACTTCCATCAAACTTATCGAGGCTCTCGAGAGAGCCAACCGTTACGAGGAGATGTCGAGGCTCGGAGAGGAAACGCTGGCGAAGTGGCCCCGCAGTCGCTTTCTTCCCCATCTCCTTTTCTTCATCCACAAGTCTTATCGGCATCTCGGGATGCTCAGAAAGGGTCGCGACTTCTGGCTCCACTGGGGCCCGATACTGGAACGCGGTGCCCGCGGTGAGCCCCTCGATCTCCCCGGCGGCGACGATCCATGGCTGCCGGATGTAACAACCCGGCCCGATTTCAAGGTCTTCGCCGACCGAGCGGGCTTCTATGTCTCCTTCTATCAGCTCGCTCTCGGTGAACAGGGCGACTCTCTCGCAGGACTTCTGACCTACATCGACCAGCTACAGAGCCGCCGGATCGCCGGTGAGACCCTGTCGATGACGACAAAGGTCTACCTCGAGATGCAAGCAGAGCCGATGGCGCGCAGGATCGATCACCTGCACGGGGAGGAGGCCCCTTCCCTCGAGGGAGCGGACTGGATCCAGCCCCCTCCCGAAGATGACCCCGACCGCCGCGTCGAGTTGCGGATCTTCTGCGATGGACGCCGAGCGGGGGGGCGACAGGAGGCCTTCTTCGAGGTCCTCGGCCGCCTCTCTGCAGAAATGCGCGACGAGGGCCTGAGAGTGACCTGGATTGCTCACAGCCGCAATGAGGCGCAGGCGGAGAAGGAAGTTCGACGGATCTTCCGTCTCAGCCAGAAATACGGCCAGAAATGGACCATCGGAATGGAAGTCGGGACCACGGCGTCGATCCTCGACCGCCATCTCGTTTCCCAAGGTGGAGTGGTTCTCTTCGCCATCGATTCCAGGAACAGGATCGCCTGGGAGATGATCGACCCGATGTACTGGGACGAGGGACTCTACCGGCAGGTCGTCACCCGCCTCCTCGCCGAGAGCAACCGATGAGTTCTCACCCCTACCAACGGATCGCATGGGTGTGCGTCGAAGGAAAAACCTGCCCCCGCCAGGGCTCTCGCCAGCTCTTCGACGCCCTGCGCAAGGCGATCCACTCCGCCGGTGCAACCGACCGGGTGAGGGTCGCCCGCTCCGGCTGCCTCGCCCAGTGTGGCCACGGCCCCCATGTCGTCATCGAACCGGGTACCACCTGGTACGCACCGGTGACCACCGCCGACAGCAGACCGATCATCGAGCAGCTGCTCGAAGGAACCCCCGCTCCCGATCTGGAATATCAGCCTCCCTCTCCGGGAAAGAACATCCGAAAGCCAGCAGAAGAGACGATTATTCCCCTCGAGGATCCCTCCTGAGATTCTCTTCTTCCAACCGAGTGAGAAGCGCCCCCAGCGACTGAAGAAGCGCTCCCATTTCCCATGGAAAGGGCAGATTTTGTAAAGAACTTGTAGTTTCACGGCCGAGGCAGAGTAAACTCCGCCGCAGAGTGCGGGGAACATCCCCAGCACCGATCTCCATGGCCGGGACTGCAACCTTCCGGGGCCTCGGGGCACTCCTTGAAAGACCTTTGATGAAACGGCGGCTCGACCGCCAGGGAGCTTGAGAATGGCGACACGGATCGACCTGATGCGCAACATCGGCATCAGCGCTCACATCGATTCTGGAAAGACAACCCTCACCGAGAGGATTCTCTTCTACACAGACCGAATTCACTCGATTCACGAGGTCCGGGGAAAGGATGGCGTCGGCGCCACGATGGACTCGATGGAAATCGAGAGAGAACGCGGGATCACCATCCAATCGGCGGCGACGTTCGTCGAGTGGAATGGATACCACATCAACATCATCGATACTCCAGGGCACGTTGATTTCACTATCGAGGTGGAACGATCACTGCGAGTTCTGGACGGTGCGATCCTCGTTCTGTGTGCCGTCGCCGGTGTACAGAGCCAGTCGATTACTGTTGATCGCCAGATGAGCCGATACAACGTTCCAAGACTCGCCTTCATCAACAAGTGCGACCGCGTCGGAGCGAACCCCGCTCGGGTGTGCGAACAATTGCGCGAAAAACTGCGCCTCAACGCAGTTCTCTTCCAGATTCCCATCGGCCTCGAACACAAACACGAAGGGGTTGTCGATCTCGTCACGATGAAGGCGCTGTATTTCGATGGAGAGAGCGGCGAGCAGGTCCGAGAGGATGAGATCCCCTCCCACCTTCTCGCTGAAGCACAGGCACGCCGGGAAGTGTTGCTCAATGCTCTGACGATGTTCAGCGATGAACTCACCGAGGCGGTTCTTGATGACTCGGTGAGCGTTGAGCTCGTCGATGAGGCCGCTCGCCGCGGCGTCCTCGAACTCAATCTCTGTCCCGTTTTCTGTGGCTCCGCATACAAGAACAAGGGCGTACAGCCGCTCCTCAACGCCGTCACCCGTTACCTTCCCTGCCCGACCGATGTCGAGAATGTCGCTCTCAATCCAAAGAACGAGGAGGAGCGCCACCCTGTCAGTAACAATTCGTCGGATCCGACTCTCAGTTACGCGTTCAAACTCGAGGACGGTCCTTATGGGCAGCTGACCTATGTGCGAATCTATCAGGGTGCCATCAACAAGGGTGACTTCGTTTTCAATGCCCGGACCGGAAAGAAAGTGAAGGTCGGACGTCTTGTCAGGATGCACGCAAACAAGATGGAAGACATCCGCAGGGGAGAAGCTGGAGACATCATCGCTCTCTTCGGAGTCGACTGTGCCTCCGGAGACACTTTCCGTGGGGAGAACAGCGATCTCGTCCTCGCATCGATGCATGTTCCAGAACCGGTGATCCACCTCGCCCTGAAGCCGGTTGATCGCAAGGCGACCGATAACATGTCAAAAGCCCTGCAGCGCTTCACGAAGGAGGATCCCACTTTCCGGGTAGCCTACGATGAGAAGAGCGGGGAGACGATCATCTCGGGGATGGGAGAACTCCATCTCGATGTTTACATCGAGAGAATGAAACGAGAATTCAACGCAGATGTCGATTCCGGTCCGCCCAAGGTTGCCTACCGGGAGCGGATCACCAACGAGATCAAGTTCGACTACACTCACAAGAAGCAGACGGGCGGTTCAGGCCAGTACGGCCGAATCATCGGCGTCATGGCCCCTCTCGAAGATGCAGAGTTCGAGTACACCAGCAAAGTCAGCGGAGGAAATGTGCCGCGGGAGTACATCCTGTCGGTGGAAAAGGGATTCAGGGCCTCTCTCGTAAAGGGATCCCTCATCGGCGCTCCAGTCGATGGCCTCTCGGTGATCCTTCAGGATGGTGCCTGTCACTCGGTCGATTCCTCCGACATGGCGTTCCAGGCCGCTGCGCGGGGGTGCTTCCGCGAGTTCTACCCCAAGGGAAACCCTGAAGTTCTCGAACCGGTGATGAGTGTCGCCATCGAAGGACCGACCGAATTCCTGGGAGATATGGTGGGAACAATTTTGCAACGCCGTGGAATTCTCATCGGGACGATGGAAGAAGAGGGATTCGTCAGAATCGAAGCGGAGGTGCCCCTGGCAGAGATGTTCGGGTATGCGACTACCCTTCGTTCAGCGACCCAGGGAAAAGCCGAGTTTTCAATGGAGTTCCATCGCTATTCAGCCGCCCCGCGGGCAGTCCAGGAGGAACTGATAGAGATTTACAGGACGGAGCGACAAACCCTGAATAAATAGCCAGCAGCAAGCTGTGCTCATGGATTCATTGCGAGATCCTGGGGCTAGAGGGGAGAGAACTGGAGGATGAAAGTGACTGAAATAAATCGGCCGTTGCGGGTTCTGGACAAGGTCCTCGAAGGTGGCCTCGGAGCCGGCAACATCGGTGTTGTGATGGCACGCCATGGCCATGGCAAGGTTGCGATCCTGACATCGATCGCCATCGATCACGCGATGGATGGCCGCAACACTCTCCACATTTCTGTAGGAAAATCGGTCCGTCAAGTCCGGGCATTTCACGACGAGGTTCTCGAGGAAATCCTCGTCAGCCTCGACTACCACGACAACGGCAAGGTCCTCACAAACGTCGAGCGCCACAAGCAAATCTATGCTGTTCCCGATGCAGATCATTTCAGTGTCGAAAAGTTCGAAGAAATCCTCAACTTCCTCGAACTCCACGCACAGTTCGTCCCCGAGATGGTCGAGATCTCCGGCTGGCCGGACTTCGATAACACCAGTTCAGAGGAGTTCAGCAGGTTTTCCAAGATTGCAGTGCAGAAGCAATGCGAGGTCTGGATGACTGCGCACACCCATCTCAAGGATGAATGTGACTCGCACGGGATCCCTGTTTTCATTAGCCGGCATCTTGATTTCATCGAGGTTCTCATCGCCCTCGAACCCGAAGCGGACCATGTGAAACTGAACTTTGTGAAGACCCACGGAAAGTCTGATGAGAGTGGGATCCATCTCGAGTTCGACCCGAACACGATGCTGATTCGCTGGCGGTAAAGTTCAGAGTCAGTACCAGTAGAGGAGGGCGGTGAAGGAAAAACTTTCACCGCCCTCTTTTTCGTCGACGAACTGGCCGCCCAGGACTTCCGGAGGAGTCAACTCTCGCGTGGGTTGGTTAGATCCTCGATCATCCGACGACTTCCCTGGAGGGCGATTCTCTGCATGTAGAGGGTGAGTGCCCTGGCGGCACCGAGTTCCGATCCCCCTCCGGCTCTCCCAGGACCGCCGTGCTGCGACTGAGGTAAAGCGACACCGGAGCCAGTTGCCTGAGAAGCCATCTTCTCCGAACCGAGATAGAAGCGCCCACTGAAGGACCCACCTCTCGCGAGGAGGTCACCCACCCAGCCGGTGTCATCGCTGTAGATCGAGCTGACCAGAGTTCCTCCTCCACGTGCGAGGGAGCAAGCCGCCTCTGGAGCACTGCCATCGTAGGGCAGCAGGGTCGAGACGGGGGCAAAGACCTCGAGGTCGTGGACCACATCACAATCGGAAGTGTCTGTTACCCGGAGTAATGTCGGTGGGAAGAACCAGCCCTTCCCCGGCTTTGCACCGACTCCGTCGATGCGAGTGCCTTCCCCGTGGACGATCTGCGCCTTCTGTACCAGTCGAGCGGTTCCCTCGACAGCTGCTGCAAGCTGACTGGCGGTGGAAAGGGCCCCCATCGTCACCGATGGATCTCGTGGAGATCCGGTCACGGTCGTCGACAGGACCTCGATCAATGCCTCCTGGAGGTCATCGATCCTCTCCTCGGGCACGAAGATTCGGCGAACCGCTGTGCACTTCTGTCCACTCTTCTGGGTGATTTCTCTGGCGATCTCTCTCACCAGAAGCCCCCAGGTTTCACTTCCCGGAGAGACATCGGGACCGATGACTGCACAGTTGAGGCTGTCCGCCTCGATGTTGACCGGGACACTCCTGCGGAGAAGATTTTCCTGGGATCGGATCATGAATCCGGTACCTGAAGAGCCTGTGAAGGCGACAACATCCTGGCCGTCGAGGCTCTCTAGCAGCCCCTCCACCGATCCACAAACAAGGGACAGGATCCCGGAGGGAAGAACCTCTTCATCGTTGAGGATTTCGATCATCCGCTCTGTCACCAGGGCAGTGCTGGTGGCAGGTTTCGAGATCACAGGCATTCCTGCGAGGATTGCTGCTGCCGCCTTCTCGGCAAATCCCCAGGCGGGGAAATTGAAGGCATTGATATGAATGGCAACCCCGTTTCTCGCAACCCAGCAGTGCTGGCCCCAGAAACGAGAAGAGCGCCCCAACTCTTCCCCATCCCCGTCCGGGAGAAACTTCGAATCTCCGATCTCCTTGCCCAGGTATCCATAGTATGCCAGCGTCCCCGTTGCTCCATCGACGTCGAACTTCGCATCCTTGCGAGTCACGCCACTGTTGAGAATCGACAGCTCAAGAAGATCATCACGACACTGATGGAGGGCCTTCGACATCGCCAGGAGGAGTTCCCCACGCTGGGAGTACCCGAGTTCTCTGAGTGATGCTCCGCCGTGACTTCGCGAGTACGCCACGGCACTCTCGAAATCGATCCCATCGCTCGATACTTGTGCAATTTCTTCCTCGCTACTCGGATCGAACAAGGGAACGAATCGGTCACTCGCCTGATGCCAGGCGCCACCGACGTGGCTACGCAGGGTCTTCATCGGAGCACCGCCTTCCGGTGAGTAAGCACCAACTGTCAGCCATTGCACGGGAACGGGAGTGACATTCTGCCAGAAGTGGAGATCTCGACCACCCAATCCCAGAGAGACGCACCTTACGGAGAAGAAGGTACGCAGGAACCGAGCGTGTCATCAGTAGGGTCGAGTCCAGCACCGGGATAGGGGTACGGAATCGTCTCTCCGGAATTGAAAAGGAACTGAAGGACCGTCACCGGATCTGCAACGTTCAACTGTCCATCATCGTTTGCATCGGCAGAATCTGGACACGATGGAGAGGTCCCAGCGCTGAAGAGGAAACTGAGGAGGAAAATCCCATCGGAGATATTCACTGAAAGATCATAATTCGCATCGCCACGGATGAAGAGGAACTGAGGCTGCTGGGAAATTGTGACGCCACCGTGGATTTTGTAGGGATAGATCGATGTGCCCGAGGCGGTCGAAAAGATGTTACTGAGAGGAGGATCACCCAGGTTGTCCGTGAAAATCAGCGGAGAGGAAGAGAGAAATGGAAGAGGGTATGGAACGGTGTAAATGAGGTTCCCGAGTGTCTGATTCACTCCCGGTAAGAGAGTCCTCCCATCGAAAGGTTGCACAGTGTCAAAAATTACAACGGCAACCATCGAAGAACCGGGACCCTGGTTATCGATCTGGACGATGACGAATTCTGGATCGAGTGATCCGACAAGGGTGCCTGTGAACCCAAACTCGGTGATCGGTGTGTAGTTGGAGTCATAAGTGAAACCAACCTGAAATCCCTGGAGCGGTTCGTCATGGGAAGCGAGAAGGGGGTGGATGACCGGCTGCCCGGCAAACACCTGGATGTTCGCGAGACTGACGGTGTTCACCGGTTGGATCACCGTCACTGCAGAACTAACCGTCTTGCTATCGGTACCACCCGGGCCGGTGACCGTAAGTGTGATGTCATAACTCCCAGGAATCTCGTAGAGATGGGTATCTTCAGAATAGGTGCCGGTCGTTCCATCGCCAAAATCCCAGAGGAGAGAATCGATGACCCCCTCCGACAGCCCCGTGAATAAAATCTCCAGAGGTGCAAAGCCAGAGGCGGGTTCGATCGAGAAATCTGCAATCGGCGTAGGAACATCGTTGGCAATAAAAACTTCCCCCTCATGGAGGGCCACCAGGTGCATGTAACCCAGGCTATCGAGGGCGCAAGACAGTGCCACGCTGTCGACGGGAAGGGAACTGGCCATTCCACCTGCCACGCTCGTCCCATCGAGAGTTTTCTCCCAGTGGATGATCCCGGCACGAGTCCAGAAGAGAGCAGCCCTGCCGTCGGGTAGAGCATCGATGGTAACGTCGGCGATGCCCGAGAGGAGATCAATCGTCAGCGCTGGAGGGAGAGAACCTGGCTCTCCCCAGATGAACCTCAGACCAACACTGTCCCTGAGGAGGATCCCCAGTTCCTCGCCGGAACTGGCAGCATCCCACTCTTCAGGAGGAAGAGAAGTTGAATGAAGAACCTGGACCGGTTGAGGAACTCCGCCGATCACCGCCCTCGACCTGATCTCCAAACCGGTTTGGTAGACAACGGTGAGGACCCCAGCAAGGTCGAGCACCACTGATTTTTCTCCAAGATCAATCTCAACTTCAGGTTCCGTTCCCTTCCGGTAGAAGATGGTCGGCCCGGTAGAGGTCTCGCGAACCCACGTGATATTGATGACGCCACCACCATCGAGGACCCCTGAAGGATCGTGATTGTCGAAGGGATCATCCGTCACAAGTTGTGGTTCGCCAAACGATCCGGTTGGATTCTGAGAGACCATGATCTCGCGATCATTAGCTGCCGGATCGGCGTCGACACGATGGAATACGAGATGCTGGTTGAAGAAAACACCGGGAACGATCACGGGGCCACCCTGTAACTGGTCGCTACAGACAACCTCGGAAGCGATTGGAAATCCGGCTACCGAGTTGGTCGACAGGATTATCCCCGATTTTTCCAGCGCGATCAGCATGATGTCGGAACTGCCCCGGACCAGTTTCGGGCTCTGATGGCCGCCGGTACCATCGGTCACCAGCAGTGGTGGATTGAACTGTCCCGACAGGGGGCCGGCCGAGACAACGAGGGCAAGAAGGAACAGTGCAGCCGGAATTTTCGCTGAAGAAAAGAGACTGCTGCCTGGAAAGTTCATAGACCACCTTTTACCCTCACCGAGCCCCGGTGAGGTCTCACGACGAAAGAAGGTTATCCCGAGCAGTTATTCTGGCCTGACCCAAGGCCTGTTCCCCTGAGGACACCTCGACGTCCCTTCATTCAACCACACGAATCGGTCAGGATCTACTGTTTGGACAGTAGATAGATGGTCGGGGATGTTGCCCAAGGTCCTGTCCTGGAATATGTTATGCCCATGGCGCGAAGCCTTCGGGGGTCAGCCGCCCGATGAACGGGCCCGCCCGCCAGGGCCCTCGAGAACGCCCTCCTACGGAGCGGATACAGGAAGTCGAGGATCGATGTCACCGCCGAGCGACAGCACCCCTGTTGAGATCTCCAGGGGCCGATCACTCCCCCGAAACCCCACCCGCGAGATCGTCATCGGCTCACTGACGATCGGAAACGGCCATCCCATCGCCCCCCAGAGCATGTGCGCGACCAGGACAAGAGATGTCGAGGCCACCTCAGGTCAGATCCAGCAACTCGTCGATGCGGGCGCTTCGGTGGTGCGCATCGCCGTCGATTCGAAGAGAGATGCGGAAGCTGTCGAGAAGATTGCCGGCGAGGTCGAAGCAAACATCTGTGCTGACCTGCAGGAGAATTACAAGCTGGCCTCGAATCTGGCGCCCCACCTGGCAAAGATCCGATACAACCCGGGGCATCTCTATCACCATGAACCCGAGAAACCATGGCAGGACAAGGTCAGGTACATCGCCGAGATGGCAACAAAAGGGGATTGCGCCCTTCGCATCGGAGTGAACTGTGGATCGGTCGATCCCGCCAAATCGAGCGCCTTCGACAAGGGAGATTCTGTCGCACCGATGGTTGCCAGCGCCCTCGAGCATTCCGAGTTTCTCGATTCGATCGGTTTCACCCGCTATTGCGTTTCTCTCAAGGATTCCGATCCGAACAAGGTCGTGGAAGCCAACCTCAGATTTTCTGCCCAGAAACCGGAAGTCCCCATTCATCTCGGAGTGACGGAAGCAGGACTCCCGCCAGATGGAATAATAAAAACGAGGGTTGCCTTCGAACAGCTGATCAGTCGGGGTATTGGCGACACCATCCGGGTGTCCCTGACCGTCCCCAACGAACGCAAGGCAGAGGAGATCGTCGCCGCACATGAGATCCTCGAGGACATCTACTCCGGCAGGGTTCGAAGTGTCGTTCATTACCAAGACAGCGGCATCAACGTCATCTCCTGCCCGAGTTGCTCGAGGGTCGAAAACTCTGCCTTCGTGGAGCTTGCAGAGAAGGTCAAGGAGTTGACCCTGAATCTCGGTGAGCACGACATTACCGTCGCTGTCATGGGATGCCGGGTGAACGGTCCAGGAGAAACAGATGATGCGGATCTCGGACTCTGGTGCGCGCCCAGTTTTGTCAATCTGAAGCGTGGAACCGAGAAGATCGGTGCATTCCCCTACGATGAGATTTTGGAAAAGCTGGAGGAGGAACTCGATCGGCTGATCACAGCACAGAAGACCGTCTGACCGGCGAGAATGAAGACTTTTGCCGGCGGAGAAGAACTCCCGTCAGTTTGCCGTCACGTCGTTGCTCCGGTTTCCCCCCACCTGAACGAGTTGCTGCACCTCCATCAGGGGCATGAAGGGCTGCAGCAGGTCAGCACTGAGCCGGCAGGATCCGGCCCGCAATCCGGGAAAGGCAGAGGAGGTGCCGGCCTGCCGGAAAAGAGAATCGTCAAGATCCGGATCCCATCGGCGATGTCGATCATCAGGTCAGCGTTGACGTCGAGGGAAGCGAGGCACCCGACCGTCTCGGTTCCGAAGACGTATCCCAGATTCCCAATTGCATCGGAGATGTCGAGAACCTCATCTCCGTTTGAATCCCCCCGGATGAAGTCGGGGGAATCACAGCTGTCGGGAATCCCGTTTCCATCGCAGTCGATTTCCCCACCTGCGATGGCACATGAATCGGGAGTCCCATCCGAATCGCAATCGGGATCGCACTCATCAGGGGTTCCGTTCGAGTCACAATCCGGCGTTCCAGCAGCGAGGTCACAACTGTCTGGAATCCCGTTTTCGTTGCAATCGGGTGTTCCTCCCTGGACATCGCAAGAATCCGGGAACCCATTTGAGTTGCAATCGACATGAGTCCCCGACTCGATGTCACACTCATCGGGAATTCCGTTGAAGTCACAGTCGGTACTCGTCATCGACGAAATGTCGATGGAGTCATCGATGCCGTTTTCGTTGCAATCGACAATCCCAGCACATTCGAGGTCGTGGAGCAGGAAGTCATCGACGGCTGCTTCGACGATCGAACCTGACCCCAGGTCGCTCGCCTGGAATCTCATCTGGATTGTTGAGGTGAGGGACACATGGTCACTGACCAGCACTTCGCTGAAGATCCAGCCTCCCGATGTACCTGCACCGCCAGGTCCCACCACCTCCACATCGTTCCAGACGACCAGGTTGTCACTGATCTGGATCACCAAAACATCGGCATTTGCTGATGGCCCGGTGTCGTTGCTGTACCAGCGCCAGTAACTGAACAGTGGATCGCTCCCCTGACTCAGATCGAAGACCGGCGAGTAGAGGGTCGTGGTACCGCCATCGACGTCGTTCTGACCGTTGGACCCACCGACACTTCCCTGGCCGGTGAACCAGCAGTTCACCCCGGGAGCCGGAGTGTGGTCATCCTCGGGCTGAGCGTTGGTCCCGTTCGGATTGCTCCGGGTCCATGTCCCTGTTGTTGCGTTGTTCGGTTCACCGACCTGCCAGCCACTGGCAATCTCGAAATCGTCGAGAATATCTGTCACTCCCAGAGCACTCACCGCCAGGAAGGGGCTTGCAGGACCCTCTTGAGGAAGCATCACCTGCTCCCCGGAAGTTGTTTGTGCCTGAAGGTGCCATGCGAAATCGGAGCCGCAGGGGATTTCAGGGAAGGTAACGCTGTAACTGGTGCCTGTATCGAATGTGAGGGGGACTACCGTGACCTCAGTTCCAACCAGGAGATGCAACTCCTCGCTGCCAGCAGCGACAGCGAATCCTGGAATCGCTTCGATCGTCACTTCGATGGTTGTCGTCCCATCGGGCAGGACAGTTTCGGGAATACCAGCGGGCAGACCGATCAGTAGCGGTTGGGGCACATCGACATCGCAGAAAACTGGCCCGGAGGTTCCCGTTGCTGCGGAGGATGCCACGACTCCGTATTCGTGAAGTCCAGGAACAGAAGAGAGATCCTCGTAAGAGGTGCTGTTTCCAGAAATGACATCCAACGTCACCCCATCGCGGAGGATCGATATCGAGTCGTACGGCTCGGGGTTTCCCCACGTGAGATCGACGACAATTCCCGTCACCCCGCAGACGAGTCCCTCCACCGGTGCCGTGAAATCCCCAGCAGGTGCTGACACTGGCACCGAAAGGGTATCTGCGAGTCCAGGCACGAAATGCGTCAACGATCCCTCGGAGAGGACGGGGGGCGCAAAGGCGGAGAACCAGAAGGAATATGCCGTGGAGAATCGGACGGCGTTGGCGTTCGGATCCTGGAATTGGTTGGCGGTGGTCCAGCTCGCCACGCCGTTTCCGGCGGTGAACGCCCAGGGATCATTGTTGAAGGGCTCGCCGCTGTGGTACTCGGGAGAGCTCATCCCCACGTCCATCAGGTTCAACCCCACCGGCACCGGGACCGAGAACTTGCTGACTGCTCGAGTCGAGTTCATGTTGTAGATGACGTAGTCGTATCTCCAGGTGCCATTCCCGAGGTCTTCGACACGGTTCCCGACAATGATCAGGGCTCCATCCGCATCGATCACATCTTCGAGGACAACTGTCGAGTCCAGATCCTGCCACGCCTGGATACCAGGCTGCTGTCTCTCGGTCCCGCCTGCAAAGGAGAGCGCGTGGTTGCTGGTGCTGGCGCTGATGTTGACGAGGGAGTAACTGGCGTTGTTGTTGCCGTTGCCGCTCTGGGCGTCGTCGGGCGTGACGTAATGGCCTTCCACGACGTAGACCGCATCACCGTGCACTGTCTGATCGAGATCCGAGCCATGTACCCGGAGGCGACGCCAGGTCAGATCCTGATTGGCGGGATTGAGATTCGGCGGATAGGGAAAGAGGCCACTAGCTGGATCGTAGACCTCCGAGCGCGGGCCGAGCAAGCCCTGGTTGCCATTGAGTCCAGGTGTATAGGGATCGGAACAGCCGGGCCCGAGCCGATCGAACGTGCCTGCACTCTGGCATCCGCAGCCACATGCATTCTGTTGAAGAGCTCCAAAACCGTGCTTCAGCCAGCTCATCCCGATCTGCTGGAACCTACCATTCTCGATCCGGTAGAGGTTCTGGGCGATCACCGGATGCTGGGAGGTGCTGTCGAACCAGGGGAGATCCTCGGTGCCGATGTTGCACGATGTCGTTCCCACCGAATAAGCGTAGTAGCCACCCGCGGTGCCGTAATTCGATACACCTGTGACCGACCCGACCATCACATCGGGACCGATTCCGCCCATCCCTCCGCCGGGGTCGCACTGAGCAGACAGGGACAGTGACGAGAGAGAGAAAAAAACACCGAGAAGAAACGCCAGGCGAGCAGGTCCCGAGACTGGCATGGTCGCGTTTCCCTCCTCCATCTGAATAGTACCCCCCGAACCTCCTGGGAGGCTCGGGGGGTACGAACTCAAATCCCAATCTCCTCCATCACAGACAGCCAACAAAGGAGACACAAGTCAGGGTGTCTGGAGTCGGATCGGTACCACAGTTCGGGTAAGGACTGGGAGGAGTTGTTCCTCCAGCGAAGAGGACACTCAAGGTAAAGATGGGGTCAGCGACATCGATGCCACCGTCATCGTTCCCGTCGAGTGCCTTGAAGCAAGGCGGTTGGCCCATCCCGAAGAGGTATTCGAGCATCGTGATCGGATCGGAGATGTCGAAGTTGCCATCTGCGTTGGCATCGGCCCGCACGAATAACGTCGCATCGCACTCATCTGGGATTCCGTTTGAATTGGAGTCGGAACTGGTACCCGAGTCGATGTCGCAGGAATCGATGACCTGGTTGGAGTTGCAATCTGGAGCCCCGTCTACCAGGTCGCAGGAATCGAGTGTACCGCTGGCATCGCAATCGGAAGCTCCATCTGTGATGTCACAGGAGTCGATCGTCCCGTTGGAATCGCAGTCGGAGGCAGAGCCCCCGGC
>DQQH01000133.1 GCA_015664425.1 Planctomycetota bacterium
AAGAAGGACTCCGATAAGAAGGTCTCCGACAAGAAGGATTCCGACAAGAAGGTCTCCGATAAGAAGGTCTCCGATAAGAAGGATTCCGATAAGAAGGTCTCCGATAAGAAGGATTCCGATAAGAAGGATTCCGATAAGAAGGTTTCCGATGAGAAGGACTCCGATGAGAAGGACTCCGACAAGAAGAATGAGAAGAAGGTCGATGAGAGAGAGAAATGGGCTGACGACATCGACGAGAGCCAGGCGATCCAGCTGACCGACGACGGTGAGGAAAAATACGAGTTCTCCCGCCGCCGTAGTTCCAGGCGAGGGTCCGAGGTCCAACTGGAAGAGGACGAGTTGCTGGAACTCCTCCAGGCGGGCGAGGCCGGAGCCTTCCGGGAAGATGACGATGAGTCTGTGAGGGAGGAAAAGGGGTCGACTGAGGAAAAAGGTGGGAAGGGAGAGGAGGGGAAGAAAGAGAAGGAAAAGCCGAAGTCACGCCCCAGTGTCAACTGGGCACCGGACTCCAGCGCCTTCCAAGTCACCCGTCGGGATTCGCGGGGGGTGGCCGAACTCTACCTTGTGAACTCCCTCTCCGAACCCAGGCCTACCCTGGAGAAATTCGAATACTCCCTACCAGGGGAGGAAAAGATCACAACCAGCGAGATTCACATCTTCGATCGCAACAGGAAAAAGTTCTTCCCGATCGAGAGGAAATGGAAAGACGAGGGTTACCAGAACCTTCACTGGCCCAGAACTCCAGCTTCCGACCCCGACTCCGATGATAGCGATGTGGAGCCGGACGTAACCGGCTCGGGGGACGAGCTGCGCTTTCTCCGACGTGACCGCCTGCTGAGAAACGTCGAACTCTGCTCCATCGACGTCCGCACAGGAGAGGGCGAGGTCCTTCTCGAGGATGGTTTCGTCGGTGCAAACATCGCTCCCAAGAGCGTGCGCTACCTGAAGAAACGCAACGAGATGATCTGGTGGTCGGAGCGCAGCGGGTGGGGCCACTTCTATCTCCACGACATCGATGGTGAGTTCAAGAACGCCATCACCTCTGGTTCCTTTCGCGCCAGCCAGATCGTAGAGGTCGACGAGGACAAGGGCCTTCTCTACTTCAAGGGGAACGGCCGCGAGGCGGGAGAGAACATCTATTTCCAGCACCTCTACCGGATCTTCCTCGACGGAACCGGACTGACGCTGATGGACCCCGGCAACGCCAACCATCGTTCAGTGCTGTCACCGACACGAAATTTCGTACTTGATAATTGCTCCAGAATCGACATGGCACCGATCTCCCTCATCTGCAGTGCCGATGGTACCGAGGTGATGGAACTGGAGGAGGCAGATCTGTCCAGGCTCACCAAAGCGGGATGGAAAATGCCGGAAACCTTCACTTTCAAGGCAGCGGATGGCGTCACCGATCTCTATGGCAACATGTGGAAACCCTTCGACTTCGATCCATCGAAGAAGTACCCGATTATCGCAGAGGTTTATCCGGGACCCCAGACGGAAGGGGTCAGCCACTCCTTCTCCGCTTCCAACGGGCGTCAGCAACTCGCCCAGATCGGCTTCATCGTCGTTCAACTCGGCCACCGCGGTGGAACCCCTGGACGTTCCAAGGCATATCACAGCTACGGCTATTTCAACCTCCGGGACTACGGTCTTGCTGACAAGAAGGCGGGCATCGAACAACTCGCAGAGCGGCTACCCTTCATCGACATCCGACGGGTCGGGATCTTCGGTCATTCCGGCGGCGGTTTCATGACGGCGGCAGCGCTGCTGCAAGAGCCCTACAACGATTTCTTCAAGGTCGGAGTCGCCTCCTCGGGCAACCATGACAACAACGTCTACGGCCGCCACTGGGCAGAGAGATACCACGGCCTGAAGGAAGTAGCCGTCAAGGAAGAGAAGAAGACCAAGGGCAAGGAGCAAGGCAGCGACGAGTCCGAAAAGAAATCGGCCCGTGCCGATGACGACGAACAGAAGAAGGAAATTGTGAAGGATGAGGGGAAGGAGAAGAAGGAAGAAGAGGACAAGGACAAGGACAAGGGTAAAGCGAAGACCCAGTTCGAGATCCATGTTCCGACCAACGCCGAACTCGCCGAAAACCTGAAGGGCAATCTCCTCCTCGTACACGGCGACATGGACAGCAACGTTCACCCCGCCGGCACGATGCGTCTCGTCGATGCGCTGATCAAGGCGAACAAGCGCTTCGACATGCTGATCTTGCCTGGCAAGCGCCATGGCTACGGGGAATACTCCTCTTACTTCACCCAGCGCAAGTGGGAGTTTTTCGCCGAGCACCTCCTCGGAGACCATCAACCCGGGGCAAATATAATGGAAAAGGACTAGAAACCTGACTGGTGCAGTCATGGGGAGTGTCGTGTTGTCCTGTCCGAAACAAGATCAGTTCGCTGCGAACTCGTCGAACGAATTGAGTCCAGGGAGGCACCCATCGCGATCGTTTGCTCCGGGTACGTGGGCCCCGGTGGAGGTCAATCTCGACAGGACCGCCTCTCCCCTCTTGCCTCCTGAATGTAGTTTCGAGACGGTCAAGCAAGCGATCATGGAGTGCATCTCTGCGCCGATCGTCTAGGATACGGCCATGAAAAAACTCATCGCATTCTCAGTGCTGGTCCTCCTTTCATCGTGCTCCTTGCCAGGATCTCTTTACCAGTCCTCCGATGATCCGCTTGCGCTCTTCAACGGAAAGGACCTCAGTGGCTGGTACCCCGACGTGCCCGCCGCTGACAACGGTGTCAGTGTTCCGCCTTCTTTCGTCGTGCGTGATGGGTTGCTCGTCAGCCAGGGCAATCCGCAGGGGCATCTCATCAGCGAGGACTCCTTCAGCAACTACCAGTTGACGGTGGAATACCGCTGGGCGGGGAAGCCGGGAAACTGCGGGATCCTGGTCCACGCCTCGACGCCCCGCCGTCTCTACTCGATGTTCCCCCAGTCGATCGAGTGCCAGATGCACGCCGGCAACGCCGGTGATTTCTGGTGCATCGGCGAGGACATCACCGTCGAGGACATGGTCGAGCGCCGGGGTCCCGAGGAAAAATGGGGCGTCGACGGGGGGAAGAGGCGCCGCATCCTCAACCTCACCGATGACTCGGAGAACCCACCGGGAGAATGGAACCAGATGGTGATTCGCTGCCAGGCGGACACCGTCGATGTCTGGGTCAACGGAGACCTGGTCAACCAGGGTTACAACTGCACGGCAAGGAGTGGCCAGATCGCCATCCAGGCGGAGGGGGCAACCGTCGAGTTTCGCCGCGTTGAGCTCTCTTTACTGCCCGCTGACCCAACAAGAGGACATTGATGTTTCGTTCGACGCTGTTGTTGCTGCTACTCTTCAACCTCTTCGGCGCTCCTTCGATCCTCGCACAGGACCATCCGACCAAGGCCTCCCCCTTCGATGCAATCCGCTGGGTCGAGCAGGAACCGCAGGTACAAATCGAGGAGAAGTGGTACACCCCCGTTGCCATCGACGGTGTCCAGGTCGAGAAGATCCTCGAGAAATGTCGAATGCGATGGCCCGGCCAGCTTCAGAAACGCTTTGCCGAGGATCTGATGGAAGCGATGGCACTGCTGGGCCATGAGCCTGGAGATACCGTCACGCTGCGTCTGAAACCCATCGAGACGGCGGCAGAGATCGTGCTCGAAGGAATCCCCAATACCCTCGGCAAGCGGAAACAACTGTGGACAGACCGAAACAAGGATCGAAACCGGCAGCCAACTCCGCTGCGTCTCCCTCCCTCGTGGCTGTCGAAAAAACAGGTCGAGCAAGAGATCGCCACCTTTACCGCCGCACTCAGGGATCAGTTCGCCTACCTGCACCTCAAGGGGATCGATCTCGATGAGGCGATCGAGCAAGAGGTGCATCGGCACTATTCACGCGGCCTACCGACGCGGATGCCCCCTGTCGATCTGGTCATGATCCTGCAACGGGTGCTGATGCAATTCGGCGATGGCCATGCCGATATCCGCAGCAGCAACTTTCGCCTCGGAGAGGGTGA
>DQQH01000035.1 GCA_015664425.1 Planctomycetota bacterium
CCAGGAAGCGAGTTCGTCGGGGTGGTTTTATTATTCCGCCGGCGGCTCTTTCGCCTGGGGGGGTGAGGGCGGGGTGCGGGGTGGATGGGGCGGGAAGCCTGTCTTACTTGTGGCCCGCTTCTCGCAGGATGGCAGCGGCGGACTCGGGCAGTTGAAACAGCAGCAATCTCAGGTCCTTGTGTCGACTCAGCGCCTTCGCCGCGGCATCGGAGAAAGATTCGAGGGTATACAGAAAGAGATCACCGTCGTGCTCGGCCAACGCCTCGGCAGCCGCCAGGGAAAGACTCTTGAGACCTGACAAATGGAGTCGTCCCACGTGTTTGCTCAACGCCCGGGCTGCCTCCGGGGAGAGGCTCCTCAAGCCGAGGGTGAGGCCGCCATCTACTTCGCTCAGAATCTCCACCTGAGTGTCTGAGGGGCTCGTCACTCCGGAGAGAGCGAGGGAGCCCTGGTGCTGCCCGAGGGCCTCGGCGACTTCATCGGTAAGGGACGACAAGCCACCTAGATTGAGTTCGCCGACATGGTGGCTCAACGCCTCGGCGACTGCTGTGGAAAGGCTATCCAGACCTCGGAGATTGAGGGTGCCATCGAAGTGGCCCAACGCGACAGCGGACCCTTCCGAGAGGTGTTTCAGCCCGCTGAGATTCAGAGTTTTCAGCTGTTTCTTGCTCAGCACCTGAGCCACCTCCTGCGGAAGGCTTTCCAAACCGGAGAAGTCGAGGCTTGTACCGCGCGCGGGGCCCCTTCTGGGCGTGAGACCTGCGATTGAAAATTGACCTGTTCCCTTGTTCGAAGGGGAGACGATTTTTTCGAGCAGGGCCAGATGGCCGGGCCCAGCTGGGAATTCCACCAGGCTGCCGAAGCTGATGGGCCCTTGATGGCGAGCGAGGGCCGCCGCCGAGGCATCGGAGAGGGATGTGACAAAGCTGAGAACCAGGTCCCCGACGTGGTCGTCGAGTGCCTCTGCCTCGTCTTCCGACAGGCTCGAAACGAAGCCGAGGCTGAGCGTACCTCGACGGTGGCTCAAGCCGCGGGCGACGGCGGACGTAACCGAGGCCAGGCTCGGGAACAGAAGTGCGCCCTCCCCCTTCCCCAGGGCGATGGCGACCTCTTCCGTCAATTCATCGATGCTGGTGAAGATGAGGCCTCGATTCTGACCGGTGCTCAGCGCTTCTGCCGCTGCCGGCGACAACTCGGTCAGAACGTCGAAAACGATCCAGTTATGGTGGAGGCTCAACGCCTCGGCGGTTGCTGGCGACAGCTCCCGGAGGCCGCCGAGACGAAGCTGGCCGGAGTGGCGACTCAACGCCGTTGCGACCTCTACCGACAGGGACTCGAGGCCATTGAGCTGGAGTTCATAGCCCCGGTGCTGGCTCAACACTCTCGCCATCTCCACCGACAGGGTCGCCAGGCCGAGCTCGAGTCGGCCACTGGTTTGGCTCAGCAGTTCGGCGACATCAGGGGTGAAACTTTCCAGGGAACTGAAAATCGGAGACCACGCACCATCTCGCTCCAGCAATATTTTTTTTGCCAGTGCCAGATGGCCCGGGCCATCCCCCAGTTCCTTGAGGGCTGGCAGATAGAGATCCTCTTGCTGCTGGCTGAGCAGATCTGCTACCGGATCCGCCATCCTCTTCAGGCCCCGGAATCCCGTGCTGACATCTTGCTGGCAGAGTCTTCTCGCCAGAGCCAGGTGGCCGGGGCCGCCCTGAAACTCCTCCAGTTTTCCCATGCGGATCTTGCCGGTCTTGTGGCTGAGGATCTCCGCTGCGCCATCGGAAACCATCCGCAACTCCCAGAGATTCAGTTCCTCCGGCTGCTCGACCAACCTGCGGGCGAGTGCCAGGTGGCCGGGCCCATCGGAGAGCTCCTCGAGCCCTGGCAACGACAGCGTCTGGCCCCCGCCGCTGAGGATTGCTGCCGCCGGGTCGCTGATGGAGCGAACGCCTCCGAGGGAAAAGGCCCTTGGATTGCGCACCACGTAGAGGGCGCTGGCCTTCGACAGGCGCCCGCCCAGGATCTCCCTGCGGATCCCTTCACGGGCCCAGAAAAGCCAACCACCGCCAGCGAGCAGCGCCACGATGATGATCATGACCAGCCATTTCGCCAGGCGCTGGTCATCGCCTGGGGGAGCATCCAGCACGTTTCTCGAGAGATTCATCGAGTCACCGAATTTACTTCAGGCAGCACCCAACGGTCTTCGCCCAGGTCAACCTCGGCGACATCTTCACCGTCGCCGGCTTGCGGTTCATCGCTCTCGAGGGTGTATTTCATCAGCGCTTGCAGCCACGGCACGAGGCTTTTTTTCCACGCCCAGACGGTGATGAGATGGCCGCCGACAAAGGTCCAGCGCGGCGGCCGTCCGAGGGCCTCGTAGAGGGGGTCACTGACCGAGGCGGGAACGATGCGGTCGAAGAGCGCCCGCAGGACGAACACTCGCTGACCGCGGAGCTGCCGCGCGGCGATCAACGGATCGAAGCGGGTCGAGTCGAGGTAGGCGTCGCGAAACTCCGCCGCCATCAGCCACTCGGGGCGCTGCCTCTCAGAAAAAGAGGTCTCATCGAGCAAGCGCAGAATATCGCCGCCGCCGAGGCCGACTCCGAGGGCATGCCACTCTCCCGCCATCACCAATGCAACGCCCGGAGCCAGCAGAGCGCCCTGGCTGACGCCGACGAGAAGCACCGGGCCGTCGGCGGGGTAGGCTTCGAGGGCCGCCTTCAGGGTGAGGCCGACGTCGACGATGAGACCGTCGACCTCGGCTGCCAGCTGAGCGCCGGTTTCCGACAGATCCTGCGGCTCCCCGGCGGCCTTGATCACCTCGATGGCGGCGAAAATCAGCGGCTGATCGACGGAGATCACGCGCCACCCCTGGCGTGTCAGCTCGATGATGAACGGCCTGGCGGCGGCGGAACCCATCAGCGTCTGGATGAGGCAGACGGTTCCACGGGTGCGGGTCTGCATGCTCGGGAAGACGTCGGCCCGCAGGCACCTGGTGCCCTCGAAGGGCCAATCCTCATCGTCGACAGTGAGGACCGATTTGCCTACGCCGCTTCGGGCGGGGCGCCAGAACCACAGGTGCTTGCCTCCGAGCTCCTTGCGAAGCCGACCGTAGTCGATGATGTCCCCGGGATCGACGAGCACTCCTCCCTCGAACACATCCAGCCGCGGAGGAGTCCATTGCGGCCCCTTCCCCGTACAGAACATCGTCCAACCGATGCCAAGGCCGGAACTTTCGTACTCTGCCAGCATGAGGCGCTCCTCCTCGAGATAACGCACCATCTCGGCGAGTTGTTTCGAGTCGTGAGGGTGCAGCCCCAAGCGGGCGAGGGGCGGGGGGTCGGGGAAGGTCAGTTTTCCCGGCAGCAGCAGACAGCCGCTGGCAGCGAAACAGAGGGCACAGAGGAGGGCGGCGATGACACACCTGGAGGCGAATTTCATCCTGTTTCCCAACTCCAAGAGGGCGCCCTGGCGGTGGCACTCGAGCCCGCAGGTCGGACCCTCTTCGGCCGACCGTTGGTCGGCCGAGGCGCTGCCATCGGAACAGGGACTGGCATCAGCGAGTTGCGGGCAGGTTTCAGGCTAGCAGACCCCTCACGCGACGGGAAGCAGCGGCAGGCGGGAGGGAGCCGTAGTTTGCAGCACCCGGGCGGGCCTCGCCAGGAAAGCGGGTTCCTTCAAGAACTCGGGGCCCAGGCTGTGGATCAGTCGACGATCATCCGCCGCCACGCCTCGAGCTTGGCCTTCAGCTGCTCCTCGGTCATCTCGCCCGCTTCCATCGCCTTCTTCATCTTCGCCGCGGCTTTTTTGTATTCCTCGACGGTGATCGTCTGGCTCTTGGGGAGCTTGCTCTTGGGGAACTTCTGATCTGCTTTCTTGTCGGACTTTCCGGCGCCAGGCCTCTCCATCAACTCGATGTACTTCTCGACCGCCTCTTCCTCGCTGATGCGGCCCAACTCGATGCCGGCATTGAGACGGGCGCGGGCGGCAGCACCGCGACCGCCATCGCCGGCCTCCATCGCCTGGATGTACCTTTCGCGAGCCTCCTCCCAGGTGAGGCGACCGGTCTCGACCGCCATCTCGAGGCGCTTGCGCAGGGCGGCACCCTCGACGCGACCCTCCTTCTTGTCGGTCTTGTCGTCTGCCTTCTTGTCGCCTTTACCAGCTGCGGCGCCCCGTTTCTTGATTCCCGAATAGACGTCGTCCGCCTCTTCGCGAGTGATGACGCCACCCTCGACCGCACCCTCGATGCGCTTCATGATGGCTTCCCAGTCCCCCTCACCAGCACCGGCATCGCCTTTTGCTCGACCCTCGGCGATCCTCTTGCGCAGGCCTTCCAGCCGCTCGCGTCCTTCCTCGGCGGAGATCACCCCATCCTCGACCGCCTGGCGGATCCTTCTTTCGCCGCTACCTCCTCGGCGAGCGTTGCCAGCTGAGGAGCGGTC
>DQQH01000213.1 GCA_015664425.1 Planctomycetota bacterium
GCGATCTCGGCGCTCGACTCGTCGAGTTCGGCGGTTTCGAGATGCCCGTGTGGTACGCAGGCCTGAGCGAGGAACACCATTGCGTGCGCAAGGAGGCTGGCGCCTTCGATCTCTGCCACATGGGTCGCTTCGAGATCACCGGCGAGAACGCCGTCGCTGCCATCGACCGGGTGGTGACCCGGAATGTCGCGGCGATGAAGACGGGGCAGGTGTGTTACACCCTCGTCTGCCGTGAAGATGGCGGGGTTCTCGACGACATCCTCGTCTACCGCCTCGAGGATCGGCTGTGGCTCGTCGTCAATGCCGGTAACCGCGCCAAACTCATCCCCTGGTTCGAGGAACACCTGGTCGGAGATGGCGCCTCTCTCGAGGACATGAGCGAGTCGCTGGCGATGATCGCCCTGCAAGGGCCCCTCGCCGGGGAACTGCTGGCGGCGCGGGTCCAGCGTCGAGGGGAACGACCTCTCGGGAAACTCGGCTACTACCGCATCGACAGGGCGGAAATCTCGGTCGGCGGCGAGGCGGTCAGCGGCTGGATCTCGCGCACCGGATACACCGGCGAGGATGGTTTCGAGCTCTATCTCCCCGCCGATAGTGCCGCTGCTGCCTTCGACGGACTCCTCCATCTCGATCCTCGCGTGCGCCCTTGCGGTCTCGGCTGCCGCGATACCCTGCGCCTCGAGGCGGGGATGCCCCTCTATGGCCACGAGTTGAGCGAGGAGATCAATCCCCTCGAAGCAGGCCTCGCTTTCGCCGTCTCTCTCGACAAGGCAAACGGCTTCATCGGCTGTGCTGCCCTCACCCGTGTGGCACAGACGGGCCCCCGGCGCACCCTCGGTGGCTTCGTCGTCGATGGCCGCCGGCCGGCGCGGCAGGGGGCCCTCGTTTTCAGCGGCGACGATCAGGTCGGGGAGGTCACCAGCGGTTCCCCTTCCCCGACCCTCGGGATCAACATCGCCAACGCCCTCATCGACACCTCGGTGAGCGCCGATGCCACCCTCGAGGTCGACATCCGCGGCAAGAGATCGGCCCTCCAGCGCCACTCCCTCCCCTACTACCGTCGATCCGGCAGCTGATCCGGGGCCCCTCTCTTCGCCTCTACCCTCTTGCAGGAGAAGGCACGGGCGATCATATTTCGCCCTGAGCCACGGTGACGTTGCTGTTGGGAGTGGCTGTGGCAGTTGGCGGGGCAGGAGCAGCGAAGGGAGCCCACCTCCGATGGCGAAGGTACCTGAAGATCGGCGATACCTCTCGAGCCACGAGTGGGCTCTTCCAGAAGATGGCGTGGTCGTTGTCGGAATCAGCGAGTTTGCAGCAGAAGAGCTGGGCGAGCTGGTCTATATCGACCTTCCTAACCTCGGATCTGCCGTCACCGCCAGGGAGAATTTCGGTGAGATCGAATCGGTCAAGGCGGTCAGCGAACTGAATTCCCCGATCAGCGGCAAGGTGGTCGCGGTCAATGTAGACCTCGTCGATCGGCTCGAACTGATCAGCAAGTCCTCCTACGAGGAGGGCTGGATGATCA
>DQQH01000070.1 GCA_015664425.1 Planctomycetota bacterium
GGTCGGACTCGCCGACAGGCGGGCGCGCTCTCGCCTCCTTGACCGTGCTGGCAACCGCCCTCTGCTAGGGCGCCTCATCGCCGCGCGGGCCGTAGTTCAGTTCGGTCGGCTTGCGCACCACCGTCATCCCCCCCGAGGAGGTGACCTGGTTCCAGGTGAAACCGTTGTGGAAGCCGTTCAGAGATCCATCGGCGTTGACGCTCACCAGCCACACCATGCAGGTGACGCTGTGACCATTGCTCACCGCCGGGGTCGATGAGAAGTAAAGTTCTGTCTGCTGGTCTGGATCGCCCACGGCTCCCGGTCCCGGAGTCGGCTGGTTGGTGTTCTGCTGCAGAAGAAAACCATCCTGGGCTGCAGGGTTCGGGTCGTAGATGGGAGCGAGCGTGGTTGGCACCTGATCCTCGTGCCAGTACCAGGGAGCGATATCGGCCCAGATCCCATCGACGGCACCGAGGGATGACTCGCCGTAGCCGCCGGCAGGCGGGTCGATGTAGGTGGCGACCAGCGGCGTGCCGTTGACATCGTTGGGAGCGGCGTTGTCATCGATCACCACCTGGTACCAGTTGAAGTGATCGGCGCCGAACTCTGCCGCTGCTTCACCCATCGAGGTGTTGGCGGTAAAGGTGGCGC
Organism: Planctomycetota bacterium; assembly: GCA_015664425.1. Taxonomy (GTDB): domain Bacteria; phylum Planctomycetota; class UBA8108; order UBA1146; family UBA1146; genus DTRS01. Next base: position 634 of record DQQH01000070.1, read on the forward strand.
TGACCCCGTTGCCCAAAACCTCCGCGGTGATGGTACCGAAGGAGCGGCCGCTGAAAGCAACGTCGACGGAGAAGGGGAGGTCGAGGACCATATCGTCAAAAAGGCCACCGATAAGAATTGATTGCCCGTCGGTGACGTGGAAAAAGTTCGTCGCAACTTGCAGCGCCGCGATGGTCAGTCCCCCCTGTCCGGAGGTTCCGGGGCTCAGCAGGCTGCCGTGCTCGCCAGTTTTGTACTTAACGATGATATCGAGAGTCTCGTTTTCCGCAGCGGACTGGATTCCAATCGCAGCAGATGTCGGCGTCAGGCCCATCATCCGACCGAGAGCAGAGGTTCCAGCGAGAAGGCCCGGCTCGACCACCGGTGCCGCCGCTGCGTAAGCAGGATGGGTGTTGAGAGAGTTGTTGGAGACGACCCAGTCGGGGAACCAGGTTACGTCGCGGACGCCGTCGAGATTGATATCGACGGGGTTGTCGTCTATGCCATCCATATTGGCATCGACCGCCGGCTCGACGAGCGCTCCTCCGACCACCTCCTGCATGTAGATGGGATGGTAGAAGCCCGCCCGTTCGGCGTGACTCGCCGGGTCGGCAGCATCGACGATCGTCTGGGCGAGGGTGACCCCCTGCTCGAAGGTGGTGGTGCCGTGGAAGGCGTCCTGGGAGGCGAAGAAGGTGGTCAGGCGGTTGTGGTACGCCGGCGATGCCTCGAGCATCTTGCCGAGCCCACCCGCCGGCACCGACAGGGTGACCGCGCGCAACTTGTCCTCGATGTAGGAACCGGCGAAGACGGAACCGACGATGCCACCGAGGGACTGGCCGATGTAGTGGACCTCATCGTCGGGGAAGGGCACCAAGGTGGCGTCGCCGACGAAATCGCCATCGGTGTCGAGGTTGCTGACGTCGAGAGAGGGAATCGTTTCGGCGAGGACGACGAGATCGCTGACGGCCTGCCAGATGTTGCTGCGGGTGGTCAACAGACTGCCGAAGTTGAGGAAGTAGGTGCCAGAAGCCTCCGACACGCCATCGGGGCCGGGCACCAGGATCAACTGGCCGAAGGGGTCGGTGTCGGGGATCCCATCAGCTGGGTTAATATCCACCGTTGACTGCAGATCGATCTCGTAGGTGCGCTCGGTCGCTCCGAACGGAAAGAGACTTCCGGGACCGGCGTAGAAGGGATTGTCCGCAATTCCATCGGAATTCTGATCGTCGAAGTTGAAGCCGTGGAAGGGAAGGTCCATCGAGAAGGTGGTGAAGCCAGAATTAGCCATTCCATCGGCGAGCGCCAGAACATCGGTCCGCTGGCGGGTGATGCCATGGCAGAAGATCATCGGATTGAAGGGTCCCCAGGTTACGCCTTGCTGTTCCTTGGGAAC
>DQQH01000124.1 GCA_015664425.1 Planctomycetota bacterium
ACCAGGCCGACGGCAGCCCGCGACTGCGAGACGGGGTCGATGGCTGGCCGGGCAGAGAGCCCGGGAGGATCCTCGTTCCCCTCTGCGGCAAGAGCCAGGACCTGATCATCCTCGCCGAGATGGGGCACCAGGTGGTCGGCGTCGAAGCGGTCGAGGAGGCTTGCCTCGCTTTCATCGCAGAGAACGAGATCGATGCCTCCGCCGTCGATTGCCCGCCACCGAGGTGCTGGTCCGCCCCCGGATTGACCCTTCACTGCACCGATTTCTTCCTCTTCGACGAGACCGGATTCGACGCCGCATATGATCGCGCCGCACTGATCGCCCTCGATGCCCCGAGCCGTCGTCGCTACATCCCCCACCTCTGTGAGCGTCTTCGCCCGGGAGGGCTCATCCTTCTCTCGACGATCGAGTACCGCGAGGGAGCCATCGAAGGGCCTCCCTTCTCGGTCAGCGACGGGGAAGTGCGTGAGGGTTTCGGCCCCTTCGCCACGATCCGTTCGATCGCCGATGAAGAGGTGATCCCCGCTGACGATGGTTCCAAGACGGCGAGTCTCGAGAGTTACCGCGATCGCGTTTATCTCCTCGAAATTTTCCCATCCCCGTCGGCCTGAGGATCGGCTGTTTCTCACCGCTCCAGACGGGGCCCACCTCCCCGGCTCGGGGTCACTGCCGGTGGGTCAACAACGCACCCCGCATCCGTTACCATTCCCCCGGAGGAGATCGCGTCGATGACGATTGGCTTCTACCACCGCCAGCACCGTCTCGGAGATCTCCTCTTCGGGATCGGCAGCGCATTCACGGGCAATACCCTGCTGGCGACCAGCCTCCAATCGGAACCGCGCAAGGCTCGGGGTGACATCGCCAGGCTTCTCGGCTCCAGCCTCAGTGCCCGAACCACGGGCCTCTCCTCCTTCGAGGAGGAGATCGATCGTTACCTCCGAGGCGAACCGGTGAGGTGGCAGACCCCCTTCGACCTTCCACATTCGACCGACTTTCAGCGCCAGTTGTGGCTCGCCCTGTCCCGGGTGCCAACCGGCAAAACGGTGACCTACGGGGAGATCGCGATGAAATCGGGGAGCCCCCGAGGAGCGAGGGCAGCGGGCCAGGCGTGCGGCAAGAACCCGCTGCCCCTGAGGATTCCCTGCCATCGGGTGGTCTCCGCAGATGGCAGAATTGGAGGTTTCACAGGCGATCTGGAGGTCAAGAGAGCGCTGCTTCGCCTCGAAGGGGTGCACCTCCCCTGACCGTTGAAGTCAGCGACCGGGGTCGTGGCTCGCCGAAGGGGAGCCCTCTCCCGTCAGGCGGATCCACCTCTTCAGGTGGGCGTTTCCCTCACGAACGTCGCAATCCTCGACCACCGGGATTCCCCGTTTTCGGCACAACTCCATCGCCCCATCGAGAGGGCTCCTGCCACCGAAGAGGTGGGCGAAGAGAAACAACCGGGTGCGGGGACCGGCCCGTTCCTCCAGTTGCTCGAGAGAGGGAGCCATCGTCACCGGGTCGACATCGACAGGGACCGGAACCAGGTCGTGTGAACGAATCACCGTGGCCATCGTCGGCAGGGTCATCGCGCTCAACAGAATCTCATCCCCACTCTGGTGTTCGAGAGATTCGAGGAGCATGTCGAGGGCGGTTCTGACCGAGAGGCAGGCGAAAGGCGCCCGCGCCCCGTGCCACACCGACTCGATGGCCTCGAGTTCCCCTCGCGGATCGAGGGGAAGGAGGAGATCGAGAGTGGTAAGGGCGAGGTGACCCGAATTGATGTCGAGGGTCAGCCGTACTTTCATGATGAGAGGACAGTAAGAAATGACAGTTCTGTCAAGGTCTGGCGACTTGCAGCCATTAGCTCATTATCCACCAACAGAACCGCTTTCTGGAATCTCCGGGAGATTTTGTATCGTCCGTATTCGGCAGTATTCGACACTTTACTAACATTTTAACATTGGCACTCATGTTGCTCCGTTACCGCTGCAGTTCCTTTTTGCAGCATACGACGACACTCCGACACCGGGCACTCCGGTCTCAGAGGCAAGGCGTCCTGGACGCCGCTGAACTCATTATCTGGTGTGGCTCGCTATTAATTTGGGGTGCATTTGCACCTTGCTATTAAACCGTCCCCAGTTGTCTGGCAGGGGGCGATGGGGACAGGGATGGCTCCATCGCACGGGACAACTGGGGACCGCTTATCATCTGGGGATCAAAGACACGCTGGGGGTAGTCACTCCTGAAGCCGTTCGCTAATGTAGCGGCGAGGAGAAAGGCCCAAGCGATGTCCACCGCCGTGCTCAATACCCCGACTCTGGTCCTCAACCGCAACTGGCTGCCGATCCATACCCTTCCCGCCCGGGTTGCCATCGGCCTCGTCGCCCGAGGCTCCGCTCGGATCATCGACCCGGTCAGCTACGAGATGCACGATCTCTACTCCTGGAGCGACGTCTCCCACCTGCGGGAGATCGCTGAGGGCACCGAACTTCGCTCCGAAAGCCTCCTCCTGGCTCCTCTCGAAGTGATCGTCCTGACCTGTTACGACGGGGTGGGAGACCGCAGCGTGACCTTCTCGCGCCTGAACCTCTATCGGCGCGACAACAACACATGCCAGTACTGCGGTTGCCGCCCGGGGACCAGCGAGCTCACCATCGACCACATCCTTCCCCGCAGCCGGGGTGGCACCCTGTGCTGGGAGAACTGCACGCTCGCCTGCACCAGCTGCAACAAGAAGAAGGCGAACCGCACCCCCGGTGAAGCCCGGATGCGCCTGAAGCGTGCCCCGAAAAAGCCCGACTGGAAGTCGATCCAGAGGATTCCCAGCAAACCGGTCTGGAAGAGCTGGCAACGGTTCCTCAGCGATGCTTACTGGCAGCAGGAACTGAAAGAATAGCGGAACTTCTATTGGAAATTCCTTACTGGAGAAAGGCGTGGCGCGAGGGCAGGATCGGTTTCCACCAGGCCGACGGCAGCCCGCGACTGCGAGACGGGGTCGATGGCTGGCCGGGCAGAGAGCCCGGGAGGATCCTCGTTCCCCTCTGCGGCAAGAGC
>DQQH01000164.1 GCA_015664425.1 Planctomycetota bacterium
AATCGCTGTTGCCCCAGCCGCCGATCCTGATCTGCAGGGGAATCCCCGCCTCGACCGGCAGCGTTTCGATGATGGATGTATAAATGGCGCAGCCGGCGACATCGCCGCTGCAGGCGATCTCCACCATCGAGCCGCAGGTCCCCTCGTAGATGACGAGATCGGTGTCGAAGTCGGCGATGTTGCAGGTGCTCAGCGTCAGTGCACCGGAGACTGCCGGCGTGAAGTGAAACCACACATCCTGGTTCATCACCCCGAGGGCGTTGCAACCGGGGCTGGCATCATAGGGATCGGAACTGTCGGTGGCGATGGTGGTGTCGAGGGGGTTGTCGCCGAGAAAGGCCTCGCTGGCATCGACACACTCGTCGTTGTCGACAGGCGGCGGCGGCGGCGGTGGTGGTGGAGGGCCGGCATCGAAGGCGAGGCTGAAGACGCCGTCGCCAAAATCGTTGCCTCCCCAGCCGCCGATGCGGATCCAGTAACTCTCTCCAGAGGTGACCGGGACGTCGGCAAGGAAGGTGTTCCATGAGTTGGTCGTCCCCTCGACCAGGCACCCCGGGGAATCGCCGTGGTAGGCGTGAAGGTCGAGGGCACCGCAGCCGCCGGTGTAGATCAGGATGTCGGTGTCGAAGTCGACCGTTTCACAGGTGCTGAGGGTGATGGTGCCGTGATCTGGGGCGTCGAAGCGAAACCAGACATCCTGGTTGACGACCCCCAGAGCGGTACCCGGGCATTCGCTGTCGGAGACGGCATCGGTGCTGTCAGTCGCTGTCGATGTGTCGAGGAAGTTGTTTCCGACGACGGCGATAAGCGCTCCGGAACACTCGTCGTTGGCGGGTTGGGCGAGAGAAGCGCCGTGGAAGAGGAGAAGAGCCAGAGACACAACAACCGGTGTCCAGCGGGTCATCACGTACCTCCCATTTATTGTATGAACGTTCTCGTCGGGAACCCCGCCATCATACCCAGCCGGGGTGTGGGTGGGAACTGTCGAGGACGGCGCCGGCGGCGGAAGTAGCCACTGGCGAGGGTCCTGCTACTTCTGGCAGCGCCGGAGGATCAGTACTTCTTGAGAACCCCGACCAGTTCGATCATCGCTTTCTTGGCGTCTCCAAAGAGCATGTAGGTGTTGTCGGCGGCGAAGAGCGGATTGGGAATGCCGGCAAATCCGGGGCTCAGGCTCCGCTTCACCACGACCACGGTTCTGGCCTTGTCGACATCGAGGATCGGCATGCCGGCGATGGGGCTGGAGGGATCGGTGCGGGCGACCGGGTTGACGACATCGTTGGCGCCGATCACCAGGGCGACATCGACCGTCTCGAAAGTCGGGTTGATGAGGTCCATCTCGATCAGTTTGTCGTAATCGATGTCCGCTTCTGCAAGCAGAACGTTCATGTGTCCTGGCATCCGCCCGGCGACGGGATGGACCGCGAACTCGACCAGGATGTCCCGTTCCTCCAGTTCGGTTGCGAGATCGCGAACGACGTGCTGCGCCTGTGCGACCGCCATCCCGTAACCGGGGACGATGACCACCCGCTGGGCGCCGTCGAAGAGCATCGCCACCTCGTCGGCGGAAGACTCCTTGACCTTCCCGGCGTAGACGTCATCGGCAGATGGTCCATCGGCGGATGGTCCCATCGTTCCGAAGATGACGTTGGTGAGAGAGCGATTCATCGCCTTGCACATGATCGTGGTCAGGATCACCCCGGAGGCTCCGACGAGTGAACCGGCGACGATCAGAACGTTGTTGGAAAAGACGAAACCGGTCGCCGTGGCTGCCAGACCCGAGTAAGAGTTGAGGAGGGCGATCACCACCGGCATGTCGGCTCCCCCGATCGGCGAGACGAGGGTGAAGCCGAGAAGGGCTGCCCCCAGACACAGGAGCCAGTAGCCCATCGGGTCTGCAGGATTGTCAACGACGTGAAAACATGCCCACAAACAGCCGATGAAGAGGAGCAGGTTGAAGTATTTCTGCCCCCAGAAGGCGCTCTTCACCTTCCAGAAGATTTTCAGTTCGAGCAGTTTGACGAAGGCGACGAGGCTGCCGGTGAAGGTGAGGGCGCCGATGAAGGCCGATGCGACCGTCGCGATCGACTCCTGCAGGCTCACTGACTCCTTCTGGATGGCGAGGTAGAAGGCGGAGGCGGCGACCAGTGCCGAGGCGATTCCCCCGAAGCCGTTGAAGATCGCCACCAACTGAGGCATCGATGTCATCTGCACCCGCAGAGCGGTCACCGCCCCGATCAGTGCGCCGATGGCAACACCGGCGCCGATCATCGGCAGGTCGAGGGAGGTCTCCTTGAGGATCGTCGCCAGCACTGCGATCAGCATCCCGCAGGAACCGAGGAGGTTGCCTCGTACCGCGGTGCGCGGATGGGTGAGCCCCTTGATCCCCATGATGAAGAGGACCGACGCGACCATGTAGAGAAGGTTGGCGACGTCGCCGTCGATCAGGGGGTTGCCCATCAGTGCTTCCTCCGGAACATGTGGAGCATCCGATGGGTTACCAGAAAGCC
>DQQH01000211.1 GCA_015664425.1 Planctomycetota bacterium
CGACCCCACCGATGACTCCCTCGACTGCCAGGAGCCCCCTGGCTGCATCTGAAGAGAAAGAAATACACGAGGAAAAAAGAAAGGGGGCGGCACCCACGCGGTTGCCGCCTCCGTCTTTTGTTTTGTCGGTGTTCACCTGAACCGAAAGAGATGGGAGGACCGCCGGGGAGAGGCGCTGGCATCGGCTCAGGAGCCGGGGGTTGGCGGGCCTTTCCTGCCGAGTTTCTTCTCGATGAGACCGTGCGGATCGTAGGGCACCGAGCCGCGGTCATCGGGCACCTGGTAACGCTTCGCAAGGCGATCGAGGTCGGCGCTGAGGCGCGCGCGGACGGTGGAGTAGGCGGGGTCGTCGGCGACGCTCTTCATCTCGAAGGGGTCCTTCTCGAGGTCGTAGAGCTCCCATTCGCCGAGGTTGTAGAAATCGATCAGCTTGTAGCGAGCGGTGCGCACGCCGCGGTGACGACGCACCATGTGGCTGGTCTTGGCGTCGCCGAAGTATTCGAAGTACTGGTAGTAGAGGCTCTCACGCCAGTCATCGGGGGTCTGCCCCAGCATCAGCGGCACCAGGCTCTCGCCCTGCATTCCCACCTCGCGCATCGCTGACAGAGGCACTCCGGCGAGATCGAGGAAGGTCTCGGCGAAATCGATGTTGCTGATCAGGTCATCGTTCTCGACTCCGGCGGGGACGACTCCGGGCCAGCGGACGATGAAGGGCATCCGGTAGCACTCCTCGTACATGAAGCGCTTGTCGAACCAGCCGTGCTCGCCGAGGAAGAACCCCTGGTCCGACGAGTAGATGACGACGGTGTTCTCGTCGAGACCGTTTTTCTCGAGGGTTTCCAGAAGCCGACCGACGTTCTCGTCGACCGCCTTGATGCAGCGCAGGTAGTCCTTGAGGTAGCGCTGGTACTTCCAGCGGACCAACTCCTCCCCCTTAAGTTTCGCTTCCCTGAAGGCGGCATTCTTTGGCTCGTAGGCGGCATCCCAGGCGCTGCGCTGGTCCGGGGTGAACCCCTTCTGCAGCGCCAGCTTGAGATCGTGGGGGTTGAGGGTCGAGGCGATCTCCATGTCCTGGATCGCCGCGGCGCTGCCACGCCCGGAGTAGTCATCGAAGAGGTTCTCCGGCTCGGCGATGGTGACGTCGTCGAGGTAGCCGAGGTAGCGCGGCGCCGGCTGCCAGTTGCGGTGGGGGGCCTTGTGCTGAACCATCATCACGAAGGGTTTGTCGGGATCGCGCCCCTCCTCGAGCCATTCGATCGCCAGGTCGGTGATGATGTCGGTGGTGTAGCCGGTGTGCTGGCGATCGACGCCGTCACGACGCATCTTCGGGTTGTAGTAGGGGCCCTGGCCGAGGAGTCGCTCGTAATAACTGAAGCCGGTCGGCTCGCTCTTCAGGTGCCACTTGCCGATCAGCGCCGTCTGGTAGCCAGACTGCCTGAGCATCTTGGGAAAGGTGACCTGATCGCCATCGAAGCGGTCCCAATTGGTGCGCACTCCGTTGAGATGGCTGTGCTTGCCGGTGAGGATCACCGCCCGGCTGGGCGCGCAGATGGAGTTGCTGACGAAGCAGTTCCGAAAGAGCATGCCATCGGCTGCGATACGATCGAGGTTCGGCGTGACGTCTGCTGGAAAGCGAGAACCGTACGCGCCGATGGCATGGGCCGCATGATCATCGGTAAAGATGAAAAGGACGTTGGGTCGCACCCGCGGGCGCAGTGCGCCCTCGTGAACCGGGGTTCTCGCACAGCCAGATATTGCCAGCGAAACCAGGACCACGAGGATGAGTGTCCGCTTCATCTTCACTTCTCCTCCTGAAGACCCAGATCATGGAGGATACACGAGGGAGGACGCGATTTCTCCTGTCGCTCTGGCAGGAGTTTTCAGGGGGAGATGGGGAGTGCAGCGTCTCGAAATTTTTCGTACTCTTGACTGCGCAGGTTAACCCCAACCCTTTCGGCACCGGCGGTGTCACCCCCGATGTACTTCCCCATCGCCCAGACAAGGGGCGGCAGGTCGCGGGTCAGATCGGCGTCGCGGCCACTGGAGACGGCGGATACGCGCCACAGCGGGCTGCCATCGCGAGTCTCCCCGGTGAACGCTTCGAGGTGCAAGTAACGTGAGACAGTCGTCTGGCGATGGACCCGGATGTGACCGCCGCCGTAAAGCCATGGTCCACCCCGACCGCCGTGATAATGGAACCCAAGACGGGGAACAAAAGTGCGGGAAATCCGGGTTTCCGGCGTGCCGACGCCATAACCGAGAAAAAGGGTGACCTCCGAATCCCCGCCGGAAACCGCCAGCAGTCCCCGTTCGGCCAGAACCCTGTCGATGAGGGCGGTGGCGAGCTGCCAGCGGGCGCTGCCGGGGACCACCCCGGGAGCGGGGCGAATCGTGTAGCGGGTGCCCTCAACAGCCTCCCCCAATCCCTCCGCATCGACCCACACGCGGGCACTGGTGGCCGCACAGCCGCTGGAAGCGACGACCAGGAGCAGGATCAGCAAGCGCAGCAGCATCGAAACCTCCACGGCCATTTTCCCCCTTCCGGGTCGCTTGGCAAGCACAGGGGTCTTGATCGGGGGCCCAGGGGGGCCTCTCATCTCCTTTCTGGAAACGAAGATCTGGAGGATCCAATGGGCTGTCTGCTGCTTGTCGCCACCATCGCCCTGTGCGCCCCTCTCATTACCGATGACCGCCTGGCACCGGAGGTGCAGAAGAAGATCGACGGCGTTTTCAGCCGCTGGGATGGCACCGACCGCCCGGGCTGCTCCGTTGGCATCATCCGTGACGGCAAACTGGTCCTCGCCCGCGGCTACGGCATGGCCAACCTCGACCACGCCATCGCCAACGGTCCCGACAGCGTCTTTCGGATCGGCTCGACCTCGAAGCAGTTCACCGCCGCCTGCATGATGCTGCTCGAGGAGCAGGGCTTTCTCTCCCTCGATGATGACATCCGCAAGTTCCTGCCGGAGATGCAGGAGCACACTGAAGCGGTGACGATTCGTCATCTGCTTCACCACACCAGCGGTATCCGCGACTACATCACCCTCGATCGATTGCAGGGCCACGGCGATGAGTACCCGATGTCGGTCCCCGAGACGCTGGCGGCTCTCGCCCGCCAGAAGGGGCTCAACTTTCCGCCGGGGAGCGCCCACCTCTACAGCAACTCCGGCTACTTCCTTCTCAGCGTCATCTGCCAGCGCGCCTCCGGTGTGAGCCTGCGCGAATACGCCGACAAGAACATCTTCGGGCCTCTGGGGATGACCAGCAGCCACTACCACGATGACCACAACGAAGTCGTCCATCACCGCGCCGCCGGCTATTCCCCCGATTACGACGGGGGCTACCGGATCAACCAGACGGTTCTCGACCACGTCGGCGACGGCGGGGTCTTTACCACCGTCGAGGATCTCGCCCGCTGGGACCGTTCCTTCTACGACGGAGGAGTCGGCAACGCCGATCTGTGGAAGAAGATGGTGGTTCCTGGGGTCCTCGACGATGGCAAGGTCCTCGGCTATGCCGCTGGTCTTGGCATCGGCAAGCACCGTGGGGCGCCGATGATCCTCCACGGCGGCGCCTGGGTCGGCTATCGCGCCGAGATGGTCCGATTCCCCGAGCACAAGCTGACCATCATCTGCCTCGCCAACTGCTCGGCGGTGCGGCCGACCCCGCTTTGCCTGGCAGTCGCCGACATCCTGCTCGCCGATGAACTCGAGCCCGCGGAGGAAGAGGAAGAAGATACAAGATCACCGCGCCGGCGCCGCAACCGCCCTCAGGAAAGTGCCGAAGATGTCGAGGTCACAGCCGAGGATTTCGTCGGCCGCTATCACTCGGAAGAACTACAGGTCAGTTATCTGATCAGCCGTGCGGGCAGCCAGCTGCACGTCGAGATCGCCAGCGGCGAGGTGGTGCCGCTGCGGGTGGTCGCCATCGATCGCTTCCGCGCCAGTGGAAACCTGCGTCTCGACTTCATCCGCGATGAGGGGGGAGAGGTGATCGCCTTCACCCTCGACGCCGGACGGGTTCGAGACCTGCGCTTTGCCCGCGAAGGGAACTCGGGATGACGGAGAGGTCGAGGGGCTCTGCTGGAGCGGTTCTGCTCCTTCGTCTGGAGGAGGGGGAGGACCTGCGCCAGGCGATCGTCTCGACCATCGAGGCCATGGGGTGGGGTGCGGCATCGGTGGTCAGCGCCGCTGGCGGTCTCACACGCATCGCGGTGCAACTCGCCGGGGCCGAGGTGCCGACCGTCATCCCCGGCCCCTTCGAGATCGCCTCTCTCTCTGGCACCGTCTCTGGCGACGGAACACTGCTGGTGCTCTTGGCCACCAACAGCCGCGGCGAGGCGGTGGGGGGGCAACTGACCGAGGGAACCCTGGCGACCGGTTCGTGCCTGGTGGTGCTCCTCGAGCTGGTCGGGGTCTCTCTCGAGGGCCAGGAAGAGCCGGAAGACGACTCCCTCGGCCTGCGCTTCGACGAAATCGAGGGCTGAGCCAGTTCCCTCTCCTCGACCGTCATCTGGCCTTCCATCTGAGCCTTTCGAGAACTGTTTCGGCTCTAGTGAAAATCTACAACCATTTGTAAAATAACGGCTTAAGATACCCACTTCAATCAGTAATATCATTATGATATCATTCTAATATACTCGCCTGAAAGGAGACGTCATGAACACCACCCAGGAGAAGATACTCAAGGTCAAGAACGGCTGGGGGATGCTGGCCTTCACCATCCTGCTGCTGCTGGTCTCGGTGGTGATGATCTTCGTCCCAGTTGTCGGAGTAAGGGTCGCTGGCATCCTCATGACGCCGGTGGCGCTGCTCTTCTTCTTCGGCCACTTCACCCTGCAGCCGAACGAGGCGATGGTGTTGCTCCTCTTTGGCGACTACCGCGGCACCGAGGAGCGCAACGGCTTCTTCTGGGCGAACCCATTCTTCACCAAGTCGCGAATCTCCAAG
>DQQH01000195.1 GCA_015664425.1 Planctomycetota bacterium
CGGCGATGGCATCGAGCCACTGCTGGCGCTCGGATTCGTCGTCGGGGCCCACTGCCACCATCGATATCGGTTTCAAGCCGTTCCTTCCAGGATGCTGCAACTGTCGTCCTCGAAGCTGGAATTGCTCTCCTTGTGATACCAGTCGACAAAGCGCCTGAGCCCGGCACCGAGAGAGATCTTCGGAGTGTAGGAGAGACCAGCCCGCGAGTGGGTCAGATCTGCGCAGGTGATCGAGACATCCCCCGGCTGGAGAGGGAGCCGTTCGATACGAGGGGTCTTGCCGAGAGCCTTGCCGATGCCGTCGATCAACTCGGAGAGGCTGACCATCCGGTGATTACCGAGGTTGTAGATCTGATAGCCGTGGTTGTTGTCGAGAGCGGCAAGAGTGCCATCGACGATGTCATCGACAAAGGTGTAATCCCGTTTCGAGGTGCCGTCACCAAATAGGGTCACGGGCTCATCCTTGTCGATCAGAGAGGTGAATCGGTGGATCGCCATCTCCGGCCTCTGGCGAGGGCCGTAGACGGTGAAGTAGCGCAGGCAAGTGATGTCGATTTCAAAAAGGCTGTGGAAGGAATGGCACACCAGTTCTCCAGCTATCTTGGTTGCGGCGTAGGGGGAGATGGGGTGGTCGACGGGATCCGATTCCGAGAACGGAACCTCATCTCGTTGGCCGTAAACCGAGGAGGAGGAGGCGAAGACGAAATTCCTGATCCCCTGATCGCGGACCATCTCCAGGAGACGGGTGGTCCCCAGCAGATTGACGTCGCTGTAGAGGGCAGGTCTGCCAATCGAGGGCCTGACTCCCGTCAACGCCGCCAGGTGTACCACCATGTCGATGGGGAGATTTCGACCCACGTTGTTGAGCAGTTCGCCATCGCGAATGTCTCCCTCGATGAGCTGAAATCCTCCCTCCCCGATGAACGGTTCGATATTGCGCCGCTTGATCCGGGGATCGTAGGTGTCATCGAAACTGTCGAGGCAGATCACCTCATCCTGGCGTCTCAGGAGTCTCTCGCACAGGTGGCTTCCGATGAAACCAGCTCCACCTGTGACCAGTACCCTTGCGTTCATCTCGGCTGATCCCTTCCGAATGGAGCCCGATCATGCGCCCTCGTCGAGCGAGGATTCTAGGTCAAGGGGGGGGAGTTCGCTATCTGACGGCGACGAATTACTGCCGGTAGAAAGTCGGGTCCGCCACCTGGGCTTCCTCGAAACCCCGGCGACGGAGTCCGCAGGAGTCGCAGCGACCACAGGCGCGTCCTGCGGGGTCAGGGTCGTAGCAGGAGATGGTCAGTGAGTGGTCGAGACCAAGTTCCGTTCCTCGCTGGATGATCTCTGCCTTGGTCAGTTCGACGAGGGGAGCACGCAAGCGCCACCACGGCTCCGAGGAAGTCGAGCCTTCACGGGTTCCCCGTTCTGCTGCTTTGAAAAACGCGTCCAGAAATTCAGGTCGACAGTCTGGATAACCACTGAAGTCGAGGGCGTTCACTCCGATCCAGATGTCCCGAACACCACGGGATTCAGCGGTCGCCACTGCCACCGAGAGGAACACCAGATTGCGGGCGGGAACATAGGTCGATGGAATCCCCTCACGGGAGGTTGCACCGAGTGCAGGTTCCTCCGGGATCGCTCCGTCACCGAGGAGTGCCGAGCCTCCGATTTCCCCGAAAGGGAGGGAAAGAACCAGGGGTTCGGGGAGGTCGAGGGAACGAGCGACGGCGCGGGCGCTTTCGATCTCTATCGAGTGCTTCTGGCCGTACGAAAAGGTGAGGGGGAGAGGGCGATGTCCCTCCGAGACGGCGATCGCCAGCACCGTACTCGAGTCGAGGCCGCCACTGGCAAGGGCGATGCCGTCGATCTGTCCCTTCCGTGACATCTTTCACCCCCGTCCGATCAGGCGGCGTGGCCGTTGATCAGTGATTGCTCTATCATGTCATCGTCGGTGCCACAACCACCGCGGTGGTGGGCCGACCGGCCCACGGGGGAGGGTGACTTGAGGATTCTGCTTGTCTGTGGCCGTCTGGCATGGTCGACATCGACCCGCCATGCGTTCTCGCTCGCCAAGGGACTGCTGGCGCTGGAGCATCAGGTGCAACTGGTGGGATTCCCCGGTCCTGCCATCGAACGGTTCCGGAAGCTGGGCATCGAGGTCTACGATTTCCACGGAAGCTGGTTCCCCTATCGTCGTCTGATCGGATTCCTGCGCGAGTATTCTCCCGACGTGGTTCATGCCGTCGGCGGCAAGGGAGCGCTCACCATTGCGACGAGGATCGCCCGCAACATCGAGAGTCCCCTCATTCACACCGTTCACTCATGGCTCGCAAATGACCGAACCCTCAGGTTGCCCAGGAACATCGCTGGAGTGATCGCTGTGAACCAGGACTTGCGCGAGAATCTGGTCAACTCCCTCGGCGTAAAAAAGAGCCTCGTCAGGGTCATCCCGTACGGGATAGAGGACCCTGGACCGATCCCGGTGCAACTGCCGATCACCGAACGGATCCCGACGATCGGGACGATCGGAAGGCTGGTACCTGGACGTCGACTCGACGACTTCCTCAACGCCGCCCGGCTCATCTCCGACCAGTTGGGTGAGGTTCTCTTTCCCATTCTCGGCGAGGGTCCAGACGAGGGGCGCTTGCGTCGGGTTTGTCGCAAACTCGACCTCGAGGGTTCTGTGACCTTCGCGGAACCGCCGGCGAGTCTCGATGCGGTTTACGGGAGTTTCGATCTCTTCGTGCTCGTCAGCGATTGGGGTGGGGTCGGGGTCCACCTTCTCGAGGGGATGGTCCGCGGCAAGTCGGTGATCGCCACAGGTGGCGGTGATGTTCTCTCCTTCCTCGGAGAAGAGGGCATCTGCGAGCTGGTTCCCCCTGGAGAGCCGGATTTGCTCGCTCGGGCTTCCCTCGACCTCCTCGCTGACCCCGCCAGGGGGGAGAAGATCGGCCTGAGGGCCCGGGAGCACGTGCTCCAGCACTACCCCGCTCGTGAGATGCTGGCGCAAACAGAGGCGTTCTATGCCTCCCTGAGAGAAACGGCCCACGCCTGAGGGCTCCTCCGGTAGACACCCGCAGGAGTCGCGGATATGCTCCCAGTCCATGGCGCGAGTCATCGTAATTCCTGCGCGACTCGCATCCCGAAGATTACCTGGCAAGGTCCTCAGGGACGACACCGGTTGGCCCGTCATCCGGCACGTTCATGAACGATGCCAGGAGGTCGAAGGGGTGCAGCGAGTCATTGTTGCCGCCGACGGCGAGGAGATCGCAGACGCGGTCGCCGGGTTTGGTGGGGAGGTAGTCCTCACCGAGCCTAGCCTCCCATCGGGCACCGATCGGGTCGCTGCCGCTGTCGAGCGATTGGCTCTCGATAGAGAGACCGACCTGGTCGCCAACGTCCAGGGGGATGAACCGGAGATCGAGCCGCAACACGTTGGCCAGCTCTTCGAACTCCTCGAAACCGATCAGGGAAGCAGCGTCGCGACCCTCGCACTCCGACGGGGGGGGGCGGAATCGACATCGGCATGGACCGACCAGAACCGTGTTAAGGTGGTCCAGGACGAGGCGGGAAGGGCGTTGTATTTCAGTCGTTCGGCACTTCCCAATTGCCGAGGCGATGGCGGTGCTCCTCCTGCTCAATGGTTTCAACACCTGGGGATCTATTGCTTCAGGATCGAGGCTCTCGAGGCGTTCGCCTCGCGACCGCCGGGTCGCCTGGAGGTCGAAGAGGGACTGGAACAACTGAGATTTCTCGAGATGGGGATGGGGGTCAGGGTTGGGGTGGTGGAGAGCGCCGCCTCGGGAATCGATACCGAGGAGGACTACCTCAGATTCGTCGAGCAATTTCGTTCGGCAGTGGCAGGCAGGGGGGGATTGCCCCGGCCATCTGGAGGATGAGGCTGAGACAGATGACGCAGTACATATTCGTGACTGGCGGGGTGGTTTCGAGTCTCGGCAAGGGGCTCACGAGCGCGGCGATCGGGACTTTGCTGGAGAGCCACGGGCTCAAGATCGCGATACAGAAGTTCGATCCTTACATCAACGTCGACCCCGGGACGATGAGCCCTTTCCAGCATGGCGAGGTCTACGTCACCCGTGATGGCGCCGAGACCGACCTGGATCTCGGGCACTACGAGAGATTTACCAACGCTGATCTCTCGCGACACTCCAACTACACCACCGGCAAGGTTTACTCGTCGGTGATTCAGCGGGAACGTCGCGGAGATTACCTCGGCAAGACGGTGCAGGTGATTCCCCATATCACCGACGAGATCAAGGATTGCATCTCGCGCATCGCATCCTCGGACATCGATATTGTCATCTCCGAGATCGGTGGCACCGTCGGGGATATCGAGAGTCTTCCCTTCCTCGAGGCGTTGCGCCAGTTCGGCCACGAGCAGGGCAGGGACAACGTTCTCTTCATCCATCTGACCCTCTTGCCCTACCTCAAAGCTTCCGGTGAGATCAAGACGAAGCCGACCCAGCACTCGGTTGGAAAACTCCGTGAGATCGGAATCCTTCCCGACATTCTCGTCTGTCGCACAGAGAAGGATGTCGAGGTCGAGGCCCAGGACAAGATCGCTCTCTTCTGCAACGTCCCGAGAGAGTTGGTCTTTATCGAGAAGGATGTCGAACTCTCCATCTACGAGTTGCCTCTTCTCCTCCGGCAGCAGGGGATGGACCAGAAAATTCTCGAGCACTTCGGCAGGCCTGCTGGCTCGGGGAACATCGATCGCTGGATCGAGGTGGTCGATTCTCTCCGCAGCCCCAGGAGCGAGGTCGAGATTGCGATTGTCGGCAAGTACATCGAACTGACCGATTCCTACAAGTCGATATACGAGGCGTTGACCCACGGTGGGATCGCCAATAACGCCCGAGTTCGCTTCCGGCGGGTTCAGGCAGAGGATCTCGCCGACGGGGGAGCGGAGATCGCTCTGGGCGGTGTCGATGGTGTTCTCGTACCGGGAGGATTCGGGGAGCGTGGGCTGGAGGGCAAGATCGCCGCGATCAAGTACGCCAGGGAGAGCCGGACTCCCTTCCTCGGGATCTGTTACGGAATGCATGCGGCCGTGATCGAGTTCGCCCAGAACGTTCTTGGCATCGAGGAAGCGAACTCTACCGAGGTGTGCAGCGACACCAGCTATCCGGTGATTGCTCTTCTCGATGAGCAGGAGGGGATTTCCGACAAGGGCGGGACGATGCGCCTGGGGGCGTATCCCTGCACCATCACCCTGAACAGCACCTCGAGGAAAGAATACGGACTCGAGAAAGTCGATGAGCGCCATCGCCACCGCTACGAGTTCAACAATGACTACAGGGATCAGTTCGAGGCGAAGGGACTCAAGGTCACGGGAACCTCTCCAGATGGTTCACTCGTGGAGATCGTCGAGGTGGAGGACCATCCCTGGTTCGTCGCCTGTCAGTTCCACCCGGAGTTCCAGTCGAAGCCGATCGATGCGCACCCGCTCTTCAAGGGTCTTGTTGGGGCTTCCCTCGAGAGGAAGGCCCATCGTGAGTGACGAGAAACGGGTCGACGAGGACTGGAAGAAGCGCGCCGAAGAGGAGAAGGAGAAACTCCTTGAGGAATCGCGGAAGGCGCAGGCCGGTGCCCCCGCTGCAACTGATGGGGCTTCAGCGGGTGAGCCGGGGGGCAGCATCGAAGAGGGCGATCCGGCTGCTCCTGGCGAGACGGTCGCCGATCCCAGGTTCCGCAATCTGATCTACAACCTCGCCGCCCAGGCGATGATGGGGATGGGCCAGGCGGAAGACCCTCACACCGGCCAGAGGGGGCTCGACCTCAACCTGGCACGGGAATCGATCGAGGTTCTCGGAATGATCGAGACAAAGACGAAAGGCAACCTCGCCGGGGATGAGGAAACCCTCCTGGGGGAACTCCTCAGGCAGCTTCGTCTCAGTTACGCCCAGGTGGTCCATGCCCAGAAGGAGCAGGCGAGTCAACCTCCTCCAGAGGCCAGCGGGGGATGACACGTCGGTACCTGGTGACCGCAGCGCTTCCTTATGCCAACAACAAGCCCCATCTCGGGCATGTTGCCGGGGTCTACCTTCCCGCTGACATCTACGTTCGCTTCCTGCGCATGACGGGCAACGACGTGGTCTTCGTCTGCGGCTCCGATGACCATGGCGTGCCGATCACCATCAGCGCCGAGAAGGAGGGATGTGAGCCCCAGGAGGTTGTCTCCCGCTATCGGGCGGCCCAGGAAGAGGGTTTCACGTCTCTCGGCATCGAATTCGACATCTACAGCGGCACTTCGACCTGCCCTGGCCATGGTGATCTCTCCAGTGAGTTTTTCCTGACCAATCTGGAGAAGGGAAACATCGAGGCGCGTGACACGATGCAGTTCTATTGCCAGGCCTGCAGGCGCTTCCTGCCCGATCGATACGTCGAGGGAATTTGCCCGCTCTGTCAGGCCCCGGATGCCCGGGGCGATCAGTGCGATTCCTGCGGCAAGGGATTCGAGCAGACACTTCTGACCGAACCTCGCTGTGTCGGTTGCGGCGAGACCCCTGAGACCAGGAACACCCGCCAATGGTTCTTCCTTCTCGATCGATTCGAAGATGCGCTCAGGGAGTGGCTCGAGTCTAGAGAAGGGTGGCGAGAGAACGTCAAGAACTTCGCCCTCGGCCTCCTGCGTGAGGGGTTACCGCCTCGCAGCATCACCCGCGATCTCTCCTGGGGAGTTCCCGTTCCCCTCGAGGAGGCCGATGGCAAGGTTCTATACGTCTGGTTCGATGCTCCCGTCGGCTACATATCTTTCACCAGGGAACTGTTCGAAAAGCGTGGAGACCCCGAGGGTTGGCGGCCCTACTGGCAGGATGAGGAGACGTCACTGGTCCACTTCCTCGGCAAGGACAACATCCTTTTCCATGCGGTGATATGGCCGGCGATGCTGCTGGGACGGGGTGATTTCAACCTGCCGGCCAACATTCCCGCCAACGAGTTCCTCAACTTCAAGGGGGAGAAGTTCTCGAAGTCGAAGGGGCACGGAGTCACCGCGGAGGAGATCCTGGCCCTCTATTCTCCCGATCGCGTCCGTTACTACCTGACTGCGATCGCTCCGGAGAATCGTGATACCAGTTTCACCTGGGAAGATTTCATCGCTCGAAACAACGATGATCTTTCCGATGTTGTCGGCAATCTCTGCCACAGGGTGTTCGTTTTTACCGATCGGTACTTCGATTCCAAGGTTCCCGCAGGAGGGGAGCGATCGGAGCACCTTGCGAGAATCCTAGAAGTCATCGCCGGCGCTCGCGACAGCTGGAGAACCTCCCTCGAAGCCTGTCGTATCCGAGAGGCTGTCGGTGCCGTGGTCAGCCTGGCGAGAGAGGGAAACCGGATCTTCGATGCGGCTCAGCCGTGGAAGAGTCGCAAGGAGGATGCGGAGGGCTGTGGCACCGACATCGCCAGCCTCCTCGAACTGGTGCGGGCGGTCGCGTTGCTGCTGACGCCGTTTCTGCCCGAGTCCGGGAAGTTGCTCCGGGGCGCCTTCCCCGACGGCGACGGCCTGAAAAGCGATCTCGACGCCCTCGGTGAAAGGACCCTGGCAGGGGGGGATCCGATTGCCCCGCCGGGGATCGTCTTCCCCCGTCTCGAACTGGCGGAGGACTAGGGCTGTCTACACGCCCGTCGCCAGCGGCTAGCCCGAGTTGCGCAGCCTCTCCAGCCAGGTGAAGTAGGTTCTGCGCGGGCAGTCGGGGCCTTCGAAGGGTTCCCTGAAGAGGCTCAGGATTTCCTCCCTTCCGATGCTCCCATCCATCACCGCACGGTGAGCATGATCCCCGAGGATGTACCCGAGGGAGTGCGTGACCCCCACCATCACCTTGAACTCAGAATCGACCAGTGACGGCAACCGGGGGAGACGCCCGTTCTTCTCCAGCCAGTGTTCCTCGGCATCGAGGTGGCGCAGGACGTCGCGAGAGATTTGACGCAGTCGAGCGCGTTTGCCTGTGAGTTGTCGCCCGTGGAGGTCGGAAAGAATCGCCTCGTAGTGCCTGCGGTGGTTACAAAACCTCTTGTGGTTGACGACCTTCGAGCCGAAGAACCCGATCATCTCCTTGAGCGTCCGGTAGTAGAACTCGAAGTGCCTGTCGGGCGGGTTGCGGACATGACCGGCGAGCCGGGTGTTGATGTAGTGGGTCGCTTCCTCAGCAGCGTGGTCGAGGGAGAGGTTGCCGAGGTAGATCAGGTTGCCTCGCGTGAGGAAGAAGGACTCCTGATTCTCGATCTGCTGGCGGAACTCCCGGATTTCCTGGCTGGTGAGGCGGTACCTGCTTTTTATCTTCTCCAGGAGGTTGAGATCGCGGCTGGTGTACACGGTGAAGTCATCGTACCCCTCCTGGGGAAGCTTGAGGAACTGGCAAATCTGCGAGACCAGGGTCATCACCTGGTCGGTGAGAACGTTCGAGGAGATCCGTGGCTCTTCCTCGACACCCGCTGACTCTTCCAGCTCTTCCTGATTCAGTTGCCAGTTCAGATAGGACTGAACCTTCATCAGGGGGGTGCTGTTGATGAGACAGAACTGGTCACCTCCGATATCGACCGCGTCGACCTCCTGCTCACGACGGTCTGCGGCGAGACGCCAGTAAATCGACTCGGAGTTCTGGTAGACCACAACCTGGTTCTGGCGGGGAAGTTTCCTGCTCCCTGCGAGGCGCTCGACCTCGGCTGGGAGATGGCACGGGACAACGTGGAGGTCGCCGAAGGCCACCGCCAGGAGTGCATCGGGGTTCTCTTCCCTCGATTCGATGATCCGCATCGCAGCGATCACATCCCGGGCCCGGAGGTGATCCTTGACCACTTCCGGGTCGGAGTTGAGGGCGATCACCTCGAGCCCCTCCTGGCGAGCGAACTCGATGAGCAGCCGGTGATTCCTCCACGGGAACCCCCAGTTCTTCTCGTATTCCGCCTCCTTCAGCAGGTCCTCTTCTGGGAGATCACCGGACAGATAGGCATCGAGATGAGCCTGGAACGGGATGGCAAACACCTCGGTTCCGAGGATCACCTTGCGCCCGCGGCGCAGGATTCGCCTGAGAATCCTGACAGGCGCCTTCTGCGACTCACGGAGGGTGTGATAGTCGCCGAAGTAAACGATGCCGGCGGTGGCGATGCCGTCGACCACTTCGCCGATCGCCACCTCCTCGAAGGGACCATCGAGGATCTCGAGATAGGAGTGACGGTAACGTTCGAGACCTGCAGGTGGGGTACCGAGAGACCCCTCGATCTCATCATTCACCTCATCGACGAGACGTCGCTGGATATCGATCAGGTCGTCGCGCGCCAGGCCGCTCATCGTTCCAGCTCGTCCAGCTGTTTCAGGTCCTCGGGGGTGTTGAGGTTGAAGAACGGGTCGGCGACTCCGCCAGCCCATTTTTCCAGGTCCTGAGGCCATCGGGGCAGGGAGCAGGAGCAGGCGGAGGGCAACTGCTGCAAGCTCCGGCAGCCGTTGTCGATCAGAGTTGCGATTCCATCGATTGCAGATGGGTCGTAGACGGCTGCGAGAGGTTCGAGTCTCAGGTTGTTTCGCGGGATGACACTGGTACCTCGACGATGGAGCTGGATCAGTCGCTCGACCAGCGAGACGGGAAGAAGGGGCAGGTCGACCGCGATCACCATCGTCGGTGCTCCTGTTTGCTCAAGGATCCCGGCGATGACATCGATGACACCTTCGCTTCCGGGCGGGTCGACGATGACGTGGGGGGGGTGGCTTCCCCCTTCGCCACCGTCCTCGCTGATCTCTCTGCGGCTCACCCAGAGACGGGGGAAGAGTGCCTTCCACCTCTCGAGGTGGCGATCGAGGAGGGTCTCACCGCCGATCTCGACCGATTCCTTGCGTCTGCCGAGCCTGCGCCCCTCGCCGCCGATGAGGATCACGCAGTCCTCGACTCCCGGGTCAGTTCTCGACACGATCTTTCCTCCCGCTCGAGACGCTTCCCTCGCTGCCGTGGCGGACGACAGCCCTGGCACGTGGGAGGCAGAGGTCTGCCTCCCGGGTGGTCCGGATGTTGAGTTTCAGGGCGTGAGCGCTGCCGTCGGGGTCGGGATGGAGTGCCATCGGAACCGAGGAGAGAGTGGGCGAGAGTTTCCCTCCCGCCTTCAGCTTCTCCTCGATCAGAACCTCGAAATCCTCGCCGGTGAGGGATTCGACAACCCATCCCAGGTCGCTGGTGTCCGAGACAGTCAACTGGACGACGGGATCGTCACTGGGGGACTTCTCCCTCTCGCTGCTGACGGTGACCTTCAGTCGATGGGCGGCCTCCAGTTCCTCGGGATGGCTGAGGTCGAGAATCTGCCTCTCCTGGAGGTGGCATTCGAGGAGAAGAAGCCAGTTTCTGGTGTAGTCGGTGAGGATTCCAGGGAGCTCGCCCCATTCCTCGTCGATCAACTCCTCGACGACGACTCGACGGCCGATATGGCGCTCCAGGATCGGCTCGAAAGCGTTGCCGGCCGCTCCGAGTGCCTCCTCGCCGATCTTCTTGAGTTGCTTGTCCTGGCCCTTCAGTGCCGCGCCGCCGGGGCTCTTCTGAATCTGGGAGAGCGTCATCCCGAAAGATTGCTGGAATGCGTCGCGGAATGTATTGGCAATGTTCCTGACCGAAGGAAGGAATCGCTTGAAGAGCGATGGATGCCACGCCTTCTGGATCTGCTTCTTCCTGCGCTTCTGTTTCTTTTCATCGAGATCGGCGTGGTAGCGATGGAAACCCGTCACCTTATTGAGCTGGTCCCCGAAGAGGATGGAACTGGTCTCGGTGTGCCCATCGCGGTCGGTATGCTCGTTGGTGTATTTCAATTCGATCCCCTGGGGGAAGACCTGCATCGTCCCCCAGACCCGCTTTCCATCGGGGAGCACGGCGGTGACCATGTTGCCATGGAGAACCTTGAGGCAGCGGTCGCGGCTGCGACGCTTGACGAAGGCGCTGAAGAGAGCGCTGGCAAAGATGAGGGCCAGCGTCAATGCAAAGATGTTCTCGGCCAGCCAGTCGACCCAACCCATCGTTGCCTCCTGTGTGTGGGGGATACCCGCGGGGGCGGTTGGGGTCAACGGCATCACATCGAAGTGCCCGCCCATCTGCGCAACTGGCGCAATGAGGAGGCCAGATCCCTGGGTAAGGGGGCCTCGATGGATGTCAGTTTTTCGCTGCTGGGATGGAGGAAGTCGAGCCGGGTGGCATGGAGAGCGAGGCGGTCGAGGAGGGGCCTCTCCTCATTTCCCCTGCCAGGGTGGTAGTTACCCTTGAAGGACGACAGCAGCAGTGGTTTGCCATCTCCATAGAAGGGGTCGGCGATACAGGGTGTCCCTGCCTCCCTGAGGGAGATCCTGATCTGGTGGGTTCTCCCCGTGCGAGGGCGGAGACGGACCACTGCGATTTCACCGAAGACCTCCTCGACGCGATAGGAGGTGGCGCACGCCTTGCCCTTGTGGACCACCTTCATCCGCCCCGGGTGTCGCGGGTCCTTGGCGACCTCGATGATGATTTCCCCTTCCCTCGAAGTCGGAACTCCGCGTGTCAGGGCGAGGTATTCCTTGCCGACTTCCCGGGAGTGGAACTGCCGACGGAGGTGCGCCTGGGAATCACTGTGGCGGGCGAAGAGCAGGACTCCGCTGGTCCCCTTGTCGAGTCGGTGGACAACGTGAGGACGGGGAGCACTGGCATCCTCGATGCGCCAGAGATCCCAGAGCATGTCGATGACCGTCGGCGCAGCGCGATCCCAGCGCTCGCTGACGGTGCTGATGCCAGACGGTTTTGAAATGGCGCAAAGGTCGGAGTCCTGGTGTAGAACCGTGATTCCTGCAGGTTTTCTAGGAAAGATCATCCGTTTCTCGCGAACCGTTGCTGGGCCACCTGCAATTGGTCCCGCCCGAAGGCGGCGTCTTTAGAAAGATCGCCGCTCGCTTCGACCTGGGAGCTGAAGGCATCGATGACTCTCTGGAAGATGATCTCCCCCTCGGCGTCATTGACGATGGAGCGAGCGAGGCCGAGATAGCCGTGGGAGAGCAGGACCACAAAGGGAGCCTCTAGAGAGAGAGTCGTCGCTTCTCCCTTTTCCTCCGCGAGTTCCACTGCCGCCACCAGCGAATTTTCAAAGGCGTCGAGAGCGCTCTCGAACTCCCCCAGGGCGAGGCAATGGATGCCCCTGGCCCACCACGCCATGCCAAAGGGCCCCGGGCCTTTCCCCAGTTCCTCACGCCAGCGCAGGCAGTCGCCGGCGGCTCGCTTCCCTTCCTCGAAATGGCGTTTCTCCCGGATCTCCTCGTCGCCGGGCCAGCAGGGCGCGAGGTCGGCGCTCAGGTTGTAGGAGAGGACGTTTGCTCCATCGAGGAGGCGAGAGGCGGTGTCTGGATCGGGGCAAGAGGAGGACTGGCCGTGAAACTCGGTGATCGCCGCCCGGTAGAGGAGGATCACCTGATCGAGGTTCTTTCCCTCCCACTGGTTTCGTGGCAAGTGCCGGCAGGCAGCAGAGTAGAGCGCCCTGCGTTCGTCGGGGTTTGTTTCCGAGGTGATTTCTTCGAGCAGGCCTGGAATCCCCCTGGATTGCGCGACCTCTTGCAGACGAGGTCCGTGATCCTTGGCTCGATTGGCTGACATCGGCACGCTTCCTTCAATGATTCCCAGAAAGAATATTAACTCAAACCGCCGTCAGGGCACACCCAGGGGCTTCTGTCGTTGTGATCAGAAGAGGGAACCGTAGGATGGAAGTGACCAGGGCAACGGAACCCGAACGGTAGCGCCATGATCGCCAGGATAACCCAGGCCCTCCTCTTCCTCCTCGCCTGCGATGGGTCGTGGCTCATCGCTCAGACGACGGTGGAAATCGATGCCGGGCGTGGCCCGGTCACGATGCAAATTCCGTCGAGTTACGATCCTGCTCAGGGTACGCCGCTACTCCTTCTTCTCCACGGATACACCTTCGACGCCGACTTGATGGATGCCTATTTCGACTTTTCCCCTCTCGCCGAGGAACACGGTTTCATCTACACCTATCCCGATGGCACCCTCGACTCTCTCGGGCAGCGTTACTGGAATGCCACCAGCGCCTGCTGTGACCTGGAGGGCTCCGGTATCGATGATGTGGGTTACCTGACCGGGCTTCTGGATCTGATCGCAAGCGAGTACAACGTCGATCCCCAGAGAGTTCACATCGTCGGCCATTCCAACGGTGGATTCATGGCCTACCGCCTCGCCTGTGAGGAGGCAGAGCGCTTCGCCTCCATCGTCAGCTTCGCCGGGGCTGCCCAGATCGACCCGACCGGCTGCAATCCCAGCACCGCTCTCCATACCCTGCAAATTCATGGAACGCTCGATCCCATCGTCAATTACTTCGGTGGCTTCATCAACGACTTCTACCCTTCGGCGATGGGAACGGTCGAGCAGTGGGCGGCACACAATGGTTGCCCCGGGCCGCCGGTCATGGATTCCAACATCAATCTCGACGGGCTGATCTTCGGCAACGAGACGAGCGTCCTTCGGTGGCAGGACGGTTGTTCCCCCGGAGGCTCGACGCAACTCTGGTCCATCTTCCTCGGGGGCCATCTTCCAGTTCCAAGTTTCGACATGTCACCGCTGATTTTCCAGTACCTACTCGACCATCCCAAGCCGGCCATGCCCATCTTCGTACGCGGAGATATCGGAGGAGATCTCGTTCATGACCTCAGCGACGTGGTGCTGCTTCTGCAGCATCTCTTCACCGGGATCCTAGTCGACTGTCTGGCTGCGGCGGACAGCAATGGCGATGCCTCGAGGGACATCTCCGATCCCATCTTTGTGCTGGAGTATCTCTTCAACGGAGGATTGCCGCCGCCCCCGCCCTTCCCGACCTGTGGGCCCGATCCTCTCGGGGCCGGTTGCGCCGTGCCGCCTTGCCCCTGATCGCGCTCAGCGCAGTTTCTCCAGGCGCAAGCCATCGAACCACACCTTGCCACCCTGCCCCTTGATGTAGCAGGCGATGTATACGACGCGACTGGGTCCGGGGAACCAGTCAAAGGAGACGGAGTGCCACTGGGAGAATTTCTCGCGAATCGGTTCTGTTCGCGCCTTCCAGCCGCCGAGTTCACCGGTGAAGAGCCCGACAAAAGTCTCCCCTTCGAAGTCCTCGGTGCGAATCGCGCCATGGAGGCGGTATTTCGAATTCGGCTCGACGACGATGCGCTGGATCACCGCACCGGACCCTGGACTGACCAGTTCCCCACGCAACGATTGCTCCTGGTCGATGAAGATCTCGCTGTCGATGTCGAAGCGGAGAGATCCCCCGGGTTCGATCGCGCCGGTGATCCAGTCGGGTGAGTAGGTGGAGTTGAGATCGAAGGAGCCATCTCGAATAGGAATCAGCGACCCGAAGCGATCGATCGTCTCGGAGAGAGGTTCCCCATCCGGGCCCTCATCGAGAACTGCGAGACTCAATGGCTTTCCATCGACGGTCATCAGTTCGAGGTGGAACCCCCGGCTTCCTGGCGGCTGGTTCACTGCCACCTCGAGGAGATTTTCTCCCCGTGCGAGGCGGACGGAGAGAGGCCGTTTCTGGTCGAGCATCAACTCGTCGTGGGCCGGTTGCGACATCTGAGGTGAAGCGTCGATGAATCCGATGGCGATTCCGTTGATGCGCAGCTGCAACTGGACATCGGAAGCACAGACGATTCTCGCCTCGACGTCCTCGGGGATTGCGATCCGGCGCAGGAGCAGCCAGCGGCGATGGGTCCGGGTTGCAGGAAGGTCGGTCGCCAGGTCGATGAAGTTTGTCGGCCAGAGGACACGACGCCAATCTCCCTCTTTCTCGAGAGCCTCCAGGGGGCCCTTGACCCACCAGCCGGGCATCGGAGTGCCTTCGAGGCGCTGGTAGTTGAGTTGTTTCGGGTGGCTCTTGGCGAAGAGGACCGCGGTGCCGCCGATGTCGACGCGGTCGTCGAAGACCGGCCAGCCGTTGGCTCGGAACACCCATGCCACGTTCCGTCCGAGGCTGAGAGAATAGAGCGAGGCGATTCTCTCGATGCTGGAGAGGGTGTGCAGCCTCAGGGTCTGCTCCGAACTGCGCCGTTCGATGATCATTTTGCGGTGGATCCCCTTGCCATGGAGAAACCTGAGAGCGGGGAAGACCCCGGAGCCCGGCTGCCAGGCCTCCCTCATCTCGCCCCTTCTTTCAAAGAGCCACTCCAGAGTTTTCTGAAAGGACTCGGCGTGGAGGATTCGGTATCCCAGTTCGCCGTACAGACCCTCGTCGACGCCGTGGTCCGCCAACAGCATGTAAGGGTCGTGCCCGAATCCGAGATTGTGGCCCAGTTCGTGACGGTATGCTCCAGGAAGGATGTCTCCGGCACCGCTGTACCTGTACAGCTGGACCGCATCGAGGACGATGACCCCGCCGCCGCCAAGACCACCGATCCCCGGTGGCAGGAAGATGTCGAAGGACATGTGCAGCCGTTTGGGGCCGTCGGGAAGCCCGAGGTGTTCCCAGCAGCCAACCATCGACTTCTTCACCTCCGGCATCATCGCCAGCATCCTGGCTTCGAAGACGGAGGGTCCCTCGGCGCTGCAGCCGGCAGCGTTGACGACTCGCATCCTCTCGGCGGAGGCGAGCCCACGGATCACCTCACTGCCGAAAGGGATGGTGACCACGGTTCTGAGCTTGCCGATGTCGGAGCCCTGGAGCTTCTCTATCTCCTGCCAGCGCAACTCTCCGAGCGAGCGCTGGATCACGACATTCCCCCGGCGATCAGTGGAGACCAGTTCCCCATCGTCGCCCGGTACTTTCTCGAGGATGCGATCTCCTTCCTCCTGGAGGGAGAGCCAGAACTGCACATCCTTGCCCTTGCGCTTGAAGTGGAGCAGCGGTTTCCAGGGGGCGCGCGGTTCGAGGGCGTGACTTTCTCCGGGATCGAGGGTGACGCGATAGGGCAGAAAATTCACCCGTTCTCCCTCCGGGAGATGGCAACGAAGGTCGATCCTGTACTCACCCGGGAAGAGGTAGCAGCTGTTCGAGTCCTTCGACTCGAAGGTGAGTCGCTCGCGAAAACCGTCGATCGAGACCACCTCTACAACCGCGTTGGTAGCGCCTCCGGCGGCGCTCTGGGCGTTCCAGGTGAGCCGGGAGAAGCGATCGGGGTAGAAGGTGAGAGGCAATTTTTCGCGGTTCCCTGCCGTCCGTCCGCGCAGCATCACCGGGCTGCCCTCGCTAGTTCTGGCGATCACCGTGAGGTCGACCGGCAGGCCGCCGAGGAGGAGTTTGAGCCTGCCTCCCTGGATGGAGACCCCCGATTCCAGACGACCTCTGCCGGCGATCTGCCGTGCGATCCTCTCGTACTGGAAAGCAGCAGCGATCGGTTCAGGGGTGAGCCAGACCCTTTCGATACGAAGGGAATCACCATCGGCAACGGCGGCGGTGACGAGGACTTCCCGGTCCGGGGCGAGGGTGACCTCCTCCGCCCCGGCGTCGAGGCGTCCGGTGATCATCAGCAGTCTTGGCAGCAGTCGAACGCTGGTCAGCCCCTCGGGAACCTCTTCCTCGGGAATCTGCGAGTGAACGACCACGGTGTAGGCTCCGGGGAGACCGGTTCCTCTCCAGCGACCCTCCTCGTCGGTGACCCCCTCCAGAATTGCCATCCCGTTCTCGAGGAGGAGGAGCACCGTTGCCCGGGGGACAGGGCGCCCGCTGTTGTCGACGACCTTGACCCCGACAGGGCGAGGTTGCAGTTGCAGGCGCTCCCACTCCTCTCGTTCCCTCTCGCGTGCGATGGCGATCGCTTCCTCGGGAACGGAGGTGGTTCTCCCGCCGGTGAGGACCTCTTCCAGCTCCTCTACGATTTCACCCTCGAGATCGAGGAGTTCGAATCTCACCGCTTGGGTTCCGGGATCGAGAATGGGGATGTACTTGCGCAGGGAGGACCGTGCATCGACCTCGAGGCTGATCTTCTTTCCGCGCTGATAGCTGGGGGATCTCAACTTGAGTTTCAGGGCGCTGTTGCTGCGATTCTCCACCTCCACCCCGACCACGCGGTACTGTTTCTGCTTGCCGGTCCAGCGCCGACGATCCTCCCCCCGGCGCCGATCGATCAGGTCCGGTGGGCTGTGGTGGTTCTTCTGGTTGTACTCGTAGGCGATCACGCGATCGGAAAGTGGCCAGGCGTCGGCGATGAGACGCAGGGCGATGGGGTCGGTGATCGGCTCGCTGTCAGGTGGCCCGACCACGACCACGTCAGGGCGTTCGACGTCGGCCCTATCGTCCTCGCTCCTGGGGGCAGGATCGATCGTTGGTGTGTCGAGGATCCCCGTCCAGTCCTCGTCTTCCGTGCCGCTGGAAACGGGGAAGGCTCCGCGGTTGTCGTCAATTTCCCTGGCGACTGGCAGGAAAACATCGAATTCAGGTGGCATCGGGATGATCGAGTTGCCGGGATCTTCCGGGGCACCGTCGTTGGGCAACATCGCGGTGATCGGGGGGGGCGCATCGCGCGGCTGGATCAGGTCGGCGATGACGAATCCGATCGCTCCCAGAAGGGCGATCACCGTGATGGCGGTGCGGGCTCCGGCGGATTTCCTGGCGACAGGTTGAAAACGGCGCCTGGGCACCGGAGTCTCACCACGGGGGGACCCATCCCTCCTGCGAATCGGTGCGGCAGGGCCTGGCGACCTGCCCGGTGTCAAGCAGACCTCGATCCGGGAGTCACCCAACTCGATCTGGAAGTCCTCTCCGAGGGAACTCTTGTCGATTCTCTTGCCTGCGATCCGTGTTCCGTTGGCGCTGCGGAGATCGACCACTTCGATCTTTTCTCCAAGATGGCGAATCTCGATGTGCTTGCGAGAAGTCTTCGAGTCCCGGACTCTGAGATCGCACTCCTTACCTCGACCGATGGTGATTCTCGAGCCTTGTTCCACTTCGACAGTCGATGTCCCTTGCGGGTCCTTGATGGAGATGCTGACTGGACCGAGAATTTTTTTCTGGCGTGTCATCTGTCAAGGCCCTCCCACCCCGAGTATCAGGACCTCGACTCGCTCACCCTCGGACAGGTTCCCTCGATGGGGAGGAACTTCAATCAGGCAGTTGGCATCGGCAAAACTGGAGAGGAGATGGGATCCCTGCTCGCCGACAGGAGAGAGGCGGTAGATGCCATCGTCATCGAATTCCACCCGACCTCGGAGGTACTGGAGCCGGGGATTGTCCCCGAGAGGAATTTCCCCGGTCACTTCGGCGCTCCTCCTCGGCAACTCTCCATCTTTTCTCCCTTCCATCTTCGCCAGAGCCGGACGGACGAAGATCTCGAAGGACACGAGGCAAGCGGCAGGATTCCCTGGAAG
>DQQH01000231.1 GCA_015664425.1 Planctomycetota bacterium
AAAATGACGCGGTCCTGATCCAGCTGCCTCCCGTCTACGTGCTGGTCGCCACGGCAACGAGCGCCCGTATGGAGGAGAGTCCTGTGAAGCCACTCACAGACCGTCAAAAAAGAGAACAAACCTGTTCCAACCGCTACCTCAACAGGAGTCAGCGAAGAGTCGCTGGCAGGGGAGCGCTGGGCTCCATGCGCCGCAAGACGCTGCGCGTCGGGCTGGTCGTCCCGAGCTCGAATACCACCATGGAAACCGAGATCCCCGAGATGTTCCGTCGTGCCGAGAGTTCTCTCGGGCTGCGGGTCACCTTCCACTCCTCGCGGATGCGCCTGCTGGCAGTCACCCCCGAGGAACTCAAGAAGATGGATGCCCACGCCGATCGTTGCGCCCTGGAGCTCGCCGATGCCGGGGTCGATACCCTCGCTTACGCCTGCCTCGTCGCGGTGATGTCCCAGGGCCCTGACTATGCCGAGGTGCTCGAGAAGCGGCTTGCTGCGGTGAGCGACGAGGGGATGAAGGTCGTCACCAGCGCCTGTGCGCTGATCGAGGGGATCCGGGCGCTCGGCGCCCGGCGCGTCAGCCTGATCGCCCCCTATGCGAGCGAGTTGACCGCGATGGTGGTCGACTGCATCGAACAGTCGGGGATCGAGGTGATCGACGCGATCTCGCTGGAGGTCACCGACAACCGCCAGGTCGGCGAACTCGACCCGATGGCCCTCGTCGACGTCGTCAAGAAACTTAACGTCAGGGGTGCTGATGCGGTGGTCCTTTCCGCCTGCGTGCAGATGCCATCCCTCGAGGCGATCCCGGTGGTCGAAGCGACCCTCGGAATCCCCGTTCTCAGCGCCGCAACGGCGACCACTTACGAAATTCTGAACAGCCTCGGTTTGCCGACGGTGGTGCCCGGAGCAGGAGCCCTGCTCGCCACCGAGAGGCCGGGGCACTCCCGGACGAACCGGAGAAATTCTTTGAAGAGGAGAGGGGTGAGACGATGAGGACAATCGATATCGATGACAGCGGTGCCTTCGGACAGATCATCGACGAACTGGAAAATGACGCGGTCCTGATCCAGCTGCCTCCCGTCTACGTGCTGGTCGCCACGGCAACGAGCGCCGGCGTCGGTCACCTCGACCGGCTCAAGATCCGCCAGCCGAACAAGAACTACGGAACGATGATGGGAGACATCGATCGCTTCTGGCAGAACGTCGATACCAGCCTGCTCCCCGAGGGGTTCAGGACACCCGAGGCCATCGAGGAGATGAGCGACCTCTTCTTCCGCTGCCCCTTCACCGATCCTAGCTTCCACTCATCGGTGATCCGCAACGGCACTCACCAGTCGCTGGCACTCGACGGCGTCCACCGCCAGCTGGTCTGCGAGATCGAGGCTGCCTTCGAAGACCGGGCAGAGCCCGAGATGTGGGCGGGCAAGCACTTCACCGCACCGATCGCCACCAGTTGCAACCTCAGCGGCGACCCCCTCGGATCGATCGTCGACGAGGCACGCGCCCTCGACTTCGCCGCCAGCCGTGGCGTCGGTCTCTTCGTCACCGGCGAGGCCGGCGTCGGGGAGCTCGGTTCCTACCCGATCCTCGCCCTCGAGGAAGACCGCGTCTCGATCCAGAGGGAAGGCCCCGGCCTCTCCAGACTGCTCGATCAGGTGCGCTGCGCAATGATCGGTGATCGCTCCGCCGCCTAGGTCATCGCCCCCGGTGCTGAATCTCCGATTGCCATCGACAACATCAACAC
>DQQH01000047.1 GCA_015664425.1 Planctomycetota bacterium
CAGAAGAGTGCGCCGGGGCCGCCGACGCCGATCGCCAGCGCCACGCCACCGATGTTGCCGAGACCGACGGTGGCGCTGAGCGCCGCCGCCAACGCCTGGAAGTGATTGATCGCCCCGGGGTCGTCGGGGTCGTCGTAGACGCCACGGATCACCTGGACTCCGTGGGTCATCGCCTTGTACTGGGTGAAGCGGGTCCAGACGGTGAAGAGGACCCCGGCGAAGAGCAGGACGTACGGGGTCCACGGTCCCCAGAGAAAATCAGTGACAACCTCGATGTTCTCCATCATCTCGAACCGACCTCCCTTTCCCTCCATCTCGCCATCAGGCACGGGCAGAGGGCCCGGGCACCCTAGGGAATCCCTCCTGGGGCCGCAAGGGTGACGGTTTCAGGGCAACCGCGGCGCCGCCGACAGCAGCCGCTCGAGGCGCTCGTCATCGACGTTGCCGCCGCTGATGACGGCAACATGCCTGCCAGAGGGGAGAGGAGCCCCCCCTGCCGGGGCGAGCAGGGGTGCCACCGACACCGCGCCACTCGGCTCGCACGGGACAGAGAGCTGCTGTCGGAGGCGCACGAGGCTGGCCACCAGTTGCTCCTCGCTGATCGTCACCGAGCGGGCATCGCTGGCCCGGAGCAGCCGCCAGTTCCTCTCGCCAATCGCCAGCGGCAGCAGCCCATCGGCCTCCGAGGCGGTGCTCTCGAGAGTCACCCTCTCCCCCGCCTGGAGAGAACGGGCGAAGGGCGCCGCATCCTCAGGCTCAACGGCATGAAGCTGGCAGTCAGG
Organism: Planctomycetota bacterium; assembly: GCA_015664425.1. Classification (GTDB taxonomy): domain Bacteria; phylum Planctomycetota; class UBA8108; order UBA1146; family UBA1146; genus DTRS01. The sequence goes on from DQQH01000047.1 coordinate 783, forward strand.
GGCGTTGTGGTGAAGCACCGCTGCGCAACCGCTGGACAGCCCTCCCCCCCCGACAGGCACCCAGAAGTGGTCGACGGTGCCGATCTCCTCGAGGACCTCGAGGGCGACCGTCCCCTGGCCGGAGATGATCCAGTCGTGATCAAAGGGCGGAACCAGCGGCCAACCGCGTTCGCTGGCGATCTCCTGCGCCCGCTGGTAGCGCTCGACGGAGGAGGATCCGACCCTGACCAGTTCCCCCCCCGCCGCCTCGATGGCGGCCGCCTTGCTGGGGTCGATGGAGTCCGGGGCGGTCACCACTGCCGCGATCCCGCGGCCAGCGGCGGCCTCGGCGACCGCACGACCGTGGTTGCCGCTGGAGTAGGTCACCACCCCGGCAGCGTCTTCCCTCTCCAGCAAGCGATCGAGGAAGTGGGCTGCCCCCCGGGCCTTGAAAGACCCCGAGAGCTGGCAGCACTCCCGTTTAAGCCACAGCCGTTCGACCCCCTCGGGCAGAAAGCGCGACGGCACCTCCTCGAGCGGGGTCTGGAGAATCCGGTCGGAGATCCGCCCTCGGGCCTCCCGTGCGAGCCTCTCGATCTCTGCCGTCATCGGTCCTCCACTTGATGGTCGGGGGGTGCCTCCATATCTTACGCGACAGGAGCGGCGAACGCAGGGCAACCTGGAGGACCCCCCGATCGGCCTCACCTCTTTCGATGGCGAGGACCGTGGCGGTCGGCCCGGCGCGCTCCCGGGTGTTGGGGAACCCATCTCTTCTGACCTCTGACCTTCTGCACAGAATCATCGGTGGGCTGCAGCAGCCCCCGGGAAGGACGCACCATGGGTCGCTGGAACTTCGACGCCGAATCTCCCTCAGCCGAGTATCTCGAATGGCACGAAAAGTTGCGGCGCAGGTGCCGCCGATCGATTCTGCAGATGACCCACCTGGCGAATTCCGGTCACCCGGGAGGATCCCTGTCATCCCTCGATCTGTACCTGGTCACCTATGCCCACGCAGAGATCGACCCGACAGATCCGTGGCGCGAAGGCCGCGATCGCATCGTCGTCAGCCACGGACACACCTCCCCGGGAGTCTATTCGGTTCTCGCCGAACTGGGCTTCGTCGATCGCGACGAAGCGGTCTCGACCTTCCGCAGCAGCCAGAACGTGTTCGAAGGTCACATCGAGCGCGAGGTTCCCGGCGTCGAGTGGACCACCGGCAATCTCGGCCAGGGACTCTCGGCAGCGTGCGGGATGGCCCTCGCCTCGCGCCTGAAAGGTGAGGAGATCAGTCTCTTCGTTCCGATGGGCGATGGCGAACAGCAGAAGGGACAGATCGCCGAGGCTCGCCGCTTCGCCAGGAAATACTCCCTCACGAACATCACCGCCATCATCGACTGGAACAGGCTCCAGATCAGCGGCGGCACCGATGACATCATGCCTCAGGACATCTCAGCCGGCTGGAGAGCCGACGGCTGGGTAGTCTCCGAGATCGACGGTCACGACCCCGAGGCGATCTACCACGCTCTCAGAGAGGCGAAACTGGACTCCTCGGCGCCCCACGTCGTCGTCGCCAGCACGGTGATGGGGCACGGGGTCTCCTTCATGGAGAACAGGGCGGAGTTCCACGGTCGCGGCCTCACCTCGAGTGAGTACGAGGCAGCAGTCGAGGAACTGGGCGAGGACGCCGCCCTCTGGGATCTCGATGAACTGAAGGAACGGCGCAAGAGACGCGACCGTTCGACCGTTCCGACCCTGCCGCAACCCGGCAACGAGCGGGTCCCCGGAGACCCGATCACCTACGAAGCAGGCGCCAGGAACGACAATCGCAGCGCTTTCGGCACCGCCCTCCAATCCGTCGCTCACGCCAACGTTTCCAGCGCTGGTTTCACTCCCTTCGCAGCCTTTGATTGCGACCTCGAAGGATCGGTAAAGTTGGGTGCTTTCCACGCCGAATTTCCC
>DQQH01000196.1 GCA_015664425.1 Planctomycetota bacterium
TATGACCACCGTCAACGAGCCGTTCCAGAACTACGATCTCCCGCCGGCGATGCAGCAGTACACCGCCGTTGTGCTTCTCACAGGGATGGGTCTGGTCATTTATGCCGTCAGTACTTTCGCAGCCCAGGTGATCGAAAGCGGCCTCGAGGATCGTTTCAAGGGACGGAGAATCAGGAAAATGATCGAAAGACTCCATGGCCATCTGATCGTCGCCGGTGCTGGCAAGACTGGCGAGGTGATCATCGGTGAGCTGAACCGCAGGGGGGAGCCCTTCGTCATCATCGAGATCGATCAGGATCGGGTCGAGGAACTCAGGTCGAAGCTTCAGCAGCCAGTGGTCCAGGGCGATGCGACCGACGACGATGTTCTGCGCGAAGCGGGTATCGACCGTGCCTCGGGTATCTTTGCGGCGCTGCCCGGTGACCAGGAAAACCTGTTCGTGGTCATCTCGGTGAACGAGCTCAACCCGGAGGTGAAGATCGTTGCCCGCAGCATCGACCCGAGAACCGATGAGAAGTTGCGCCGTGCCGGTGCCGGAGTGGTGATCGCCCCGACCACCATCGGCGCAGACCGGATGGTGTCGGCGATGATCCGGCCCAAAGTGGTGACCTTCATGGATCGCCTGCTCCGTGATCCCGAATCGACCAGCCGCATCGAGGAGGTCGAGATCGGCGCCGCCAGCGAACTCGATGGAGTGACCATCTCCGAGGCTGACCTGGGTGCCCGCACACAGCTGCTTGTGCTGGCGTTGCAGCACCCGGGGGAACACCTGGCCTGCAACCCTGCGGCCTCGGAGAAGCTGACGGCAGGGACCTTGCTGGTGGTTCTGGGGGATGTCTCTCACTTTCCGAAACTGCATCAACTGGCAGCGGCGAGGAGCCCTGGTGTGGTCCCTCGAGGCTGATTTCTTGACATCTTGACACCCCAGTGGGGCACCGCTACGCTCCGCCACTTCCGGGCGCCGGTAGCTCAACTGGATAGAGCATCTGACTACGGATCAGAAGGTTGGGGGTTCGAATCCTCCCCGGCGTGCTTTCTGTAAACAGCGTTCCGAGAACCTGGTCTTTCTGACACGTCTTTCTGGCACGTCTTTGCGGGGTGGCTGTGAGCTTCTCCTGGCTTCACGAGGATCCTGACCTCCTCTACATGGGAATGGCGCTCGAGGAAGCGCGATTCGCGGGGGAAGAGGGCGAAGTGCCCGTCGGAGCGGTGATCGTCCACCCCGATCGGGGGATCGTCGCACGGGCTCGCAACCAGAAGGAGTCCCTCAACGACCCCACTGCCCACGCAGAAGTGCTGGCGATCGGCCAGGCAGCGGAAGCGCTGGGGGACTGGCGCCTTCAAGGCGCGACCCTGTACTCGACGCTGGAACCGTGCCCGATGTGTGCAGGTGCCATACTCCAGGCGCGGGTGTCCCGTGTCATCTATGGTGCCACCGATCCCAAGGGGGGCGCGGTGGAGTCGGTCGTCGAGCTGTTCCGGCCGGGGCTCTTCAACCACAACGTCGAGTGGCTGAGCGGGGTCCTGGAGGATGAGTGTGGCGAGGTCTTGCGGCGCTTCTTTGGCAAGCGCCGCCGGCCCGGAGACCCGAATCCCTGATCCTCCTCGTTGACCGCTGAGGCCAGGCTGAGAAGGTCAGCGCCGGAGCAGGATGCCAGAAGAGCAGGATGCGGAGAGGTGCCGGAGTGGTCGAACGGGCCGGTTTCGAAAACCGGTGTGCCCTAGCGGGTACCGTGGGTTCGAATCCCACCCTCTCCGCCACTTCAGGAGATGCACCATTTCAGAGCGCTCTTTCGTTCGAGTCAGATTGTGAGAAAATCCTGGGAGTGAGCGGGTGCCAGGAGCGCTCGATGGTGTCGGCGCAGTTTTTTTCTGACGCCGTGAATATTTTGACACCGTGGAAATTTTGACGCTGTTGATGATTTGACACTGTGGTTGTTTTGACACCAACGGAGAGGTGTCCGAGTGGCTTAAGGAGCACGCTTGGAAAGCGTGTGTGCGGTAAAACGTACCGCGGGTTCGAATCCCGCCCTCTCCGCCAAGATACTGCCGGCCTCCCCTGTGGAGCGTCCCGGCAGAACTCCGGGGCTCGGGCAATCGGAGACCTGTGGACCTGGTCAGGCCCTGACGGGAGCAGCCACCACAGGCCCCTTCGATGTGTTCCGGGCTTCGGTTTTTTTTCCCCCCCTTCGAGCGCGCTCATTTTCCACCAAGGGGAGGCACCGGGCCCCTCGTCGGGGTGGCTTGGAACCTGGGCAGCGAGCGGGTCTAATGGCGTCATGAGCGAGAGAGCCAACCTGTCACGATCCCCCTCCGGGGGCCGAGGATTCTCCTACGAGGTGATTGCTCGTCGTTACCGTCCGCGCTTCTTCGAGGAAGTGGTCGGTCAGGAGGCGGTCTCCGAAGCGCTCCAGCAGGCGATCGTCCAGGAGCGTCTCGGTCACGCCTACCTCTTCTGTGGACCGCGCGGGGTCGGCAAGACATCGATGGCGAGGATTTTCGCCAGGGCCCTCCAGTGCCCCGAGGCCAAGGCTGGTGTTCCCTGCGACAGTTGTAGCACCTGCGAGCGAATCTTCCGCGGCGAGGATGCGGACGTCCTGGAGCTGGACGGCGCCTCCCACCGTGGCATCGATGACATCCGGGAACTGGTCCAGCACGTCAAGTACGCCCCGAGCTCCGGGCCCTACAGGATCTTCATCATCGACGAGGTCCACATGTTGACGCGAGAGGCGTTCAACTCCCTCCTCAAGACCCTCGAGGAGCCTCCAGCCCACGTCAAGTTCGTCTTCGCCACGACCGAACCTGAAAAGGTGCTGCCGACGGTGATGTCCCGCTGCCAGCGCTGCGATTTCGCCTCAATAGCGCCCTCTGACATCGTCAAGCGCCTCGCTCAGATCTGCGAACTGGAGGGTGCTTCCCCCGAGGATGGCGTTCTCGTGCGGATTGCAGACCTCGCACGCGGCGGCATGCGCGACTCCCAGTCGCTCCTCGACCAGCTGCTCTCCTTCTCTGGAGAGGGGCCGACCCTGGAGGATCTCGACCGGATCACCGGCCGCATCTCCCAGGCTCGCCTGAGAGAACTGGTCGGCGTCGCCGAGGAGGGGCGAACCGGGGAGTTGATCCCGCTTCTGGGCGAAGTTCTCTCTCGCGGCACCGATCCCTCGGTGCTCCTGGAACAGGTGGTCGAGTACCTCAGGGAGCAGCTTCACCAGGGGGTTGGCAGCGACTGGGGCGATGTCGAAATCGAGCGCAACCTGCTCGCCCAGGAGATTCTCCAGGAAGCGAGGCAGCGGATGCGCCGAATCGATCGAGCGGACATCGTTCTCGAACTGGCGCTGATGCGCATCGGTACCCTCTCTGACCTGGTTCCCCTGGCAGAACTCCGGCGCTCTCTGGCAAGCGCCGGGGGAGGGGCGGAGGGAACACTCCCTTCGGGAGGTCCGGGGGCGCCCCGCAGGAGCGCGGCGGTGCCCTCGAGAAGTGAGGAAACCCAGCGGCCTGTTTCGGTCGAGAAGCCTGCGGGCTCCTCCTCAGCACCTCGAGTCGAGACCCCTGGCGCTCGTTTGAGGAGAGGATTTGAGGAGAAGGCGGAGGCCAGGGTGGTGGTCGGGAAGCCCGCGACGGTGGTTCCTGGCGAGGATTCCGCCGATCCGAAGGCACGCCTCTTCGAGGAAGTTTCAGGGTATTCGCCGATCGTGGCAAGGAGACTGCGCCAGGAGTGTCAACTCCTCGAGGAGGGCGGAAAACTGCGTCTCTCCCTGTCGCCAGCGGCCCACAAGATCCTCACCACCGAGGGCCAGTTCGCTCTCGGGAGATGGAAAAAATCCTGCCAACAGGAAGTGGAGGTGATCGTCGACTCCCGACTTTCCACGGAGAGCGTCGAGACCGTTTCGATCGCTTCGGACGAGGACAGTGAGCCGCCGGAAATTGTCTCCCGCGCTGCCGAGATCTTCCGCGGCGATTTGATCGATGGGGGCCAGCGCTCACCGCGTCGTCAGAAAGCAACAGAAGCTCGGCCAGAGGTGCTGGAAGGAGAGAGAGAATGATCGGTGGAGACCTCGGAGGGCTCTTCAACCAGGCACAGAAGATGCAGAAGGAACTCCGGGACCTCCAGGATGAGCTGAAGGATCGCGTCGTGGTTGGGGAATCCGGCGGGGGAATGGTGAAGGTCTATGCCAACGGCATTCAGGAGGTGGTGAAGGTCGAGATCGACGCTGCTGCCGTCGATCCCGATGACACCGAGATGCTCGAGGACCTGGTCCAGGTCGCCACCCAGGCGGCGCTGGAAAAATCACGGCAACTCCAGCAGGAAGAGACGAACCGGATCACCGGTGGGATCTCCCTGCCGGGAATGATGTAGGGGGATCACTTGTCGGAAGGAGACGGGGTCCTCAAGCAACTGGTCGAGCAGTTCGCCCGTTTGCCTGGCATCGGGATGAAGAGCGCGGAACGTCTCGCCTACCATCTGCTGAAGGTACCCGGCGAGGAAGCCCTCACCCTCGCCGAGGCGATCCGGCGGGTGGCCGAGGACCTGCGACGCTGCGACAATTGCTTCAACATCTCCGAGGAGATCCTCTGTGACATCTGCAGCGATGACTCCCGCGATCGCAGCGTCGTCTGTGTCGTCGAACAACCGAAGGACCTCCAGGCTCTCGAATCGAGCGGTGTTTTCAGAGGCCTCTACCACGTGCTCGGCGGCAGTTTCTCGCCGCTGGAGGAGCGCGGCCCCGATTCCCTCGCCCTCGATCGACTTCGAGAGCGGGTCGAGAAGGAGGGGGTCGTCGAGGTAATCCTGGCGACCAACCCCGACTTCGAAGGTGATGGCACGGCACTTCTCGTCCAGGAAAGACTGGCGACCACCGATGCGATCGTCTCGAGGCTCGCCCGCGGGATTCCCAGCGGCGGGCAGATCGAGTACATGAACCAGAGCATCCTACGCGATGCCCTCGAGGGGCGGAGTTCTCTGAAAGGGGACACTGCAGATGATGCGAGGAGGGCGCCGTGAGCCGTTCGGCCCTCCTTCTGCTCATCGCCATCCTGGTCTCTGGAGGACTCGACGCCCAGCAGACCTTTCGGGGGGTTTCTTCTCAGGCATCGGCGGGGATGGGCGAGATCGAACTGGCTGGCTGTACCGTGGATCTCAGAGTTCCATTCAGCCCGAGCGCAGCGCACCCTTTTTTTCCGGTGATGGTGAGATTCGCAAACAAAGGTGCCAATACCAGGACGGTCACTTTCACCATCGAGTCGGGTGACCAGTGGGGCTCTATTGGACGGGAAGTCATTCCCTACCGGGTGAGACGTGAACTGACCCTTTCCCCAGGTGCGGAGCAGTTGCAGTGGGTGCCGATGCCGACTCCCGCGGTCGGAAGATATTTCGGAAATTACCAGTTGAACGCCCGGCTGACTGTGGAGGGCGAAATTCTTCCACGGGAGTCGAGGATCTGGCTCGATATTCGGACAGTGGGCGACTCAAGCAACGTCGCTCGGGCGCGGAGCGTGAGGCGTGGGAGTACCGCGTCCATCAGTGTTCCCGCTCCGGCAGTGCTCATCGTCAAGGGAAAGGAGATGGAGACCTCGATACTCCTCGACAGTGGTTTCGATCAACTCCTTCAGTTTCGATCGCAAACTGGACCTCTTCGGTGGGACAGGTCGAAGACCCAGCGGCAGGAGGTTTCTCCCCTCGAGATGCCACTCGAGAGTGCGACCCTCGCACGAGTCGATCACCTGCTCCTGGTTGGGGTCTCTCCCGATGATCTCAATCCCGCTCAGAGAAAAGCGGTGAGGAGGGCGGTGAGGGAGGGGATGATCGCCTGGATCATCCCCGATGAGTCTGGGACTGGAAACCGCTGGGTGCTCGATGAAGCGCAGGCCTCCTCCGCCCCTCGTGTTGTCGGTGGCGAGGAAGAAGAGAGGATCTACTTTCTCCCACAGACGGACAGGGGGATTCCCCTCGGCGGGGACACGGTCGAGAGTCCTCCAGAGATGGTCCTCTACAGCGATGGACTGGGGGAGTGGCGCCGTTTTACATCTGTGGATCCGATTCAGATCCCGGTGGAACTGCAGTCCCGTCCGAGCACCTTGTGGGCTCGGGTAGTCCCTGCAATGCTCGTCGCCGATAGCCCCGATTTTTCCCTCTATGGGACCAATCAATATGGAACTGGTGCGATGCTCGCCGTTCAGGCCATCGACAGAGGACTGCGCCGGATGATCGGTCCGAGGACGGTTCTCTCCTTCACTGCCATCTACCTGCTGGTCATCGGGCCGGGCCTGTTCTTCTTCCTCAAGAGGATTCGACGGGGGGTCTGGCAGCTGTGGCTGCAGCCCCTGGTCGTCGTCGCCTTTCTGCTCGCCACCTGGATTCTCGGGGCGAGCAATTATGGCCTTGTCAGCCGCGACCACGACACCATTTTCGTCTACCAGAAGGCCGGCGAGACCGAAGCCCTGGTGGTCAGGATCCACAGCCACTATTCCCCCATCGGCGGCCTCTACGAGATGCCCACCGGTGGTGGGCCAGTGCTGCCGATCAAGCTCGGGGGTGGCAAGACCCGGATCGAGAAGTCGGAGGATCTCCCACCGGTCAGAAAGGTGCGGACATGGAGCCTGGCCCACTCCCTCACCTACGAGGTCGTCGATCTTGGCGGGACGGCTCACGTCGAGAGGATGACCCAGGGTTGGCGCTACAGGAACAATCTCCCCTATCCACTCCTCGACACGGTGGGCGATTTTATCACTTCAGGGAGATCCACCGTCGTCGGGGTAGGTGACATCAGTGCCGGGGCAACGATGGAATGGGCCGGGCCTCCTCGACCTTCATCCGCTCGCGATTCTCGGCGCGCTCTCGGAGTGGCAGTGGAGGAGCCGGTCCGGTTCAATCTCTTCTGGAGGAAATCGAGTGGTTTGCCGGCAGAAATCCAGCTGGTCGGGATGATTCCCGAAGAGGAATTGAAGAGGACCGTCGGTCGCGAGGCGACCAGTGACTGGTCACTCGATGGCGGTGAACGGGCCTTCCACATCGTTCTGACGGACCTCGAGCAATGAGCCCCACGACGGCAGAACCGATCGTCCAGGTCTGCAATCTGACGATGCGATTTGGCAAGAAGGAAGCCGTCAAGAGGATCAATTTCTCCGTTTCTCGAGGGGCGGTTCACGGCTTCATCGGCCCCAACGGCGCCGGCAAGACGACAACGATCCGGATCCTGGCGACCCTTCAGCTTCCGACCGAGGGCTGTTTCTGGATCGCCGGTGAAAATGGCCTGGTCGAACCCCGGAAGGCGCGTCAAAAGATCGGCTACATGCCTGACTTCGTCGGTGTTTACAACGGCCTGACGGTGGCGGAATACCTCGATTTCTTCGCCCTCGCCTACAGGATTCACGGGCCACGCCGGAAAACACTTCTCGACAGCGTCGTCGAACTCACAGACCTCGGCGATCTCCTCGAGGTGGAGGTCCAGGTTCTCTCGAAGGGGATGAGGCAGCGCCTCTGCCTCGCCCAGACGCTGCTCCACGACCCCGAGATTCTGATCCTCGACGAGCCCGCGTCCGGACTTGACCCGAGAGCTCGGATCGAGTTCAGGGCTCTCCTGCGAGAGTTGCAACAGATGGGGAAGACGGTTTTTCTCTCCAGTCACATCCTGACCGAACTCTCCTCCATCTGTGATTCGGTGAGCATCATCGAACAGGGCGAGATCGTTGCCGATGGCAGAATCGACGACATCATGGCCCGGCTCGCTGGAAGCGGGATCTCCTTCCAGGTGCGGGTTTCTTCCCGACCGGAGGATGCCCTCGCAATTTTCGATGCGGCCCCGGATGTCTCACGAACCCGTGTCGATGGCAACGTCGTGAAATTCCGGTTCTCAGGAGATGAGCAGCGACTTCACGAGTTGTGGGCACCGATCTCTTCGGCCGGAATATCCATCGTTACCATTCGCCGCGAAGAGGAAGATCTCGAGCACATCTTCATGAAGTTGACGCGAGGGGAGGTGAGTTGATGGCGACTCCCATCCCATGGTACGCACGCATGCCGCTGGTGGGGAACTTCGGTTTTCCGCTCACCCAGAAGGAACTTTTCGCCCAGGTGCGCAGGCCGCGCTGGTTCTGGACCCAGATCGGATATCTTCTGGTCCTGGCTGTCACGATGGCGATCACGATCCTTTCCCTGGCAGATCGCGATTTTGTCGATCGGGTTCCGCAGGTTGTTCCCGCCATCTTCATGACCTTCCAGTGCGGGCTCATCTTGCTGATCTTCCCGCTGCTCGGGGCCATCTCGATCACCAGCGAGAAATCGCAGAAAGCGTTCGACCTGCTGTTGATTTCCGATCTCACACCGACAGAACTGGTCCTCGGAAAGGTCTCTGCCCTCGCCGGAATCAGCCTGTATTTTCTTCTGACCACGATGCCGCTCCTGGGGACGACGATCCTCTTCGGCGGGATTTCCCTCGCCGCGATCCTGTTCGATTACCTTCTCCTCTTCCTCCTTTCGCTCCTTGTCAGCGCCCTTGGTGTCTTCTGCTCCAGTTTTAGCAGGTCGACCGTTCAAGCTCTGCTCGTCACCTATCTCCTCACAATTCCGTGGGGTCTCTCTCTGGTGGTGGGATCGTCTGTCCTCAGGTTTACACAATCGTGGAGTCCCCTCGATGTGTTGCTGTCGCTACCGCCAGGATTACGTCCCGTCCTGGTTCTCTGGTTTGTTAGCATTTATCTTCTTCTTCTCCTGGGTTTCATCTGCGGCGCGGTCTTCATGCTCTCGCCGAAGGAAGGGTTGCGAGGCCTGATCCCGCGCTTCTATCTCATCGCCGTTGTCCCGATCGCCTATTACTTCTTCGCCCAATTTGGCAGCGAGATGCTCGGAATAGCTAGGGTGCAAGGGATTGGCGTCATGACGGGTTCCGCTTGGGTTTTCGAGGGATTCCTTTACACCACCTGCACCCTTTTCAGCATTCTGAACCTGATTCCACTCCTCATCTCCTCGACCGCGCTGGAAACTCCCCTCAGCGTCGTTCTCGGGGGGATTCGGGGCCGCTGGTGGGTGAAGGGGCTCTACCCTCTCCTCGGCGGCGGCATTCGCGGTCTGCTGACGGGGGTCCTGCTCTGGGGCACTCTCCTGCTCCTCTTCCTCGCTGTCGTTCTGCCGGTGCTGCCGTGGAGCCAGGAGATACACCTGCGCACCCTCGGGGCGTTCTTCCAGCTGACCTTCGCCTGGGGACTGGCGTCACTCGCCCTGTCGTGGGTGTTCGCCATCCTGGGAGTTCGCGGATTGCTCAACGTGCTTCTCGTCGAGGGGATCTGGGGATTGCTCGCGATCTGGTACCTGGTTCAGGCGTTCTCCAGCGAAGAACTTTCCGATGGAAACATGTACTGGTTACTCGTCGCGGTGGTCGGGGAAAGATTCTCCACTCTCTCGGAAACTGAAGTGCTTCTTTTCCTGGGAGCGAGGGATATCTACCTGGGGGCCGCCGTTGTTCTCGTCCTCATCGGGGTGGGACTGTGCAGGATGAGAAAGTTGCCCATCTTCCGCCTCGAACGACCCGACTGGCCAGCGGAGATCTTCGAACGTCCGGAAACCGAATCCCAGGCTGTGTCCGAAGAGTCAGGTGTCGCTGACGGAAGTGTGGATCCGGAGGTGCTGACTGTCGAGGAGGAGAGACAGTGAAGACCCGAAGGTGGTTTGCAACTCCATTGCTCCTGATCTCACTCTTTTCCCTCCTGCTGCCAGGGAGAGGCCTCGCCGATGTCATCGTCTACAACGATGGTCGACGTCTCGAGGGAAAGATTCTCGAGACCACCGAGAAGCGCATCCTGATGGAGGTGGTTCTCGGCGGGGTGAGCGCCGAGTTGTGGGTCTCCCGCAAGGATATTTCCAGGATAGAGAAGGGAGCAACACCGCAGGAGGAATTTGCGAAGCGCCTCGAGGCCCTCGACAACGCCGATCTCGAGGGGCATCGAGTTCTGATCGCCTGGTGCCGCGAAAAGGGACTCTCCACCGAGGCCAAACTCCTCTCCGCGCGTCTCCCTGCGGTCGAGATCGCTGCCCGTAAGGTCACCCATCCTGCCCGCTGGTGCCGGGGGTGCGATGCGCTCGGCATGGCGTTATGCGAAAAATGCCAGGGGAAGGGAGAAATCGGCGAGGAGTGCGCCAGGTGCTCGGGGTCGGGGGCAGCGTTGTGCAAGACCTGCGTCGGCAAGGAGGGCAGCCTTCTCTCCTGCAGGCGTTGTGCAGGCACAGGAAGTTACGAGAAATTCGACCCTCGGCGGGGGCGCAAGGTAAAGGTCTCCTGCAACGACTGTCGCGGCAAGGGGAAGATCATCTGCCCCACCTGCGGCGGAAAGAAAAGCCGGTCCTGCACGCACTGTTCCGGCAAGGGCAGCCTGGCGCTGCCCTGTGACGGCTGTCTGGGGAAGAAGCGACTCCCCTGCGAACGCTGCTCGGGGACGGGTCTGCAGGAGAAGCCCCTGAGCGCAGAGGAACTCGCCCGCGAAAAACTCGAGAAGGAAAAGGCTGCCAAGGAGGGGGAGGGGGCGAAAGAGGTCGAGAAGAAGGGAGAAGAGAAGAAGAAAAAGCCGGTGATCAAGATCGATCCCTTTGGCTAGTTCCCCTCGATGATGGCGAGTACATCTCCCGCCCGGACGGTGGCTCCTTCGGCGACCTCGATTTTTTCCACCCGACCATCGATCGGCGCCTCGATTTCGTTCTCCATTTTCATCGCCTCCAGAAGCATCAGCGGTTGCCCCTCGACCACTTCCTCGCCAGCACCGACCATCACCGATCGAACGATCCCCGGCATCACGCTGACCACCTCGATGAGCCCCGTTTCCTTGCGGTCACTATCGACCGATCGGGTGATGAGGTCGACGGTGTCGAGAACGGTGAGTTCGGTGTGACGGCCATCGAGCAGAAAGCGGAGCGGTGTCCCAGGCCGGTTTTCTGGGAGCACGGTGATGGTGTGAGCGGTGTCGCCGATGATCATCCGGATCAGCGTTCCATCCTCGACCGGGCGGACCCTGAATTGCCAGTTCCTGCCGTCGGAGGCCTCGACCTTCCAGTCGTGGCCGAGGGAGTCGGTGACCACCTCGAGGTCGACCCCGTCTTCTCGCCATTCGACGCGATATTTCACGGCATCTCCCCGCCGGTTCCCTCGAGGCGTGCAGCGCGTCCCCAGGCTCCCCCCGATGGGTCCGTGGGGGAGAGGATCCGGCGATGGCGTTCGAGGCTGCGGCGGGTGACCACGGCAGCGAGGATGGCGAGTTCCTCCGGAGCCTGTGCGCCGTCATCTCGATCCTTGAGCCATGTCTCGAGGGTGCTGGTGTCGAACTCACCATCCTTGAACCATTGCTCCTGGCAGATTTCGATGCCGAGGGGAATGTTGGTGTGGATGCCTCCGATCCGGGTCCGGCTGAGAAGCGCCTCCAGGCGTTTGCGGGCGATCTCGCGCTCTTCTCCCCAGGCGATCGCCTTGGCGAGCATCGGGTCGTAGTAGGGGGTAATCTCGAGCCCCTCGCGGATGGCTCCGTCGATCCGGGTGAAGGGTGCGTGGGGAACGCGAAGAGCCCGGATCTCACCGGTGGATGGCCGGAAATCCCGGTAGGGGTCCTCGGCGTAGATGCGGAATTCCATCGCCCAGCCTCGCCGGGGGATTTCCGGATCGTTTTCGAGGCGCTTTCCCTCGGCGATGTCGATCTGGGCCGAGACCAGGTCGACTCCGGTGACCATCTCGGTCACCGGGTGTTCTACTTGCAGGCGGGTATTCATCTCGAGGAAGAAAAAATTCCTGGACCTGTCCTCGTAGAGGAACTCGATCGTCCCCGCCCCGCGGTAATTGATCGAGGATGCCCCCGAGACCGCCGCCTCGCGCAGACGCTGGCGAACCTCATCATCGATCGCCGAGGATGGACTCTCCTCCAGCACCTTCTGGTGGTTTCTCTGCAGGGAGCACTCCCTCTCGCCGAGAAACCAGACGGAACCGTGGCCATCCCCGAGGACCTGGACCTCGATGTGGCGAGCGGAGTGGATGAGCCGCTCGAGGTAGATTCGATCGTCACCAAAAGCTGCGCTTGCTTCAGATCGGGTTCTCTGCCACGCCTGGGTGAGGCCCCTGGATGAGTCGACACGACGAATCCCCTTGCCGCCGCCACCTCCCGCCGCCTTGAGGAGGAGCGGGTATCCGATCTTCTTTGCCTCCCGGCGAAGCTGCTTCTCA
>DQQH01000153.1 GCA_015664425.1 Planctomycetota bacterium
AATGTGGGCACCCGCCCTCCTGATCGCGCTGGGGTTGATGCTTCCGGTCTTTGCGGACTCCAAGGAAATCAGGAAGTTGAAGAAGGAGTTCGCCCGCGCCGCTGCCGAGCAGAACGAGGACCAGCAAATCTCGATCATCAGGGAGATCGCAGGATTCGGCAGTGAAGATGCGCTCGAGACCGTCTACGAACTCGGCAGGGATCACGCCAAGACCCCGGCGCTCTACGCCGCAACTCTCGATGAACTCGCTTCCCTCGACGGGATTCTCGAGTATCTCCAGGCCCGTTACGGCAAGATCAAGAGCAAGGGGGACTTCCGCGAGCGGGTCTATATCGCCGACGTCGCCGCCAAGGTCGGCAACCCGGCCTCGGTCACCATGCTGGCGTCCTTTCTCGTGGACAAATCTCCTTTCGTACAGGGTGCAGCGGTCGAGTCGTTGCAGAAGACGATGTCTGCCGAGGCGATCGACCCGCTGATCGACCTGCTCAAAAAGCTGGTGAAGAAGCGTAAGGATGTGCTTTATCACCAGGTTCGCGATGCGCTGTGGGCGCTCACCGGCCGGGATTTCGACCTGATCGAGGACTGGGAACAGTGGTGGGAGCCACGCAAGGGGACCTTCGACCCGAAAGAGTCGGACCATGAGGGCAAAACAGGGGTCAAGCGCAAGCGGCGCGGAAATGACCCGGAATTCTGGGGAGTCCCAGTCGAATCGAAGAACATCGTCTTCGTGATCGACACATCCGGTTCGATGAAATACGTCCACAAGGACGATATTCCCGGCCTTTCCCGAGCTGATGGCTCCGATACGGGCGTCGGCAAGGGTGGTGGCCAGATGACCAGTGCCCAGAAACGCCTCGCCAGGTTCTGGACGAGGATGGAGATGGCCAAGCGCGAGCTGCGCAAGGTAGTCAAGAAGATGGGCAAGGATGCCTTCTTCAACTGCGTACGATTCGATACCACCGTCTCCAAGTTCCAGAAGAGGGCGGTCCCCTCCGTCAGAGGCAACAAGAACAAGGCTCAGAAATGGATCGATGGCCTCAAGCACAACGGCAACACCAACACCCTCGATTCCCTGATCCAGGCGTTCAATGCCGATGCCAAGACCAACACCATCTTCTTCCTCTCCGACGGCCTCCCCTCGAAAGATGGCAAGGTCAGTGACCCGACTGGACCGATTCTCGACAAGGTCTTCGAATTGAACCGTTTCCGAAAAATCAAGATTCACACCTTTGGCTTCCACCCCTTCACCCAGGGAGGGCAACCGATGCCAGACTTGCAGCAGGCGAACTCGTGGCTGATGAAACTCGCCGAGGCGACCGGTGGCACCTACACCGACATGAAGGTCGACAACAACCTGAAACCGGATCCCGACGGACCCTGAACGGAATTGAGATCATCTGAAAGGCGCCGCAGCACAGATGTGTTGCGGCGCCTTTCACAATTTTGGAGGTACTGGGTTCAGGGAGTTCCGTCCCCGATCAGGAGCCGTTCCTGCTCCTTCTCATCGACTCCGACAGCGAAGTCGACCAGATCATCGAGGCGATCGGGAGGCTGAAGGAAGGGACGCAGGCGCACCACCCGCTCGATGCGGATCCCTTCATCGGTCTTCTCGACATTAAAACTGTAGTTGCCCCAGGGAGCGTTGAGAGTGATCGATTCGGGGGCCTTGAGGATTTTATCGTCCCCGGTGATGACAACTTCAACGTTCTCGATGATCTCGGTCTCGGCGCGGGCGAAGATGGGGAAAGTACGCTCCCCCCGGCCGATGAATGCTTTGCGGAGATTTGCCGGCAGGAAGGTCAATTGAAGGGAAGAACCCTCTGGGCGCGATTGCAACAGGTGGGGGGCATCGATGGTGAAGGTGATCCTCAGGGGCTCTGTACGGCTGTCCTGGTTCTCGAAAGATCCCTCGAGCAACCTGGCGCCGGGGAAGAGTTGCTGGACGAATCGTTCCAGAATGGTGTTCCTGACGAAGGGATTGATGCCACGGATCTGTTCCTTGAGGCGGCTGCCCGAGATATTGCGAATCTCGAGTGCACCCCTTGCGAGTACCTTCTCCCCGGTGATGGTCACCTGGATGTCGAGTTGCTGAGCATCTTCCCCCGGAGTGGCGGCAGGGATCTGGTCCCAGGACGCCTCGGCGGGAGGTAGGGCGAGGCAGGGGGCACCGCGCAGGCGCGAGGGGATGCGATCGGCTTTAGCGAAGCGCATCTGGGCGCTGACCGCCTGCGGTGGCCGTCCTTCCTCGAGGCGACGAAGTACCCTGCCGGTGAACTGGAATTTTCGGGGTGAACTGAAATCTTGCCAGGGATTGAAGTCGTCCCGCTCGCCAACAAGGACCCAGTCGAGGGGGAGATCCGCGCAGCGCATCATGCCGGCGAGAGCCAGGTCTCGATCGCCAGATCGTTTCAGCCACGTTTCTGTCGCTGATGTAGAACTGCTGGAATCTGGAATCCTCTCGCATACGGCGTCGCGGAGTTTGTCGAATCGTGCGTCGTTGCCCTCGATTCCCTCGAGCAGCGTTTCGACATGATGGCGCAGGCGGGGGGTCGGTCGGTCGTCGGGGATATTACTTGCCAGTATGCCGGGCAAAACGGTTTCCCAGGTGATGGGCATCGAAACCGCAACGTTGGGGAGGATCTGCTGTGCCGGTGGCATCAACCGCTCCGGCTGGGGCCTGGCTTTCTCGTCGACACTCCAGCGGATCACCCTGTGGTTATCGACAATCTCGATCTGTGGTTCTGGCGGATCTCCACCATCCTCGAAGACCGGGGCCCAATCCCTGGGAGTCAACAGAACCCATTCACTGCGGTGGAAGGCATTCTGGAACTGGGGATCGACGAAGAAGAAGGGACCCGCGGAAAATAACTCTCGACGGGAGAGATCGGAATAGCGGATCGCTCGCATCTCGACGAGGGCTCCCGGTTCGAGTCCCGGCAGGGTGTAGGCTCGTTGACCACTGCCGGCAGTCGGGTGGAGTTCACGGCCATCGGGAGTGATCACCCGCAACTTCAGTATTCTGCCGGGAACCGGAAGCTCGGAGAGTTGTTCTATCCCCTGTTGCGACTCGATGCGCAGTACCTGGTGGGTCATCTCACGCTGGCCTCCTGGACCGACCAGGGTGACCATCTGGTCGAAGAGGAGCACCACCATCGCATCGGGATAGGCTCCCAGCTCGGGGGCGTCGGCGATGATTTCATCAAAGGACCGGCTGTAGGGTTTCCAGAAGTCATCGGTGGAGTCACCCGCTAGCCGCTCGAGAGTGCGAGTGGTGCGAATGTTACCGGGTTTGACCTGATGGAGGCCCCGGAGGACGGGTTCTGGATCATCTCCAGTGGCTAGAGCACAGCGCAAGAGCCCCTCCAGAGGCCGGGTATCATCGGGATGGGTTGGGAACGTCATGCTGTAAAGGGAGTGGGCTTCCTTGAATGAACCGCTCTCTTCGGCGTGTTCTGCAAGAAACAGCAGGGTCGCCGGGACATCTCCGGCGAGGTTACGCCACCGGTCGAGGAGCCGGACCGCCTCGCTGATCTTGCCCGAGCGCCTGAGCAGGCGCGCGCAGCGATCGACGTTGGCCTGGGTCGGTCCTCGATCCGTCAAGGTGAGAGCCAGTTCCAGGGCGTCGCGAGTACGATGCTCGGCGATGGCCAGTTCCAGGCTCGCTTCGAGTACCGCCGGAATTTCAGGCGCACAACGATTGAGTTCCCCGAGGCTCTCCTTCTTCTCGAAATGCCAGGACCGATCCTTGGCGATTCTGTGCTTGAAGAGAAGTGTTTCGACAGAGCAGGGGGCCATATCGAGTATCTTCTCGATGGCTGTCATCGCCTCGATGGCCTTGCCATCGGAGTAGTCGATTCTTGCATCGTCGAGAAGAAGGGGAAGGACCGCTGGATCGAGGGTGAGGGCTTCGTCACGAATGGTAGCGCGTTCATGTCGGCGCAGGTCTCCGGGAATCCAGGGGAAGGGAATTTCCCTCCTGACCAGAGCGCTGGCGACAGGGTCCTCCTGGTGATCGATGGAAAGCCAGACTTCCTCGCACCTGACAAAATCACCGAGACCTGCCAGGGTCAGGCAGAGAGCGAACTGTTCGTCGAGTGGAAGTTCCTCCTTCTCCCATGCCAAGAGCCAGGCATCTTTGAAATTGCCTTTCGATTCGAAAGGGATGACGCGGGAGTCGGCGGTGGCCCCCTCCTTTTCTCCACCAAGCGAGTTCACTTCAAGTGGAGATCCGTCACTGCGTCTGAATCGAATCCCGAAATTTCCAGGGGCGAGTTTGATGAGGATTACATGCTCGCCCCTGGCGAGGTGGAGTCCAACACCCTGGCGCAGGGGAGAATGCTCGCGGTGTCTGGGGCTGATCAGTACCTCTCTGCCGTCAACCCAGACCTTGTAAGATGTCGAACAAAGGATCCTGAGGAGAGCATCTTCATCCCTGTCGATGGAGAAACGAGAACGGAGGTATACAGCGGCTCCGGGACCAGAGAATGAGGACCTCAGCCTCAGAACATTGCGGTCTAGAGGTTCTGGCAGGGGGAACCAGGAGCGGGTTCGCTCTCGCCAGGACAATTCCACGTTCCGATCGAAATTCTCGATATCTGGGCGTGCCACTGTCAGTTCGGTAGCGATGGCATCTCCGATGGGGCCGATCGCCCACCATTTGCCGGGGATGGCAGCGGACCACTCTGATTTCGCTGGCGGCAGCCATGCCCCTGTTTCCCTGGTGACCGCTTCGGCGAGAGCGCTGGCGACTCCTCGATTCCAGCCGTTTTCCTGGCATGCATCTGCGATTTTCTGCCAGTCTAAGGCGGACGGAACCGATCTATTTGCCCGGGAGAACACGTGGGACCAGCGGACCATCATGAAACCGCTGCGATTCGATTCGGGATCGGCCTGGATCTCCCTTAACCAACGTTCTTGCCACTGAACGAAGTCACCCCTTCTCTCCTCGATGCTCCCGATGAGGGGGGAATCACTCGAAACAACGGTTTCACTCGGGGCAGCAGGCGAGAGGAGCAGGAGGAGGAGAAGCGAGGAGATGAAGGTCACTGGGGGTCTCCTCTCCGCTCGAGAATAACCCGTTGCTGGAGGTGCTGTTCGATCTGGTCGACGATCCCCTTGAAGGCAGGATAGTCCGCGGGAGCGATCCGCGGCTGGGAGAGTTCGAGTCGCCGCTCGAGTATCAGCCGCCCTCCGGAGATTCTGGAATCAAAATAAAATTTCACTCCTGGACCTTCGAGATCCACGGAGGTGGGGATCACCCGCGTCTTCAGTCCCTCGGGGAGCTCAATTTCGAGAATGAGGGAGGAGGAGCGAGGATTGCCGATCAACAGGTCGTGCTGCCGTTGGGGTCGGGAAGAACTGTCAGCAATTCCATCGAGGCTCTGGAAGAGATCCTTCAGCGGCGGAAGAACCGGGTTGCCCGATCGCTCCTCGAGAAACCTGGGTGCTCGGAGTCTGGCTCGGATCTCGACCGGTGCAGAGAGATCATCGAAGGAACTGGTTTCGACCTCCTCGACCTCGACTCCTGGCATGCGCGACCCGAGCAGCCTTTCGAGGCGCAATTTCCTTTCACCTTCCAGTTCCAGAGCTGAGCGCATCGAGACCGCGAAATCACCCTCGAACTTGCTGGCGATTTCAATGACTGCCGACCCATCGTTTTTGACGTCAACCTTGCGTGCTTCCTCGATCCCCTGTTCTTGGGATTCGTTCCAGGGGATTTTCCTGACTTCTCCGCGATCCTCGTGAACCACCAGAACATCTGCCCCACGATCCATCATCGGCAACTGGTGAGCGCCGTGGAAAGAAGCGGTGCCGTCGAGGAACAGCCCGCCATCTCCGAACCCAGGGAGATAAGCGATGCAGTGATTGAAATGGCTGACGAGGGGCAAAGTGAGATCTTCATCGGGGCGCTTCCGCGTACCCCGGATCAGAACCGGCAATGCCTCGATTCCGATCTCATCGAGCATCGTGCAGATGAGAGTGGCCTTGTCCTTGCAGTCGCCAAATCGTCTCGTGAAGATGGTCGTGGCGCTGTAAGGCTGAAATCCGTGAACACCGAATTCCCAGGCGATGTAACGGATCTCGGTGACGACAAAATCATAGATTGCCCGCACCTTCTCCACCGGAGTTGTGAGTCCTGCAGTGAGTTCCTCAACCTTCCTCTTGATCGGTTCGGAGGACTCGAATTGCCGGCGGATCAGGTGGTGATACCAGGTGGCAAACTTGTCCCAGTCGCTGTACGTGGAAACCTGCAGGCGTGGCACCAGTTCGGAGGTCGGCGGCATTTCTGGTTCAGGATCGATGGTTTTAGGTGAAACCACCTCCCAGGTCAGGGTTCGCCAGCGGTCATCGAGAACCTCGACAGGTTGGATGGAGAGCCCGATGGGGTGGAAGTAGAGCTGTCGATCCTTCTCGAAACGGATGGTGTAGGCGGTCAGGTCCCTGGGAACGACCCCAGCAAAGACGATGTCGTCACCGAAGTAATCTCCGAAGAAGGACGGACGGAGATCTTCGAGGCGATACTCGATCTCGACGATGGAGCCGATTTCAAGGGGAGGAAGATCGATCCACGAGCGGCTCCAGACCGGGTATTCGTCATTTCGGGCCCGGGGTTCCCGATTGCGGATCCGCGCCTTCTCGACGGTGCCGTCGGTGCGGTGGACCCGGGCGTTGAGCACTTCCACCCACTGCTCACCAGCGGCATACGGAATCGCATAGGTGTCGAGCTGGCGAATCCCGCTGTCATTCTGAATCCGGGCCAGGAATTGAACATACCGCTCAGCGGTCCCATCGCCGTTGACCTGGACGTTGCGGCTCTCGAGGAGAACTCGGTAGGGGTCTTCTCCCAGAGGCTTTTCCCTGGCGGCAGTGATGATGGATTCGAGGGGGCGTCGGAATTCAACCTCGATGCCCGATCGCTCGCGATCGAGCCAGTCGGTGTATTCCCTGATTCGCGGCTGATTCGGCTCCAGTTCGAGGGACCTGCGGAAGGAAGCAAGGGCCGCGAATCTGTTGCCGTTTGCATTGAGCAGATTTCCACGGCGGGCATGCAAGGTCTCATCAGCGGGGCGAAGGAAAAGAGCACGATCGATGGCCTTCAGCGCTTCACCCAGCCGATGTTGCCACTGGTGGAAGTCTGCCAGGTCGATCCAGCCTTGAGGTCTCTGGGGAGAGAACTGCGCTCGTTCGATTCTTCTGGCGAGAACGTCGCTTTCCCTCCCCCTGGACAGGTCGATGGCATCGATGATGTCGCTCATCGATTTCGGCAAGGAGCGATAGGAAAGAAGGCCCGTGACTAGAGCTTCTGCGGCGTCCAGATCGCCACGATCACGGAGCTCGAGAGCTTTCTCCCTCCGAACCGATACCATCGGGCCTGCGGAGGCGCGCGAGTAGAGGAGATCACGCCAGCGTCGAGCGAAAACAGAACCCAGGTCGATCTCCTCGACCTGGCGCATCAGCGTGGCGACGTCGGTCAACACCTCGGGATGACCGAGGAGAGGACGGAGCAGTTCGCGGCAACGTGCGATGTTCCCGAATCGAGCCAGATGATAGCGGGCGAGATCGATGCGTACCCGGTGAAGATCGGGGTCCAGGGCGAGGGCCGTTTCGAGGGAGGTTCGCCAGGGGTTCAGCTCCCGCTCCGCGGCGTGGCTGGCGGCGGTTCGCCAGCTCTTTCCACGCAGAATCCAGCTCCTGACATCGTCGGAGTCCTCCTCGAGGGCGGATTCGAGGTGGGCTCTCTCGGGATGCTGAGATACGTCGTGGCGATGAATCGCAGCCGTTAGCCAGGCGAGGAGCCTGTTCCCGGCAGCATTTCTGTTGGCGGCACTGTTGAGTAAATCGAGTGCTCCTCGGCTGACGAGGAAGTTGTGGGGCGCGGTGATTCCGTCGCCTATTGCCGCTTGCTCCGGTCGATCGGAGCTGTTGGTGAGACCGGCGATGGGCCCGCCGGCGGGCGTCGTCGCCCTGATCCTGATCGCCCAGCGTCCCTGTTCGACGCCGCTCTTGACGAGAAGATGGTGGCTGCCGGCAGGGAGAAGCACGGGAAACACATCCTGGTCGAAGGTGAAGGTGCGCTCGCCATCGGATTGACCGACCTCCTTGCCATCGAGCCAGATCCGGTAGGCGCCGCTGGATGAGACCCTGAGCGCTGCCGCCACTTCCTGGGGTGAAGAGAGCCAGGTGGAGAGATAGGCGCAGGCACCTGTGGCGGGTGTCACCCACCAGGAGAGTTCCATCTGGCCGCCGTTGCCAGGGGCGGGAGCGTCCCGCCAGCTGACATCCTGGCGCTTGGCGGGAAAGACGGAATCATCACCGAGGTCTTCCTCGGCTGGATAGTGCAGATCGATGCCGCTGCCGCGTTCGTTGTCGAAGGGGCCGACGAGGCGCCAGCGGCCGAGAATCCCCTGGTTCTGCCATTGCTTGCGGGCACCGTCGCCGTCCCCCGTCGCCGACAGCGCTGACGACAGCACCCAACGGGCGGTGGAATCGACCAGCGGGGAGTATTCTCCGGAGTCGAGCCACGGCTGCAGATGATCGACCACTTGCTGGGCTCTGGAAGTCTCCGCCGACAACTGCTGGATCCGGCGCAGGCGCGCCTCTCTGGAGATCTTCAGGGCTGTCTCGGGGGGGAGCCCTTCGACTCCGGGAAGGAGTGAATCGGCGGAGAGCGCCTGCAACTGGCCGAGGAGGCTGCGGTCCGTTTCGCCCGAGAGCCAGGCATCATCGAGGAGAGGGACCTGAGCGCTGAGGGCTCCTCCGGCGAGGAGGAACAACGCCAGGAGAATCCCCCTCTGAGCGTGAACAATCATCCTGGCTCACTTTCCGCCGGTATCAGTCGCGAACGATGCGGGCGTCACCCCAGTCCGCTCGATCGAGGACATGATGACCGGGTCCAATCTCGACCACCAGCGTCAGTCGGGAAGCGCCTTTGAGAGGGATGACGACGTTGCGAGGTGGGGTTTCCCAGCCGATAGGATCGGATTGAAAGGCGACCTCGTCGTCGAGGAGAACCTTGAAGACGACGATACCAATGCGTGAATCGTGATCGGTGGGGCGGCCGCTGGCGTCGATTCCGATGTCGGAAATGAAGGTGTTGTCGCCCTTCTCGACCTCGAACTGGAGGGAACAGCGGGCATGAACTCCGAGGCCACGTTCGTAATCCCGTGAGCCGATGCGCAGGGGACCTCCGACGACGCTCCGGTCCTTGCGCCAGTGCCAGGGGAAGTAGTCTGAGTAAGGAGTTCCCTCTTCGACCTCGACGGGATCTCGGTCGGAGAGGAAGACGATGCGATTGAAATCGAACCCGAGGGCTCTTCGTCGTTCGGCAGGAATCCTGATGTTGCCGAGGGCAGGATGGGCGATGACGGTCGTTTGATCGTCGGAACTCTGGAGTGCACCACGAATCTTTCCACCACCGGAGAGTTCGACGATCGACGAGATGGTTCCTTCGGGCAGATCCTCGGTCGGATCGATTTCGGCAAGGCCGAGGCTGAAAAATCTCTGCCACGGGATCTGAAGTGTTCCCAGCGTCGAATCCTCGAAGGAGATCCCGGCGCTGTCGATGAGCAGCAGAACTCCCGTGAGGGTCGAGCCTTCCCGGGTCACAAGAGTGTCTTCATCGAAAACCAGCGCTGAAGGACCGATCGTCTCCACGGCGGTGGTCACCCGGCGAATCAACTCGAGGGGGATTTCGAGCACCGAGTCGAGGTCCTTGACCTTCAGATTCAACTTCTCCTCGTCACTCCCATCGCTGACGTCTCCGACCAGAAGAGTGCGGTCGGCGAGGAGAATCCGGAGGCTGCCTCTGGGGGGTGTGAGGGGCACCGGGTAGTGGATCGCGAGGATGTCGCGCAGGGGAACCTCGACCCCCCCGATTTCCAGTACCTGGGTGTCTCGACCGAGGTGAGGGGTTGTCTCGACGGTGAACCTGCCCTCGACCGTCTCGATCTCGACCCCATCGGCGCCGTCGAGGGGGCGGGGCACCGCCAGCAACAGGCAGAGAAATGCCAGGGGAATGCACCTCCTGGCGGCGAGGTGTCGAACCAACCAGTGAAGATTCAGGCAGCCGGGTGTCATCGATGCTCCTTAATCGCGGCACCGGCGATTCTAGGCTCCTACAAGTGCGGC
>DQQH01000198.1 GCA_015664425.1 Planctomycetota bacterium
CGGCGGGGAGGTCGAGGAGCCAGCGGCGCAACTTGCCATCGACGACAGGGTCGAGGCCCGGCAACTCGGCGCCGCTGACCCGGGCGTCCAGGAGCAGGGCGAGTTCCTTCTCGAGGCGTTCTCTCCTGGCAGTGGGGATCTCCGAGAGCTTCAAGCGAAGGTAGGTCGAGGCTCCGACCCAGCGACCAGGACCGACCGGAATCCCTCCGTCGGGGACCCCCTTGATGAGGGTGTTGCCGAGCTTGCTGACCGCCGCCAGCAGCCCCTGGGCATCATCCTCGGCGAGGGCGCTCTCGATTTCGCTGCTGAACTGATCGAGTTCATCGGAGCGGGGTGGAACCCAGTCCTCTTCCTGGCCCATCAACAGCGTGGATGTGCAGATGAAGAGGCACAGCCATGGTTTCACAGATCCTAGGAGCATCCCAAGGGCCTCTCGGAGGTGCGGACGCGGGGAACCGCACAACCCTGGCCCTTATACGGGCGATGCCCCTTGCGCTCAACTGAAGGTGGATCCGGAGGCCCGATCTGAAGCCCCGTGGATGACTCCATCGCCGACGAGGAGAAGGGTGGCGAGGTCGGCAAGAGCGCGTAAGGGGGCGGCGAGAGCCGGATCAGGGAGCCCTCTGGCGTCCCCGGCGAGGATGATCAGCCCCTCGATTTTTCCGCCGAGGAAGAGCGGGAAGAGCCAGGCGATGGCGTCCTTCCAGGGAGGGGGAGAGGGCCCCATCCGCCATTTCTCCTTGGCGTCGGGAAAGAACTGGCAGGGAAGTGGCTCGAGCAGATCGGGATCATCCAATCCGCTGATCGAGGAAGCTATCAGTTGCTCCCCCTCACGCAGATAGAGGGCGACCCGGTCGCTGCCACAAGAGGCACCGATCGCCTCGAGGAGAAGACTCCTGACGCAGGGGACGTCACTGGTTAGGACGGCGCGCATGATCCGGGCGACCTCCTGCCACGGTCCTTGCTGGCGGTCGAGAATCTGTTCCACCGATCGGACCTCGTGCCTGGCGACCTGAAGGTCACCGCTGAGAGCGCGGTTTGATCGGCGGAGACGATGGCGTTCGGCTGCCTTCTCGACGACGCGCAGCAGGTCGTTGTCGAGGTCGACAATCGGCTTGGTGACGTAGTCATAGGCACCGAGGCGCATCGCTTCCAGAGCGGTCTCGAGGGAGGAGCAGCCGGTCGCCATTACAATTTCTACGTCGGAGTGTTTCGCCTTCAGCATCTTGAGGAGTTGGAGGCCATCGACTCCCGGCATCCGCACATCGAGAAGAGCGACCTCCGGTTCCTTTTCCGAGAAGAGAGAGAGGGCCTCGCTGGCGCCGGCTGCCACCCTCACGCTGCAGCCTTCACCCTCGAGGTAGAGCCGGAGGGCGTCGCGAACGAAGACCTCGTCATCGATCACCAGGACATCGATCGGAGATGATGAGAAGAGGTTGTGCATCAGCTGCCTCCGCCGGCAGGCCAGCTGGTGGGGAGGCTGAGAATGTCCATCTCCTCGCTCCCGAGGCGGGCGAGCTGGTCGGGGATCTCCAGTTTGAATGACGTCCCGACACCGGGAGTCGTCTCGACCTCGATCGCTCCCCCTGCCTCCTCGATGATCCTGTTGACGACGAAGAGGCCGAGGCCGGTGCCGCGACTCCCCGCCTTGGTCGTGAATAGAGGTTCGAAGATGCGCTCAGCGACCTCCCCGGGCATCCCCGGCCCGTCGTCGCTGACCTCGAGGTGGATTCCATCGGAACCAGTGGTGACGACGACCTCGATGGTCCCGCCTTCCTGTTCCGACTCGGCGATGGCGTCAGCGGCGTTGACGACGAGGTTCATCACCACCTGTTGGAGAGTCGATGGGTCACCGGAGAGTGTCAGCCCATCGGGGACGACGACCACGATCTCGCAGCCACTCTGACGAATCGCCGCGGCGCAGACAGCCAGCGTTGAATCGATGGTCTCCCTGATGTCGAACTCGCCATGGTTACTCTGGCCGAAGGGGCGGCGGCGGGCGAAGGCCAGCAGGTTCCTGCTGAGAGCACGACAGAAATCGGCGGCATCCCTTGCCTTTTCGAGGTGTCCGGTGAGAGCCTCGGGGATCGGTCCATCCGATCGTTCGATGGTGCGTTGGGCCAGGTCGATGAAACCAAGAACGGAGCCGAGAGGGTTGTTGAGGTCATGAGCGAAGCCGCTGGCGAGGCGACCGATCGCCGCCATCTTCTCCGATTCGGTGAGCTGGTCTCGCGAGCGATTGAGTTCCTCGAATGCGCCGTGGAGTTGGGAGTAGAGGCGGGTGTTCTCGAGGTCGACAGCGATCTGCGAGGCGATGGTGGCGACCCACGAGAGGTCCTCGGCGCCAAAGGGTACGCTCGATGCCGAGCGCTCGAGGTAGAGAACGGAATCGGAACCGGTGCGCGAGAGGAGCGGGATCGCCATCGCCGTGACCGCTTGCTCCCGACGCAGAACCACGCTCTGGGCGAAGGCATCTCCCAGCTGGGAACTGATCAGGCCAGCGCGCTGTTTTCTCGCCCGGGCGACGAGAGACCGGCTCGGGTCGAGTTCCGTCGAGGAGACGGGTCTTCCGACTTTTTCGCCGACCGTGGTCGGGCCTTTCTCCGAACCGTCGAGCCATTCGAGCCATGCCCAGGTGTCGAAGGGGACCCCTTCGCTGACGATTCCGAGGGCACGGCGCAGGAATTCAGTGGGGGAGAGGGAGGGGTCAGCGAGGAGTCCCACCTGAAAGAGGGCTTCCTGCAGAGGCTTGCCGACGGTGCTCGTCGCCCCCTCGATGCTCAAAGAGCGCTGCAGGCTCTCGGGGTCGACCTGGACTTCGATGGGAGAGCCAGGGGTGGCGGACGCCTGGATCGAGATCTGGCTCTCGCCGATGGTGATCACATCCCCCTCCCTGAGGACCGCCCTGACGATCGATTCGCCGTTGAGTTGGGTGTGATTGGTGCTCTCCTGATCGCAGAGCATCCATACGCCGTCCGCCATCGGCTGAATGACGGCGTGGTGGCGGGAGACCTGATGGTCATCGAGAACGACCTCGTTGGTGCCGTCGCGCCCGATCGAGATGGGATCGTCGCCAAGGGAGCGATGCTGGCCCTTGCCGGGGCCACGGATGACGAATAACTGCACAGCCGGCCTCTCCGGTGTGCCCCGAATCGGTCGGGACTTCCGGAGGCCCTCCGGGGCCTCCCAGAAGTCTACCCCGGTGGTCGGAATCCGTCAGTTTGCCCCGCCAGGGGAGCCACGAGGACGATGGGAGGGATGGTCACGAGAGCCAGAGGAAGCGCCTCTGAGGACGATGGCAGCGGCTGAAATGAAGGATCCGGCCGCTTCAGGCTCTAGAGAATCGAGCGCAGCTCCTCCTCGAGCCTCGGCACAATTTCGAAGAGATCGCCGACGATCCCGTAGGTCGCCACGGAGAAGATGGGAGCGTTGGGGTCCTTGTTGATGGCGACGATGTTCCTCGAAGTCGACATCCCTGCGAGGTGCTGGATGGCGCCGGAGATTCCGATGGCGATGTAGAGTTTCGGGCTCACCGTTTTTCCGGTCTGGCCGACCTGCTCGGAGTGCGGGCGCCAGCCGGCATCGACCACCGCACGGGAGGCGCCGACTGCAGCGCCGAGGGTCGCTGCGAGAGATTCGATCAGTTCGAAATTCTCCGGGGCCTTCAGGCCGCGCCCCCCCGAGATGATGATTTCAGCTTCGGTGAGATCGACCTTCTGGTCATCGCTCTCCATCGTCTCGATGCGGCGAGGCTCGTTGGAGCCATCTCCTGCGACGGCGTCCACCGACACCACCGCGGCGTTTTCAGCACCTTTCATCGGCTCGCCGTAATTGGGCCTCAATGTGATCACCGCTGGTCTCACGAGAACCCTCTGGGTCAGGTGCGCTTTTCCAGCAAGGACCGGTCTTTCGATGATGATGTCGGTGCCATCGATCTGTACATCGACACAGTCCGCTGCAACACAGGTTCCGAGGGAGCCAGCGGAGAGTGCGGCGATCTCCTTGCCGAGGGAAGTCGAGCTGAGCAGGACGATGTCTGTTTGCTCCTGCCCGACGATCGCTGCCAGTTCTCTGGCGATCCCATCGCCGGTGGCATCTTCGAGAGCCGGAGAGTCGCAGACGAGCAGACGATGGGCCCCTCGATCCGCGAGGCTATCGGCGAGAGTGGCGACTCCACTGCCGATCAGTACGGCATCGACACGACCACCGCTGGCATCAGCGATCTGTCTGGCCCTGCCCATCGCCTCCAGAGACGCTTTCTTGACCTCGCCTGAGCGGCTCTCGATGAAGACCACGATCTTGATTGTGCCTCCTCGGTTGTTCTCTAGATGACCTTGGCTTCTTCGCGCAGCAAGCGCACCAGTTCGCTGACGGCGTCGGGGCCCTCGCCGACGATTTTCCCCTCCGGCCGCGCCGGCGGCAGGGACAGTTCGATCGTTTCGAGGGAGGCCTCGACGGGTTGCGCTTCGACCGTCTCGACCGGCTTCTTCCTGGCGGCCATGATCCCCTTGAGGGAAGGATAACGGGGGTCGTTGAGCCCCTTGTCGCAACCGAGAATTGCCGGCAGGGGGCACTCGATCACCTCGCGCCCGCCATCGGTGTCGCGTCCGACGCGTACCTTCGCTCCATCGATCTCGAGGCTGATGATGTCATTGACAAAGGGAAGGCTCATCTCGCGAGCGACCAGTGCGGCCACCTGTGCCCCCTGGGAGTCGACCGACTGGCGGCCGAAGAGAATCAGGTCATCCCCTCTGTCCTTGAGAACACCGACGAGGGCGCAGGCGATCTGCCGTGGGTCGAGAGCCACCTCTGCCTGGATGATGACTCCGGCATCGGCACCTATTCCGAGAGCCGTGCGTACCTCCTTCGAGGCTGCTTCCGGTCCGACGGTGATGACGGTGACCTCTCCCTCGCCAGCTTTCTCCCTGATCAGGAGTGCTTCCTCGAGGGCGAACTCGTCGTAGGGGCTGATGATGTACTGGACATCGGCGGGGTCGATGGACTTGCCATCACCGCCGATGCGGACCCGGGTGGCGGTATCGGGAACCCGTTTCAGGCAAACGGCGATTTTCACCGGTCGTCTCCTCACTCCAGAGGAATCTCGAGGGCAGCACCATTCCCGGTTGCGGTCAGGGTCGACGTGAGAACCCCATCCCGGGAGGTGAAGAGGGACAGCGGTACCTCCACCGTCCCGGGCGTGCCGATCCCCTCCCTACCCGGGAGGCAGATGGGGGCAAGCCGCGTCCGTCTTATTGGCGATGACAGGTGGGATTGCAAGTGGCTTGGAGTGAGTCGGGAACCCAGCCCCTAGCGGGTCCCTGCCAGGAGGTTCGAAAGCGAACGCTCCAACTCGACGAGCCCGAAGGGCTTGTAGAGCACCGACACGCGCGAACCGAGAGGGACCCTCGTCGTGTCGATGTCGATCTGGCCCGTCATCAGGAGCACCGGGGGTGGGGAGTCGAGCCGTCGGAGTTCCTCGAGAACTCGCCAGCCATCCCAGGGCCCCTCGAGCCCGAGGTCGAGAAGGACAGCGTCTGGCTTGCGCTCCCTGCAGTGGGCCACCGCTTCAGGCCCCGATCGGAAGCAGGAGGCGTGGTCGGAGCCGAGTGCCTCGCGCACCACTTCCTGGACCAGCGAGTCATCCTCGACGACAACGATCTCCCTGCCCGGGGAGTCACCGATCACCTCGGTGGCGATCGACGGGCTCGCCGCCACCAGGGGAAGGGTCACCCGGAAGCAGGCGCCACCGAGACGGGAGGGCACCAGAGTGAGGGTTCCCCGGTGGCTCTCGACGACGTTGAGAGAGAAGGTCAGCCCCAGGCCGCTGCCCTCCGGCTCGCCATCCCCTCCGAGTCGGGTGGAGAAGAAGGGATCGAAGATCCTCACCTCGTCACCCGCCTCGATTCCCGGACCGTCATCGTCGACCTCGATCACCATACGATCCTCGACCTGACCCACGCGAATCTCGATGTGGCCATTCTGAGGAACTGCCTGCTGGGCGTTGAGGAGGAGGTGCACCATCAACTGCTGTATCTGTCCGAGGTTGACCTCGACTGCGGGGAGATGGCCATCGAAGAGGCGTTCGACGGTGATCTGCCGCTCGGAGATCGGTTTGGAGAGGAGGCAGAGAGCGGCATCGACGATATCGGGCAGGGAGCCCCTCGACACCCTGCGGGACGCGCTGCCGGCAAAGGTACAGAGGCTCGAGGTGATGCGCTGGCATCTCTGCGCCTGTTCGAGAGCGATCTCAACGAGTCTATCGC
The DNA here is from genome assembly GCA_015664425.1 of Planctomycetota bacterium. Classification (GTDB taxonomy): domain Bacteria; phylum Planctomycetota; class UBA8108; order UBA1146; family UBA1146; genus DTRS01. The sequence goes on from DQQH01000198.1 coordinate 6,264, forward strand.
GGTGTTTCTCATCCTTGCGAGCGAGCTGGGCGAAGCCGGCGATGCCGCTCATGATGTTGTTGAACTCGTGGGCGACGCCGGCGGCGAGGGCTCCGATGGTCGCCATCTTCTCCGAACGGATCATCATCTCCCTGGAACGCTCGAGTTCCTGACTTGTCCGGAGCCGGCGCAGGCCGACGGCGATTCGAGCTCGAAGCTCCTCGATGGAGAAGGGCTTGGCGACGAAATCATCGGTTCCGCGAGCGAAGGCTTCGAGGCGCGTCTCGAGGCCGGCTCGAGCGCTGACCACCATCACGTGGCGGGTCACACCGTCCTCGAGGGAGCGCAGGAATTCGACCGCATCGAGGCCTCCATGGCCGGGCAAGTCGATGTCGGTGATCAGGAGATCGGGTGGACACTTCGTGACGGTAGCAAGCAGGTGATCGCCATCGGCGACCGAATCGATCTGGAGGTTGTCAGCGGCGAGTCCCTCGATGAGAATTTCGCGCAGGAGATGGTCATCCTCGGCGACGAGAAGGCGAAGCGGTGGGGGAGATCCTCGGTGACCTGGCATCCTGGCTCCGTCACGGCTCAGGCGGCCCCGATGCCGCCGATCGATGAGGCGAGGGGCCTCAATCAAGTCTAGCCCTTGATGGCCAAGGAGACGAACGAGGGAAGTTTTGACAGCGCCGCTGCCTCCAGGAAGGGCCTTTGGTCGCCTGGGAGAGGGCATTCGAGGTGGTACTGGAGCCTCCAGATGGGGTGGGGAAAGCGCAGCTTCCAGCTGTGCAGGAGGGCACGCCGGGGGTAGGGGACCGCCGCTGGGAGGATCCCGCCGCCGGCTTTGAAACTCTCCTCGGTCGCTCCGTAACCCCCATCCCCGAGGATGGGATGGCCCGCTGACTGCAGGTGGATTCTGATCTGGTTCTGCCTGCCGGTGATGGGACGGCAGAGAAGGATGGAGAAGCCGCGACCGCGACCGAGAAGCTGGAAGCGTGTCAGGGATTCCTTCCCCTCCACTGCTGCACGGGCGAGACGGTTGTCGCCCCTGCGCGATCGATCGAGGTGAGCCTGGACGGAGACATCGACCTCGAAACTGTCACTCTCCACTTCTCCCTCGACGACTGCGATATAGCACTTCTTGACTTCACCCTTCTCGAAGGCGATCTGCATCCGTCGCCTCGCCTCGATCGTCGTGGCGATCAACAGAAGGCCAGAAGTGTCCCTGTCGAGGCGATGACAGAGTCGCGGAATCACCTCGGGACCTGGCGACAGGTTGACCTCGCGGAAATGGTGGTGGAGCTCGTTGAGAATTGTCCCCGAGAGTGTCCTGCCGACGGGATGAACGAGGCGGCCGGCAGGCTTGTCGATAGCGATGAGCCATGGATCCTGCCACAGGGGATGCCCGAGAGGGCGGCCGCCCTTCTCGAGGGGGAGACCGCCGGCATTGAGTTTCACCAGCAACTGGTCGCCGACGCTGACACGGGTAGAGGGTTTGGCGACCTCTCCGTTGACCTCCACCCGCCCGAGGCGCACCAGTTTCTGGACCCGGGTCCGAGAGGTCCAGCCGAGGCGCTCCTGGAGGTAACGGTCGAGGCGGGTGCGGGTTGTCCTGCGCACCCTCATCTGGATCTGGTGGTAACTCCTGGAGAGATCGCGGCCAGCAGGGAGCATCAGAAGCGCCTCCACGGGAAGGAGATGGACCCTGGTCGTGGAAAATCGCTCATCCGGCCCTTTCTCCCTCCTCCTCGATCACCTCTGGCTGTGGCTGATTCCCCTTTCTAACCGATCCGAAGCCCCGGGTGTACTTGACCCCCCCCGAAGGCTCTCCTACCATCCTGCCCGTTTCGACGGAACCCGAGGGGCTCCGCACCCACGCCTCGTGACACGATCGGAAGCCGATGGAGCTCTCACGCCTCAAGGAGCTGATCGACCTGATGGATCGCAACCAGCTCGAGGAACTGGAGGTGGAGGATGGCGATTTCAAGGTGCGTCTGCGCAAGAGAGGGGAGAAGGTCCGCGAGGTGGTGCCGGTCCCGGCCTCCGCGCCTGCCACCGGAGGCGTTGCCATCGAGGCGACCCCCGCCCCCGTCCCCGAGGATTCTGGTGAGGTGGTCTCCTCCCCGATGGTAGGGACCTTCTACCGGAGTTCCAGTCCCGGCACCGATCCCTTCGTCGATGAGGGGGACAAGGTCGAAGAGGGGCAGGTCCTCTGCATCATCGAGGCGATGAAGGTGATGAACGAGGTCAAATCAGACCGTGCCGGGACGATCGAGAAGTTCCTGGTCGAGGACGGCGCTGCAGTCGAGTTCAACCAACCTCTCGTCCGCTGGGCGTGAATCTCAGGGGAGCCGATGAAGCCATTTTCCCGCATCCTGATCGCCAACCGTGGTGAGATTGCCCTGCGCATCCTGCGCGCCTGTAGTGAACTGGGAATCGAAACCGTGGTCGTCTACTCCGAGGCGGACCGCGATGCCAACTACCTGAATCTCGCCGATGAGACCATCTGCATCGGCCCCGCTGCCAGCTTGCAGTCCTATCTCGACATACCCTCCATCATCAGCGCCGCCGAGATCACCGACGTCGAGGCGATCCATCCTGGTTACGGTTTTCTCTCCGAAAGTGCCCAGTTCGCCGAGATCTGCCAGTCGTGTCACATCCAGTTCATCGGCCCGACGGTCGAGAACATCCGCCAGCTGGGGGACAAGGCGAAGGCACGCGAGATGGCGATGGCCGCAGGAATCCCGGTGGTGCCGGGATCGAAGGAGGTGGTCCCCGATGAGGAGGAAGCCCTGCGGATCGCCCACGACATCCAGTATCCGGTGTTGATCAAGGCGGTCGCCGGCGGAGGCGGCCGCGGCATGCGGATCGCACACACCGACGCCAGCATGGTTCAGGGGTTTCATGGCGCCCGGTCCGAGGCCCAGATCGCCTTCAAGAACCCCGATGTCTACATCGAGAAACTGATCGAGAAACCGAGGCACGTCGAGATTCAGATCCTCGCAGACTCCTACGGCGAGGTGATTCACCTCGGGGAGAGGGACTGCTCCCTCCAGCGCAGGTACCAGAAACTGGTCGAGGAATCCCCTTCTCCGGCGGTCGATGATGCTCTGAGAAGAGAGCTGGGTGAGGCGGCGATTCGTCTCTCGAGCACCTGTGGCTACCGCGGCGCTGGCACCGTCGAGTTCCTCCTCGACCAGGATGACAATTACTACTTCATCGAGATGAACACCCGTATCCAGGTGGAGCACCCCATCACCGAGATGGTGACAGGGATCGATCTGGTCAAGGAGCAGATCCTCGTGGCTTCGGGGAACCCCCTCCGTCAGAAACAGGAAGACATCGTTCTCCAGGGGTGCAGCATCGAGTGTCGGATCAACGCAGAAGACCCCGCCGAGGGCTTCAAGCCCTGCCCCGGGACGATCACTCGTTTCATCCCGCCGGGTGGTCCAGGGGTACGCTTCGATTCCCATGTCTACGCCGGCTACAAAATCCCCAGCACCTACGACTCCCTCCTCGGGAAACTGATCGTTCATCGCAGCAGTCGGGAGGAGGCGATCTCGACGATGAGACGGGCCCTCGATGAGTTCCTGCTGGAGGGGGTGGAGACCACCATCCCCTTGTACAAGGAAATTTTCCGCCACTTCCACTACACCAAGGGGAACTTCGATACCGGCTTCATCGAGGAATACTTCCTCGACAGTTAGGAACTGCCCGGATGGCTTGTCATCCACAAGGATGGGGGCACAATGGTCCCCTCTGGGGGGTGAGAAGCCCCTCCAGGCGTTTCCACGGCCGTTGCACACTTTTCGGGGCAACCCGAAGGGGCTGATTCCCCTTGCAACGTGCCTGGAACTGGTCCGTCCTTCGACCTGTAGTGAGTTCGATGAAAGCCGGCCCCTCGGGGCTGGCGAATGCCGCCGTGGATGCATTTCCGGGTGGCCCGGTAATCACACGTCGAGGGGCTCGGATGTCGAAGGCTTCCCGGTTGAAGGCCACGGGCTCGCGGGTCAGGTGATCTGCGGAGGCAGGGGCCGGTGGCGATTTTCTGCCGTCGATTTCTGCACCGGAAGAAGCCAAGTGCGATGCGGGGAACGCAGAAGCATCGAGCCGAAGGAAAGGAATCCTGAATGTTGTTTCAGCCGAAGAACCGTGGGGTGGGAGACCGCTCCCAGGACCTTTCTCCGGAAGGTGGGTTCACCCTCATCGAGTTGATGATCGTCATCGCGATCATCGCCGTTCTCGCCGGTCTGGTGACCAAGGGGATCGGTCTCGCCCAGGCGAAGGCGCAGCAGGCCGAAGCGATCAACGACATCAACACCGTGCTTTTCCCATCGCTACAGGCGTTCAAATCCGATATGGGTGCCTACCCGGGCTGGGACAAGAGCCCGACACTCGATGACATCGAGGAGTTCAACTCCTTCCCCGATGTCTACGAGGCTCTCTGTGGTCGCAGGCCACCGGCGGGGCGAGGCGGTCGGAACGCCCCATACGTCGAGCTCAAACTCGACAAGGTGGTGGTCGAGGACGAGGACGGGGACCTTCTCGCGATCAATTCCGATAACGATGTGATCGGTGCCTTCCGCAAGGCTGATCGCGAAGAACAGCGCGATCCTGACACCGAGAAGTTCTACATCGACCCGTGGGGCTATCCCTACATCTACAGGGAAAATGGCTCGAAGCGACGCAAGGAAGACTGGATGATCAAGGAATCCAGTTTCGATCTTTGGTCGATCGGCCCCGACGGTATCAACTCGGCGTGTGAGGGTCCGGACTTCGATGAAGAGAGTGACGACATTGGAAACTGGTAGGTCATCCTCTCATTCTGGTGGCTTCACGCTGGTCGAGTTGCTGGTCGTGATCTCCATCATCATCTTTTTAATAACCATGCTGGCGATGACTGCCAGGGGGTTGCTGAAGCGAGCAAACATTGCAGCGACCGACAGCCTTCTCCAGCGGATTGGCCTGTTCATCGATAACTATCACGGCAAGACGGGTTCCTATCCGGCAGACGGAATCGACGAGGCGCTGATCACCGACGAGGGGACCCCTCTGCAGAGCGGCTCGGCGCTGGGGTACATCCTGAGGCAGCCGATCCGGCACCGGGAGAAACTGCCGACAGGGGAGTTTCGCATCGTCTCCAGCGAGCAGGCGGTAGGCGAGTTCACCGGTGATGAACTGGGCGAGATCTTCGAGGGTGACGGCAACGCCAGGGAACTGATCGACAGCTGGGGAATTCCGCTCCACTACGACAACATCGATGCAGGAATATCCTCTTACTCCCCACAAAACGAAGGGGATGTTCACCTCTTCTGGGATGATCTGCTGGATGAGGGAGCGGTCCACAATCTCGACCCTCGAGAACTGGACGCGGTTGCCACCAGCGGTCCCCAGAACATCGGGCAGTACGACGTCTGGAGCCATGGATCCGATGGCCACAATGAGGAAGAACTCCCCGAAGATGCGATCTCCAACTGGGCCCAGCAATAGTAAGGGGTGGACTTGCGAACACGATCTCTGAGTGGATCTCTGGCGGGTGAAAGGGGTTTCACCCTGATCGAGATGGTGGTCACCATGGGGATCATCATCCTTGCAGCCGGTTTCCTGGTACCAGCCCTCGGCGGCCTCTTCGAGAATCGCAAGCTCGAGAATGCCGGTACACTCATCGTCAGCAAGATGAACGAGGCTCGTAATTCTGCGGTCACCAAGAAACAAACCCACTTCATCGTCTTCTTGCGCGACGGTCTGCGTCTTTACCGAGGGCCCAAGGGAGGCGACTCGGGCGGTTTCGAGGGTGCTCTCACCGCCTACGACCCTGGCCGCAGCGGCCAGATCCAGTACGAATTGCACTTCGCCGACATGACCTACGATGAAATCCCCGAGAAACTGGTGATGGAGGAGGAGGGAGAGACCCAGGATCTGTGGGCTCCCACCCAGGATGACGTCGTCTTGAAGTTCCTCTCCGATGGCACCATCGATTTCGGTCGATTCAAAGATGTCCCTTCCTACGAGTACTTGACGGAGCCGGTCAGCGGATCCGACATCAGCATCGCCAAGATTGGTGACTGGAATCGATGTTACATCGACATCCGCCCGACCGGGCGAGCGAAGTCCAAGGTGGAGGAACAGGAACTGTGAAACAGATCGAAACGATGAACAGCCGACAGTCAGGATTTACCATCCTCGAGATCATGATCGCCACCGCGATCCTGGTCGTCGGGTTGCTCGGGCTGCTCGCACTCTTCCCCGTGGCGATGGATTCTGGTCGTCGCACCATCGAGGAGACCAGTGCGGTGCTGATCGCAAACTCAGTCGAGCAGGCGATTCGTGGCGGGTTACGGGATCGCAAGGGCCAGAGCGCCGATGGCAAGTGGACATTCTTCTGCTTCGCTCACGATGGTGTCGAAGACTCGTTCCCAACTCGCCTCTCGAGGGCGAGGCCCGGCGCTGACTACTACATCCTGTTGCCGAGCCCCGACCCCGACAGGACCGTTGCTCTCGACCGAGGGGAGGCGTGGGGCCGGGGGAAGACTTTCGTTTTTCCCGAGACTGATGGCACCACCTGGGAGGAGACGGATCAATTCGGAAGCCGGGAACGCTTCGATTCGGAGTCAGGTGCCCAGCCCAATGGCGGTGGAAATCCCATGTTCGCTGATGACGATGGCGATGATCGCGTCGTAAAGGTGAGAGATCAGGCGACGAGGACCGTGATCGACGAGTACGATTCTTTCGATCTCCGAAGGGTTTATCGGCTGAGCAACGCTTTCTTCGACGAGGAACGCGCCATGGATGATGACCTGGTCGACAATGACCCGATTTCACAGTATTCCTTCGCATTTGCCATCCGACCGGCGCTCCAGGACGGGAGTCTCGATCGCAGTTTCCCCGATGATTCCAGTTTTGTTCCTTCTGGAGATCTCTACGAGGTGGAGATTCTGGTGTTCAGGTCTTTCAGGACGAGTGAAGGTGAAAACAATTCCGTCGAAAACAAGCCGATCCACAGGACGCAGATCCTTGTCCATCGTTGAGGAGTCTCCAGCGGTCACCGTCAGGGGAGAGGGCGGGTTCACCCTGCTCGAGTTGCTCGTTGCACTGACACTTGCAGCGATCATCTCCCTCTGTATCTCGACCGTGGGCAACGAGGCGCAGAAGATCTACGAGGTGACCACTTCAAAGGTCGAGGTCTATCAGAAATTTCGTTACGCCCTCAAAGACATCAAGAATCAGCTGGAGCAGATCACCCCCACCGCCTCCCTCGAGTTCTTCCAGGACCAGTCGGGCAAGCCAGCCCGTGGATACTGGGAAGAGGGGGAGGAACTGAGGGACCAGAATGTCGGTCCCAACCTCGAGGGGGGGACTCCCGGAAAGTACGACGAGGGCATGACCATCTTCGAGAGGAAGTACATCCACGCTCCGCCGGGGCTGCCGGAGTCAGAACACTGGAACGACTCGATCTACTTCAAGGCTCCAGTCGAGATCAACGGCCAGATCCAGATCGCCAACATCGAGTACTACCTCGGGGATCCGCTGAAACTCGCCAGGGGTGAGAGCGGCAAGATCGAGGCGGAATCGGAGGTCTTCGACAACACCAACCTCGTCTTGATGAAGGTGGTCCGTTATCTGGACATCAACAAGGACAATTACCGCTCGACCGATGTCAGAGTGCTCAAGAGAGAGATCGAGTTGTGCCAGAACGTCACTGATTTGCGTATCCAGTACTTCTACGACAACATCTTCGATACCAAGCCGGGGGGCTTCCTCAGCCCTTCGGAGGAACTCGCTGGAGATCTCGTCAAGTCGGAGTGGCGCCTCAGGGAGGACGAGGGGACCTTCACCAAGGTCTTCCTCTATGGTGGATTCAAGTCGGGCTTCCGGGGAGTTGCCCGCAGGGGGGAACGAAACGTTGCCAACGCCCAGTTCAGACCGGTCGAATTCGATGCCACCGTTTCTGGAATCCAGTTCTCCCAGCTGTCGAGGGGTGACACGGTGTACATCTGGACCGATGGGACCAGCCAGTTCCCCACCCGCGAGGGCGGGTATACCGTCGACAGACACACCGTCAACGGCAGGCTGATCTTCTCCGAGGCGATCCCCTTCTCCACCTGGGACTCGAATCCGGGAGCACTTCGCTTCCGTGCTGGCTTCGTGCCGCCGGCGTTCAGGGTGTCAGTCAGGGTCCTCAACGAAAAGGGCAAGGAGCCGCGTTCCCTGTCGACGGTGGTTCGCCCGCTCAGCTGAGGACCAGACGCCTCACTCTATGGCAGTTCTCCGCCCCCCGAGCTGTCCCCTCCCAAACTTCTGTCATTCCTCCTCGGGGACGATACGAAGGCAACCCCACCAGGAGGTATCGGCAGTCCCTGGCCACCGGTACCCCCCGCGACATTCTTCAGTTCCTCGTCGGCGAGTTTGTTGCGGTCCTTCTCCCCGGATTTCTTCTGCTCTTCACTCATGGAACACCCTTTCAGCGGGGCTGACCGGAGTGTGCGGGGCTTTCACGGCGGGGACGCATGGTACAACCGGAAACCCTGTTCGGGAAGAATGCAAGTGTTGGCCCCAACGCCCGGGGCGGGAGAGGTCAGATGGAAACCGGGAGCAGGCAGATGAAAACAAAGCGGGCCAGGATCGCCGCCCTCTAAACATTCAGGCGGAGTTCCGTCTTCCCCCCGCCCCCTCGCTAGTCGACCCTGTCGGGGTGCATCGAGAGCATGAACTCGACGTTGGAGGGCATCTGCTTGAGCTTCGCCTTGAGCAGCTCCATCGCCTCGACCGGGTTCATGTCGCTGAGCACCTTGCGCAGGATCCACAGCCTCTTCTGTTCCTCGGAGCTCATCAGCAGTTCTTCCTTGCGGGTCCCCGAGCGGTTGATGTCGATGGCGGGCCATACTCGCTTGTCAGCGAGGCGACGGTCGAGGTGGAGTTCCATGTTGCCGGTGCCCTTGAACTCCTCGAAGATGACCTCGTCCATTCGCGAACCGGTGTCGATGAGGGCGGTTGCGACGATGGTCAGGCTTCCCCCTTCTTCGATGTTGCGTGCGGCGCCGAAGAAGCGCTTGGGCCGCTGCAGCGCGCTGGCATCCACCCCGCCGGAGAGGATCCGGCCGGAGTGGGGCGCTTCGCTGTTATAGGCGCGACCAAGTCGCGTGATCGAGTCGAGGAGAATCACCACGTCGCGTCCGTACTCGATCAGCCGACGGGCCTTCTCGATGACCATCTCGGCGACCTGGACGTGTCGACTGGAGGGCTCATCGAAGGTCGATGAAATCACCTCGCCACGGACGTTGCGTTCCATGTCGGTGACTTCCTCGGGACGTTCGTCGATGAGCAGCACCATAAGGTCGACTTCGGGATGATTTTCGGCGATGGAGTTGGCGATCATCTGCAGGAGGACGGTTTTGCCGGTCCTCGGCGGTGCGACGATCAGCCCTCGCTGGCCCTTTCCGATCGGCGACACAAGGTCGATGATCCTCGTCTCGATCAGTTCGGAGGTGGTTTCCAGCACCAGTCGTTCATTGGGGTAGAGGGGGGTCAGGTCATCGAAAACGACCTTTTCGTGGACCCTCTCTGGATCCTCGAAGTTGACCGCATCGACGTGGAGGAGAGCGAAGTAACGCTCGTTGTCCTTCGGCGGACGGACCTGCCCCTGGACCACCGAGCCGGTGGTCAGCCCGAAGCGACGGATCTGCGAGGGAGAGACGTAGATGTCATCGGGACAGGGGTAGTAGGAGTAGCGTGGGGATCTCAGGAAGCCGAAGCCATCGGGGAGGACCTCGAGAACCCCCTCACCGTACATCACCCCTTCTGCTTTCGCTCGCTCGGTGAGGATGCGGAAGATCAGATCCTGTTTCTTGAAGCCGGTGATCTCATCGATCTCATCGTCGCGAGCCATCTTCTGCAACTCCACCATCGTCATCTTCTGCATCTTGGTGATGTGCAGGTCGGGATGAATTTCCCTGTCGACGATAATGAACTCCTCGTCGGCATCCGTGCTCTCTTCGGGAATCTCCAGCACTTCCGGGAGATCCTCCTTCGATGCCTTCTTGGTGCTTCGCCTTGCAGTCCTTGCTGAAGGGCTGCTGGACTTGGAATCCCGGACGTTGCCGCGGGAGGTGACGCGCGAAGGCTCCCTCTTGCTGCTGCCTCTGGACCTAGTGGCCATCTACATACAACTCCCTGATCAACAGCCCAAGCGGGCTTTCTCTACCGCCCCCGATTGCTGCGGAGGCCTCGAAACAGTGCTCGGATCCGTCACGCCGACGGCGAGCGATTCTGAAGTCGATTGTCATGCCCCGGGCTCGTCGCTGTCAGCCAGCCTCCTGGCCCAGTCGGCGATCAGTTGGCGGCAGCGCGCTTCCACCTTCTCGAGGCTGCCTTCGCCGTCGGGATTCTCGATGACGGTCCCGGCGCGCCGGCGCTTCTCCTCGAGGGGCGTTTGAGCCGCCTCACGCCGATCGAGTTCCTCTCCAAGCCAACCTCGGGTCTTCGCTACGCGTCCGAGTCGCTCGACCCTCGACGATTCGATGAAAATCACTTCATGGGGTGCGTCTCGGAACGAAGAGGTCTCCAGGAGAGGGATGTCGAGCAGGACCAAGGGCCGTTGCTCGGGAAGAGGACTGCCCTCATCGGACCCTTTATGACGCAACTCTGCAAGCATTTTGTCGATCCTGGCACGCACCCTGGGATGGATGATGGCCTCCAGAGCCCGTCGACGTCCCTCATCGGAGAAGGCCCAGCGAGCGATGGCTGCACGGTCGAGGCTGCCATCGGCAGCGACGACTCCGTCACCGAGGGCCTCCCGGATCTCCTCGATGACGGCGCTCTCTGCAAGTTCCTGGTGGGCGATCCGGTCGGCATCGATGACGTGCCCACCGAGTCGACCGAAGATGGCCGCCACGGTGGACTTGCCGCAGCCGATCCCGCCGGTGACAGCAACGATGAAAGGCTCCCCGTCACTTGCTGGCATCGAACCAGTCCTTTCCCGAGGAGACAGAGACCTTCATCGGTACGTCGAGTTCGATCACCTCCTCCATCTGCTGGCAGATCCAGCGCTCCTCCTCCTCGACCCTGTCGCTATCGACCTCAAAGAGCAGTTCGTCGTGAATCTGCAGAATCATCCGCGGAGCGTCGATCTTGTCGCGAAGAATCCTGTGAATCCTGACCATCGCTAGTTTGATGACATCGGCCGCGCTTCCCTGGACGACGCTGTTGACGGCGAAACGTTCCCCCTGGGCTCGTTCACGGGCAAGGCGCGACCGAATTTCGGGGACCGGCCGGCGCCTGCCGAAGATGGTTCGAACCTCACCGGTCTCGCGAGCGCCTTGCTTTGTTTCTTCGATCCACTCCCGGACCCGCGGGAACTGGCCGAAGAAGGCCTCGATGAACTCCTTCGCAGCGGCGACGGAAATACCGAGGTCGCGGGCGAGGCCAAAGGCGCCCATCCCGTAGATGAGTCCGAAGTTGACCGCCTTGGCCGCTCCTCGCTCCTCTCTCGTCACATCCTGTGGTGCCTTGTCGTAGATCCGGGCGGCGACGGTGCTGTGGATGTCCTCACCCGCCCGCAGCGTCTCGACCAGCAGGTTGTCCCCACTCAGGTGGGCGAGGAGGCGCAACTCGATCTGGGAGTAGTCGGCGGAGAGGAAACAGGAGCTGGCCCGATTGGGGACGAACGCCTTGCGGATCCGTCGCCCCTCCTCGCTGCGGATGGGGATGTTCTGAAGATTGGGTCGGGTCGAGGCCAGCCGTCCCGTCGCTGCCACCGTCTGGCGGAAATCGGTGTGGATTCTGCCGGTGTCGGGGTGGATGTGCTTGGGCAGCGCTTGCAGGTAGGTCCCGAGGAGTTTGGAGAGGCTGCGGTGTTCGAGGAGGAGCCCAGGCAGCACCTCATCGGGGTGTTCGACGGCGAGTTCCTCGAGAACATCGGCGGAGACGGAGAATCCGGTCTTGGTCTTGTGGCGGGCAGGGAGTCCCTTGACGTCGAAGAGGATGTGCTGCAACTGCTTCGGGCTGGCGATGTTGAATTCCTCGCCAGCGTCGTCGTGGATCTCCTCAGCGAGGGAGATGATCGACCTGGCAACCTCCTCTTCCTGCTCCTCGAGTCGGCTCTTGTCGAGGGTGATCCCTTCTCGCTCCATCGCCACCAGCACCTCGACGAGGGGCAACTCGATCTCATCGAGAACTCGCAACAGCCCCATCTCCTCTGCCTCCGCGCGCAGTTCCCGGTGAAGACGAAGGGTGTAGTCGGCATCCTCTGCGGCGTAGTCGGAGATCTTTTCCGGCTCGATCTGAGCCATCGTTATCTCCTCGCCCCTGGGGCCGATGATTTCCGAGATGGGAATCATCCGGTGGCCGAAGCGTTCGCCGACGAGGTCGTCGAGCTTGTAGGAACCGCGCAGAGGGTTGATCAGGTAGGCCTCGATCATCGGATCTCCCGAGATC
>DQQH01000132.1 GCA_015664425.1 Planctomycetota bacterium
AGTCCTCGCGGCGCAGCAGCACGATCCCTTCTTCTTCGAGGGCGGGCAGGATCTCCTCGTTGAGAACGCGGTACTGCTCCTCGACCAGTCGGTGGGCCTTTTCGCTGACCTGCTCGAAGAGGGCGCGGGGGGTCAGATCGTCGGGACTGGTGAGGCCGACCTTCAAGGCGATGTGCTCCTTGAGACCGGAGACGCGGATCTCGAAGAACTCATCGAGGTTCGAGGTCGAGATGGTCAGGAAGCGCAACCGCTCGAGAAGTGGCGTGCGGGGGTTGCGTGCCAGTGCGAGGACCCGCTCGTTGAAATCCAGAAGGCTGAGCTCGCGGTTGTAGTAGAGGGCCGGGTGCTTGAGGGAGAGACGCGAGATGTCGGTCGGGAGACCGAGTCTGGCGAGCAACTCCTGGTCGCCGGTCGGCGCTTTCCCCTGCTGGGGTTCTTGTTTCTTCATCGATTCCCTGTGTCTAGCCTCGGCGTTCCTGTCGCTGCCCTCGGCAGGACCGGATTTCCATGCACCGTCGAGGGAGCCCTGCTGGTTATATCGGCAGCGGCGGGGAGCCCCTCAACGGGGTTCTGCGGGACCATCTTCGAGGGTACCGTCGGTTCCCTCCGAGGGGAATGTCCGACTGTTCTGGCTGGCTCCCTTGGGGTCACGAAAGGCGCCTCCGCGACGTCTGGAGATCTCCTGGCTCAGTCTCAAGGGGATCAGGCGCCTCAGCAGCGCGATGATGAGTTCACAGTTGGAAATCGCCCGCATCTGAAAAAGCGTGGCTCAGTCTGCCCGTTGTCGAAGAGCAAAGAGCATCGGAGACGGTCGCAATTGAAGTTGATGCAGGTGTCGATCTCCCGTTTCTGGGCAACCAGGGAGACGACAAGTTGTTTGTCGATACCGCCTCTGGTGGTACGGTGAATGCCATCCCGTGGGAAGGGAAGATGGTCCGATGTCGACGCGAACGCGACCCTTGGCCTGGACCCTGCCTGCGTTGGCCTGCCTGGGAGCGCTGATCCTCATCTTTGGGCAGCTTCCAGCGGAACCACCTACCGACAGTGACCCGCACGATGACTACCTTCGAGTCCTCACCGAGGCAGATCCAAGGACAAACAAGTTTCTGAATCTCGAGCGAGCCAAGATTTTCACCAAGGGCTCCAATACTGCTGCCACAATTGCCGAGAAGTTTCGCCTTTTCCACCAATCTGCAGACGAGTATGTGAAGGCGGGGGAGACCGACAAGGGGCTACGGCGACTCGATTCTCTCCTCGCCTCATTGCCGACAGAGGGCCGCGATCAGCTGTTTAAGATCGAGGAGGCTCTGAGGTGGAGTCAGATGATCGGGGGCTTGCGCCTTGGAGAGCAGGATAACTGTGTTGCGATGCACGGCCTCGATTCTTGCTTGTTCCCCATCGCTGAAGGCGGTGTGCACCAGCAGCCACGCGGGATGCTTCGCGCGGTCGAGAACATCGACTGGCTTCTCGCTCGTTCGCCCGAGCGCCTCGATCTCCGCTGGTTGCGCAATCTCACCTCGATGGCCCTCGGGAACTGGCCGGAGGGGGTCCCGGAACGATTTCGCCTGGGGGGGGACCTCTTCTCCTCTGCCGGTGATCTCGCCCGGTTTTCCGATGTCGCCTCCGAGATTGGTCTTGGGACGTTTGGGCTGGCTGGAGGCGCGGGCCTGGAGGATTTCGACGGCGATGGGAACCTCGATCTCTTCGTCAGCTCCTGGGGCCCCACCGATCCGGTCCATTATTTCCACAA
>DQQH01000230.1 GCA_015664425.1 Planctomycetota bacterium
AGAACTTCGTCGCGGACCTTCCCGAACGGCTCGCCAGAATCCTCCTCGCCGATGAGGCTGCTGATGAAAAAGCTTTCCTGTTCGAGGTCCACCAGCTCAAGGGAACCTCGGGAGTCTACGGTTTCGAACCGCTCCACCACTGCCTGGTGGAAATCGAATCTCTCCACAAAACGGGGCAGCTAGAAACCATCCCGGAGAAACTCGAGACACTCAAAAAAATGTGCAAGAGAGTGACCCCGAAGCCACCACCCTAGCCATCCCGCATCGCACGTTTTGCCTGGCGATCGAGTTCCCGTTTCTTGATCGACTGACGCTTGTCAAACGCTTTTCTCCCCCGTCCGATCCCCAGTTCGACCTTCACCTTGCCGTGATCGTTGAAGTAGACCTTGAGCGGAACCACGGTCAGTCCCTTCTGTTCGATCCGGGCGCGCAGGCGCTGGATCTCACGACGGTGCAGCAGCAGTTTTCTTTTTCTGGTCGGCTCGTGGTTGGCGTAACCGCCGTGGTCATAGGGCGGGATCCGCGCCTTGAGGAGGAAGGCTTCGGAGCCATCGATCCGGAGATAGGCATCCACCAGTTCGAGCTGGCCAGCACGAAGCGACTTGACCTCGGAACCGAGGAGCACGATTCCGGCCTCGATCCTGTCGAGGACTTCCAACTCGTGCCTGGCGCGCTTGTTCTGGGCGATGACTCGCAAGATCCCTCCTTCGAACACCGAACCGGGCGATGTTTCTACCACAGTCGAGGGGGAGGACGATACGCCGCCATGAGGGGACTCCTTGACAGTCTCGCTCCTGGGGGCTATTCATCATCGCCAACATGCCGAAGTGGCGGAACTGGCAGACGCGCTAGGTTCAGGTCCTAGTCCGCTTTAGAGCGGGTGGAGGTTCGAGTCCTCTCTTCGGCACTCTTCAACAACCGGTGGGCGATTAACTCAGTGGCTAGAGTGCTACCTTCACACGGTAGAAGTCGCAGGTTCAAATCCTGCATCGCCCATTTTCCAGCAATCCCGGTGCCCCCAGGGTCCCGCCGTCGGCACCGGTCGCTCCTCGAAGGAGCGGCTTGCCATCCTTCCGGTTCCAGCGAGTTGGCCTTGCCGTGGCCGATCCTGTGGTTCGTCATCCTGCTCCTGACGATCCCTGTCACCGTCGATGCCCAGGACCCCCTCAGTGCCTCCGATCTTCTCGCCCGCGCTCGCGACGACATCCGCCAGCTCCTCCTCGATGAACGCCCAGGGGAGGCCAAACGGCGGCTCGAAATCCTCCAGCTGGAGCACCCCGCTGATCCGCGGCTGTCGATCCTGCTCGGTGAGGCCCACTATGCTCTCGAGGATATGGAGGCAGCGATCGCCTCCTTCCGCAAGGGCATCGACAAAGCCCCAAATTTCGGAGGAAAGATCTTCAACCTCGGGCGAGCACTCCAGCAACTGGGAAGAGATGAGGAAGCGACCGCCGCATTCGAGGTGATGGCGCGGGAGAAGGATCCCGGCCTGCGATCGCGCGGGCTCTTTGGGCTGGGGCTCTCGCAATTGGCACTAGGAGATGAGAACGCCGCATTCGATTCCTTCAAACTATCGCTCTCCGTCGACGCGACGACCCATCGATCGCGCTACCGCCTTGCGTTGATCCTGCTGGCACGCGGGGATGAGGAAGAGGCTATCGGTGAACTCGAAAGGGTCATCAGCGCTCAGCCTCTCCACCATGGTGCCATTTACAACCTCGCCCTCGCCCTCGGCCGGGCGGGGCGGGATGAGGAGAGCCGTCGGGAACTCCAGCGCTATCGCACCGTGCTCGAAGGAAAACAACTCCTCACCTCTCTCACCGAACGCTGGCGCGAAAACACCGACCAGTACGATCTGATGGTGCGCATCGGGGTGACTCACAGGGATCTGGGAAGTTATTCCGCTGCCGGGCGCTGGTTCGAGAAAGCCACCAGGGCCGAGCCCACCCGCGGGGAAGCTGGCCTCGAGTATGCGCGCACTCTGGTCGCAGTCGGGGAACTCGACGGGGCAGAAAGGACGCTGAGGGCACTCCTCGATCATCCCGACGGGGCGATCACAGCCGAAGCTCGCAAGATCCTCGACGCCCTCAGAGCCCACCGGACTTCAGCGCCGGAGGATGAAGAGGGTTGAACACCCCTCAGATCGGCCACTTGCGACGAGTGGGATCCTTGCGACGCGTCTCGCCGGTGACCTCACGGTCGCTCTTGGTGCCTGCGAGGATGCCGATCATGCTCAGGTGGACCGCCCCCATCAGCAGCAGAGGAATCCACGGTGGCAACAGTCCATCGAGACTGAAGCTCTGGTAGTAACCGTTCCAGTCGAGGCTCCCCCCGGGGGGGCGGTTCACGAGGTACACCTTGACCAGCCATGCACCGAGCACAATTGCAAAGAGCCAGATGTAAGTGCGCGAGAGTCGACGGCCGACCGCCTCCCAGTGGGACATCTTGTAGGTCGGGGCGAGGAGATCGTTGCACAGCACCTCTCGCCAGTCCCCCTCGATAAGACGCTTGTCGTTGTAGAGAGCGGGAACCAGGAGGTGAACTTCGAGCATCCGTACCCGGGTACGCCACACATCGAAGAAACGGTACCTGCGCGCCTCGACGGTGAGCAGCAGGATGAGCAGCGCCGTGCCGAAGGGCAGGATCAGGGGGGAACTGGCGGGATTGCTGAACGCGAGGGAAATAATGGCAGTGGTTGCGATCACCGCCCAGTGGGTGGTCATGTCCATCTTCTGACGCCAGGCGATCGACCGGGACAATTCACCTCGATAGAAATGGGCGAGCACCGACAGGTTCGAGGCGGGGAAACGCTCGGTGAGAGCGTTCTCGAGCGCCTCGCCAGTCACCTTCCTCGGAGGATCGGTCGGCTCCATCGTCGCTCATCCCTCCACATGCCATGGCCATCCCCTGGCGGCCAGATCGTGGCCGAAGGGCTCCTCCGTGGCAAGACCACTGATGGCCCAAGTGGCCGGGAAAGGCACAGGAGGGCCACGGAAATGGCAGTGGCCCCGACCGCCAGGATCCTCGAGCCCATTCCGTTGACGCCGGGGACGGGGTCTGTAGACTCTCCTCGTCATGACCAATCGCAACAAACGCATCTGCAAGAAGGCGAACCACGGCAAACGCCCCGCGAACTCGCGCAGGCGCAAGGCCCGTGCACGCAAGATCCGCACCTAGTCCCTCACCTGCCTGACCCCGGGTCCCTCACCTGCCTGACCCCGGGTCCTTCATCCACCTGTACCTGGCACCTGTCTTGCTCGCCACCCCCCTGTCTCCTCGACACATCCCCTCTGCTGGCGTCCGGGGTCCGCCTCCAGTAAAAGTATGGCTCACCGATCGACCCGTTCGGCGCCTGCTGCAGGAGGCGTCAGTACCAGCGGAAATTGATCCCGCCTTGAAATCGAGGGGAACTGACGATGGATGTTCAGCTGCTCCACAGCACCGCACAGGGGATGGTTGCACCAGGCCGCGGAATCCTCGCCGTTGACGAGAGTCACCCGACCATTGGAAAACGGTTCGCAGCCCTGGGAATCGAGAGCAGCGAGGAGACTCGACGGGTCTACCGGCAGATGTTCTTCGCTTCTCCTGAAATCGAGCAGTACATCAGCGGAGTAATCCTCTTCGATGAAACAATCCGTCAGCAATCCGACGACGGTACTCCCTTCCCCGAGATGCTCTCGGGCAAGGGGATCATTCCCGGAATCAAGGTCGACCGCGGGGCCAAGAATCTCGCCACGTCGGCGGGGGAAAAGGTCACTGAAGGTCTCGATGAACTGAGAGAACGCCTCGAGGAGTATTTCGACCTCGGCGCACGATTTGCCAAGTGGCGAGCGGTGATCACCATCGGTGACGGGATACCCAGTCGGAGTTGCATCGAGGCCAATGCCCACGGACTGGCTCGGTACGCAGCTCTCTGCCAGGAGGCGAGCGTCGTCCCCATCGTCGAGCCGGAAGTGCTGATGGATGGGGATCACGACATCGAGACCTGTGATGCCGTCACCACCGAGGTGCTCCATCGGGTCTTCTCGGAACTCCGCCATCAGAACGTTCTCCTCGACGGGATCGTCCTCAAGCCGTCGATGGTCATCTCGGGTTCGAACTGCACCTCACGCGCCAGTTGCGAGGAGGTCGCCGACCGCACGGTGGGTTGCCTCAGAAGAACGGTTCCCTGCGCAGTGCCGGGAATCGCCTTCCTCTCAGGAGGGCAGAGCGATGGAGATGCGACCTCTCATCTCGATGCGATGAATCGACGGGGCCCCCACCCCTGGAACCTGACCTTCTCGTACGGTCGCGCCCTCCAGGCGACTGCGATGAAGGTCTGGGCCACCAATAACTGCGACATCGATGGGGGATCGGCAGCATTCCTCCACAGAGCGCGTCTCAACTCATCTGCGACACGGGGTTCCTACGAACCGGCGATGGAGACTGCAACTCCCTGATCGGTTTTTTGAAACTCCCTCGGGGGTTCCGGTGTTATCGAGTCAGGCCACCCGCCGTCGAAAGGACCGGTTCGATGAATATCATCCTGCTACTCACACTCTTTCTCTCCTGCTCCGATGATGGGGACCTCCCCTCGCCGGCGGTGGAAACCGAGATCAGCAGTAGCCCTGAAGATGAGATCGGAATCGATGGTGCCCGGCACCTCCTCGACCGCACCTCCTTCGGGGCCACTTTCGAGGAAACCCTTCGATTCTCCCGTCTCGACCGAAAAACTGCGGTCGCCGCCATCCTCGATGGGGTCAGGAGTGAGCCGGTCAGCCCCCTCCCACCATTCATCAGTCTCCCGGCGGAAGAGCAAACCCAGAAGAGAGACTGGACTCGCGAGGAACGAAAAAAGTTTCAGAGGCGACAGCGGGCTTGGGGAGCAGCACTCAGAGGCTGGTGGATCGAGGAGATGATCACCACCGACTCCCCCTTCACCGAGCAGATGGTTCTCTTCTGGCATGGGCACTTCACCTCGGAGTTGCGCAAGGTCAAGAAGCCGACCCTGATGTGGCTGCAGAACCAGACCTTCCGTAAGCATGCCGTCGGTGATTTCAGCCTGCTTCTGAGGGAGGTTGCCCTCGGCCCGGCGATGGTGATCTATCTCGACACCCAGCAGAACCGGAAGGGGAAACCGAACGAGAATTTCGCTCGTGAACTCCTCGAGCTCTACTCTCTCGGAGAGGGGCATTACACCGAATCGGACATCAAGGAAACCGCCCGTTCCTTCACCGGCTTCCGTGTCGACCGAAGGAGCGGCAAGGTGAGACTGATCCCGAGGCAGCACGACTCGGGGGAGAAGACGGTTTTCAGCAAGGTGGGAAATCTCGGCCCTCAACAGGTTCTGGATGCCATCCTCGAGAACCCGCGCTGTGCGGAGTACATCGTCGAACGATTCTGGACCTACTTCGTCTCCCCGACCCCCGATGCCTGCGAAGTCAGGAACCTGGCGAAGATCTTCCGAGATTCTGAATACCAGCTGCGCCCCCTCCTCGAAGCACTCTTTGGGTCGGACGCCTTCTGGCAGACCGACAATCGCGCTTCGATGATCAAGAGCCCAGTCGACCTCGTGATCGGCGACATCCGTCGAAAGGGGCTGAAGAAGATCCCCGCAGAGGCGGTCCAGCGAACCCTCACCAGTCTCGGTCAGACCCTGCTCAACCCGCCCAACGTCAAGGGCTGGCCAGGAGGATCGGACTGGATCACCGCGACCACACTCCTGGAAAGAGAGAGGTTCCTCGGCGAAGGGCTGCGCAATCTCGCCTTGCTCGACGCGCGGGCTTCTGCAGGAAGGAAAACCACTCCCGACGGCGAGGAGATGGAACCCGGCGACACCCCCGAGATGAATCCCGATAGCGACCGACCCAGAAATTTTTCCCGTCGGCTTTCTCGACGCGAGCGTCAGCGATTGACGCGAAAGTTCACGGCGGAGTTGCAGCAGCGCTGGAAGCAATTCGGTGAGATGGATTCCGAGCGCCGGGAAGCCTCTCGCATGTGGCTCCTCGCCACCGAACCGGTGACGGCACCCCCGAAGTCGCCGACTGCGATCAACTGGCTGCGCTGGCTTTACCTCGATCCCACCCATCAACTGAAGTGAGACGGAGCAATCATGGCGATCAACCGACGTCAGTTCATGAAGGCGGGATCCCTCGCCTGTCTTCCTCTCCTCGCCCCCGGGCTGAGAGGCTGGAGCCAAACTGTCCCCGGCGATGAAGCCTTCACGGCCGCTCTCCAGGAAAAGGGACGGATCCTCGTTCTCGTCGAGTTGCAAGGCGGCAACGACGGGCTCAACACCGTTGTCCCCTATCTCGACGATCGCTATCGCGAGTTACGTCCCCGTCTGGCGCTCCCCGGCGATGGAGTACTCCCCCTCGGTGAGGGAGAACTGGCGCTGCATCCGGCTCTGCGCCCCTTGATGTCCGATTGGGATGATCAGGAACTCGCCATCACACTGGGAGTCGGCTACCCGAGCCCCAATCGATCCCACTTCCGCAGCATCGCCATCTGGGAGAGCGGTTCCGATAGCGATGAAGTGCGCGAGAGAGGCTGGATCGCCCAGGCCCTCTCGGGACAGACGCGCCCCGATGACCTGGCAGCCGATGGCCTCATCGTCGGTGGCGGAGATGCCGGGCCTCTCGCCGGGCCCGAGATGGCCAACATCACCATCGCCAATCCCGACGACCTCGCCAGACGGGCGAAGGCGCTTCCCCCCGCACCAGGGTCTTCCCCACACAAGGCGCTCGGTCATCTGCTCGAGGTGCGCGAGGATCTGATCCGCGCTGCGGCGGCTATCGAGGAGAAGCGCAAGAATGCCCCCAAACTCGGCATCGACTTCCCCTCCACCCGGATCGGAAAACAGTGCCAGGTCGCCGCAGAATTGATCGCTGCCGGAGTGTCCTGCAGCGTGCTCAAACTCCATCTGGGAGGTTTCGACACACACACCAACCAGTTGCAGAACCATGCCCGACTGCTCGGCCAGCTGGCCGCAGCGCTCTCCACATTCAGGAGAGCGATGAAAAAGTCCGGCAACTGGGACCGGGTTCTGCTGATGACCTACTCGGAATTCGGTCGTCGTGCCGCGGAGAACGGCAGCGGCGGCACCGACCACGGAACCGCAGCCCCGCACTTCCTGATGGGAGGCCGGGTCAAGGGCGGTCTGTACGGAGAGCAGCCCGACCTCGGAAACCTCAGCAAGAAGGACCTGGTCTTCACCACAGACTACCGGCGCATCTACTCGACGGTGGCCCGGGAGTGGTGGAAACTCCCATCGAGTGAGATCAGCCAGCGCTTTGCACCTCTGGGATGCCTCACCAGCGAGGCCTGATCGAGGTGTGACAACCTGTCATCAGGAGCGCCCAGCGATCGAGACCGGTCGCTGGGCGCTCTTCTATTCTATTCGGGGCTCTGTTCTTCGCGCAGTTCTGTTCTATTCACGGCAGGGGGATTCCCTGTCGATTGCGCTGATCTGAACACACCATCCTGCTAGACTCGCCGTAAGGAAATCTCCGGGAGAATTCGATGGCAATCTTCGCTCTGGCTCTCAGCATCCTCGCGCTCTTTCTCGGACCTCTCCTGGTCGTGATCAGCCGTCGGAGAAGATGGCCCCTCGACCTCGCCGATGGCTTTGTCCTGGTATCCGTGGTCGCCCTGGTTCTGATCGAGGTTCTTCCCCTCTGCTTCGAAGCCGCCGGAGCCATCATCATCCCCCTGGCCCTCGTCGGGCTGCTGCTTCCCACCGTCATGGAACGGCTGCGTCTGCACGGAGCCGGCAAGGCTCACAATCTCGCACTCTACTTCGGAATCCTCGGCCTCTGTATCCACGGAGTCATCGACGGTGCAGGTCTCTCCCTCTTCAGTGACGGCGGGCAAGACGCGCAGGGGGGCGGACTCTCCTTGACCCTCGCCATCACCCTTCACCGGCTTCCCGAGGGGCTCGCCATCTGGTGGCTCCTGCGCCCGACTCACGGGCGCAGGGGAGCCTTTACCGCTCTCATCGCCACGGCGCTGGCGACGCTGATCGGTTTCGGTGCCGGATCCCAACTGGCACCGGTCGTCGATGCCAGCCTCCTTGGCTCCTTCGGAGCACTGCTCGCCGGCGCGCTCCTCCACGTCGTCATGCACGGCCCGACCCCGGCCAGCGGCCCGAAGCGGGACTCGAGGATGGGGGCTCTGGGGGCGCTCCTCGGGGCACTTCTCGTCTACGTTGTCGGCAGCGTCAGCCAGTTCCACCCCGACGGCCTCGAGCAAAGCCATTCCGGTGGGATCCTCGACGGCTTCCTCGCCCTCTCTCTCGAGAGCGCCCCCTATCTCCTCCTCGCATATGTCGTCGCAGGATTCGTCCACGCCCTCTTGCCGAAGGCGACGATCGACTGGATCTCGCGCGGCCGTTCCCCCATTCAGGCGATCAAGGGACTCGCCTTCGCGCTGCCGTTGCCGATCTGCTCCTGCGGAATCCTCCCCATCTACAGAGGACTGGTCGGCCGGGGTGTTCCCCTCGCTGCTGCCATGACGCTTCTGGTCGCCGCACCCGAACTCGGCTTCGACGCGGTCTTCCTGTCTGTCACGCTCCTCGATGGCCCCTTCGCCATCGCCCGGGTGGTCGCTGCAACCCTGCTGGCGCTCCTTGTCGGCATCGTTCTCGCACGCTGGTGCGGGCGAACGCCCGGGGTGGTTTCAGCCGGTGATGCCCCTCCGGAGGCGCCCGAGGGCCCCCTCCTCAGCCGCCTCACCGCCGGGCTCCGCGTCGGTCTCGGCGAGATGGTCGATGCAACGGCGCCGTGGATCCTGGTCGGTTTGCTGATCGCTGCCTTCGCAGCACCGCTGGTCGAGAAGGACTGGATCGGGCTCCTGCCGCCGTGGAGCGAGGTCCCCTTCTTCGCCCTCCTCGGGCTTCCCGTTTACGTCTGCGCGTCAGGAGCGACCCCGCTCGCCGCGGTCCTGGTCGCAGCAGGGGCGTCGCCGGGGGCGGCCCTCGCCTTCCTCCTCACAGGTCCGGCGACCAACGTCACCACATTCGGCGTCCTCACCAGCATCCACGGGCGCAGGACCGCCGTCCTTTTCGCCCTCCTCGTCGGTGCCACTGCCATTCTCCTCGGCATCGCGGTGAACATCTTCCTCCCCACCGCCAGTACCGTCATCGGAGCAGAAGATGGACACATCGACATGCCGACGGGCACCCTCGCCTGGACCTGCCTCGGTGGCCTCGGGCTCCTCTTCCTGCTCTCCCTCGCTCGACAGGGACCCCGTGTTTTTCTCCGCCACCTCTTCTCCCTCCCCGACGATCCCGAGCACTGCGATGACCCGTGCCATTCTGACTCCCACAGCCACGGATAGGTTGCCTGGCACCACCCTGGGCGCTAGCATCCACCCGGAGCATCGCTCCCCCGGCACAGTGGGACGCCGTGGATCGAAAGAGAAAACCGAAATGCCTTACCCCGAGGAAATGGTCGCGCCGATGCGACGGGAACTCTCTGACAACGGCGTGAGCGAGCTTAAAAGCGCAGAAGAGGTCGATGTGTTCTTCGAGGAACAAACCGGCACCGGCTTCGTGATCGTGAACTCGGTCTGTGGTTGTGCCGCAGGCGGGGCACGCCCGGGAGCCCTCCTCGCCCTGCAATCGGAAGTGTGTCCCGATCGAGTCGCCACCGTCTTCGCCGGCCAGGACACCGAGGCGACCGCCAGGGTCCGGGAGAAATTCGGGGATGTCCCCCCGAGCAGCCCATCGATGGGTCTCTTCAGTGGTGGCGAACTGGTCTGGTACCTTCCCCGTCACATGATCGAGGGGCGTGACCCGCAATCGATCGCTTTCGAGATCGTCGCCGCCTTCGAGGCGCACTGCCAGAAGGCCGAGGGGTAGTGGGGACCTTTCACGATGACCACGGTGACCTCCATGGCATCACGGTTGTCGTCGAGACCAGTACCGACCTGCTCTACGTCGGACGCTGCCACGAGGAGAACGATAACCGCGTCGTCCTCCACGACGCCGATCTGCACGAGAAAACCCCGGGAGGCCCGACACGGGAAGAATATCTCGACAAGGCGATGCGCTTCGGAGTCTGGGCAAAGATGCCAACGGTGGTGATTCCCCGCCCGGAGGTGATCCGCCTCTGCCGCCTGGTCGATCTGGCGACCGGGTGAGCGAGGATCCTGGTGATCCCCTCCTCTCCTTTCTCGCCAACCAGCCCATCGCCGTTGTCGGAGCCTCCGCCAATCCCGAGAAATTTGGATTCAAGGTTCTGGCGATGCTGATCGAATCAGGGCGTCGGGCGATCCCGGTAAACCCGGGGGAGGAGAGGATTCTGGGAATCCCCTGCAGTCCAGATCTAGGAACACTCCCGGAGAGATGGTGATCCTGTTTGCTGAAAGTGCCTGCGCCTTCGATGAGTTGACTCGTTCGGACGCAGATGACGAACTGGTTGAGCAGGGTCCACAGGCGTGGCCCAATAGTTTTCGTGCAGCGCGATTGATTCCCGCGGTCGAGTACATCCGCGCCCAGAGACTGCGCACACTATTGATGCGAGATACAGCCCGGTCCCTCTCTGGAGTGGATGCCTACATCGCTCCAGCAGGGAATTTTCGATCGCTC
>DQQH01000031.1 GCA_015664425.1 Planctomycetota bacterium
CACCGGACGAAGGAATCCGATCCTCAGCGGCCAGCCCTGCTTCCCTTCTCCCTTGAAGCTCTTCCAGCGAGCCTCGGAGACGTCCGTCTTCTCTCCGACCACCAGCAAACTACCGTCGAAGGAGGACTCATCGGAACCGACCGCCCGAATCACCTGGGCGAAGTAATTGCTCTCGAGAGCACCCCAGACGCTGGCGCGTTCGATGCGCTGGCCACTGGGGATGGTTCCGAGGTCCTCGTGGTTGACCTTGGCAACCCCGCCAGAACCCATCCTCGATGCCCACACCCACTGGTTGGGCCATCGGCTGCCAACGTCGAATCGAATCCTGCTCGCTCCGAGGATGCTGTAGTAAGCGCGACGCCCCTCCGGCCAGTTCCCTTCGAAGCGAACGCTCGTCGAGACCTCGTAGCCATCGTCAGGAAGCTGGTAGGTTCGGGTCACCGACCGATCCCCGGAGAGAGTCAGTTTCAGGACCAGTCGTCCCTGCTCGAGCTCCTCCTCGATCACCTCCCACGAGATCGAGGAGAGGCCTGCACCCTCCTCCTCCAGGCTCAGCACCATCGCCGGGCCGGACTCCAGCTCCGGGGCGATGAACAAGAGGGGCGAGTCATCCCCGATCGATTCCCGATATTCCTGGAGGACGACCGAACGGATGGCAGCTCCGACGGTGGTGACCTCGATGTCGAGGACCCGGTTGCGAAGGTGGATGGTTCTCTCGGGGAACTGCTCGACAGGATCGGCCACCACCCCTTCAGGCACGACCGCTGGGGAGTCCCCCCTGACGATGGTATCCGGGACGAGGACAGGAACCGTGCGGTCCGGGGTACCTTCGGGGACAGCACCGTCCTGGCGATCCGGAGCGATCATCTGCATGTAGAACATCGAAACCAGGAAGCAGGTCACGATCGTCAGCAGGAAACGTCTATCCATTGTTCTCCCTGACCGAATTAATCTGGCGGCCTGGTGGGACTACCGTCCCTCTCTGAGGCGCTGGGCGAGGTACTCGGGAAGAGGAGTGCCTTCGAACAGGCTAATCGTCTTGTCAATGTTGTACTGAACTCTGCGGAAAATGATCTCATCTCCATCGAAAATCACGTAACTACCGCGAGGGTCCCCATCCCTCGGCTGACCCACTGAACCCACGTTGACGATGCACTTTCCGTCCCCCAGCCTGAGGTGCTCCCCAAGAGCAGAGGGATAGAGGAATTTCAGGTCAGCGGTAAATACCCCTGCCGTGTGGGTGTGACCAACAAAACAGGTGTGACCATCGAAGGACTCAAAGATCGAATCCATCTTTTCCGGATCCTCGATGTCGTTGACGAAGATGTACTCACGGGTGGGGTCCCTCGGAGAACCATGGACAAAGAGGACGCCATCCTCCTCGTGAGTCTCCTTCATCGCCCTCGAGGCGATTCTGGCAGACGTCGCCGCTCAGGGGGTGACCTCTGTCTTCTGCCTCGGCGATGTGATCGGTTACGGTCCTTCCCCCAGGGAATGTCTCGAGCGTTCGCGAGGATTCGACCTCAACCTTCTCGGCAACCACGAAGAGGCGGTGCTCTTCGACCCCGTTGGATTCAACACTCGAGCCCGCGCAGCGGTCGAGTGGACCAGAGACCAGTTGAGCCTGCCTGACAGGCCGCGCGAGGAGAACGTTGCGCTGTGGGACCTGCTCGGGGCGATGA
>DQQH01000219.1 GCA_015664425.1 Planctomycetota bacterium
AGGTCGATCCTGCAACTCGGACCTTCCAGGCGATCCGGATCGCCATCAACGGTGAGCTGGAAGCTCTCGCTCACCTGCTCGATCGATTCGAGACCCTCCTCGCTCCCGGAGGGCGTTTTGCAGTCATCTCCTACCACTCTCTCGAGGACCGCCAGGTGAAGGAGGCATTCCGCCTGCGGGAGCGGGAGCAGGGCCACGAACTGCTCACCCCCCGTCCCTTGCGCCCGCAGGATGATGAAGTGAACAGGAACCCCCGTTCGCGCAGTGCCCGTCTGCGGGTCATCCGCCGTCTTGGAGAAGGAGGTGCGCGATGACCATCGTCCGTCTCCTTCTGGTGGTCGGAGTGTTGCTGGTGTTCGGCTTCGATCTCGTCGGTGAAGCGCAGAGGCACTACCAGCTCTTGCAAGAGATTGCCCAGGTCGTCGACCGAACCGAGAAGCTCAAGATTTCCGGCATGGACGAGAGATCGCAGCTGCAAGTGCGACTCCTCGAGACGCTGTCAGGGATCGGTGGAGAGGGAATGGTCCCCTTGCCGCTGGAAGAACTGGTCAGGCTGGAAGCGGGGTCGGTCAGAGTTGGAACTGCGGCGGGAGTTCTGCAGGGTGTCGGCTCTCCCACCCGGTCCATCTGGCTCGAGACTCACAGCGGAGCGGGTTTCTAGAAGGGATCTGGATGTTCGACACGACAGGCCTCGGCAGCCGGCGCTGGCGTGTATTCAGATTCCCAAGGCTCGATCGACCTCTCTTCCTTCCCGACCTTGCGCTGCTCTTCATCGCATTCACCTTCATCGTCGTTCTCGGCCGCTGTGGATGGTTGCAGATTGTCGAGGGAGATGAGCGGCTCCGGAGGCAGCAGAGGGAAACCAGCCGTCGCGCCTGGCGCGATGCACGCCACGGTAGCATCTTTACCGAGCGTGGCATGGTGCTCGCACGGGACGTTTCTCGCTGGAAGATCGCAATCGATCCGTCGGCAGCCTCACGGATCGTGATCGACGGTGAGCCTCGAGCGTCTGCGCCAGGACGCCTCTCCCATGCGATAGATCGGGTGCTCGAGATCGAGGGGGTCGGCTGGTACGCGCCTCTCGATGTACTCCGTCGCCGTGCCGTGGAGGGGTACCGGGCCGGGCGCCAGTACCTCCCGCTCGGAGTCATCGCCGAGGGTGCCCATCTTGCGAATTTCAACGACAGAAGGAAGCAGTTGCGAACGGTGTTCGGCCGGGAGGTGCTGTGCGACCCGGAGGAATTCTTCGTCCGCGAGTATCCTCTCCACGATCTCGCCGTCCAGTTGGTCGGCAATGAGAGTCTCGACAGGGAGATGGGCCTCTATGGAATCGAGGCTCGCTGGCATTCGACCCTCGAGGGGCGTCGCGGGTTGCGTCGCACCCGCACCGATGCGACCGGAGCGCGGGAATTCGCCGGTGGAGTTTCTTCCGGGGTCGAGCCCCAGATGGGGAAGGACCTGTCACTGACCCTCGATGTCAGCGCTCAGTGGCTGCTCGAGGACCTCCTTGCCGAGACCCTCGAGAGGACCCGGGGCACGGGGGTCAGCGGGCTGGTGATGGACCCCAGGAACGGGGCGCTCCTGGCCGCTGCCAGCGTGCCGAAGATCGTCCGTGGGGACCTGCGTCGCCTCTTCAACGCCGGGCTCGAGGAGGAAGCCCGCAAGCTCCTCTTCCAGGGAACCCGGCGAGTGATGGAACCGGGTTCGGTGGTCAAACCGCTGGTGCTCGCCGCCGCACTGGAATCGGGGATCTCCCTCGAGGACACCGTTGACGTCAACAACGAGTGGAAGGTGATCCGGAATGGTCGGTCGAGCCGAACGATTCGCGACACTCATCTTCTCGAGCCCAGATTCAGAACGGTGGCGGGCTCGGTGGTGAAGTCGAGCAACATCGGCATCGTCGAGGTCGGTCTGCGCACCGGCAGATCTTCAATACACGACGTCTTTGAGCGCCTGGGCTTCGGCGCGCGCACCGGCATCGATCTTCTCGGTGAGGAGGTCGGTTCCCTCAAAGCGGTTGAGGATTGGAGCTGGTACACCCTGACATCGGCGAGTTTCGGCTACGAACTGGGTGTGACCCAATTGCAGATGGCGTGCGCATATTGCGCGATCGCCAACGGCGGCTTCAAGGTCACCCCCCACCTCGTCCGCCGTGTCGATGGCGTGAGATGCGATCCGGCCCCAGGCCCGCGAGTTCTCTCTGCAACCATCGCCTCGATGGTGTGCCAGACACTTCGCGACGTGGTCCTCGAGGGAACGGGGAGCAGACTCAACGAAGTGATCGGGCTCGCCGGCAAGACGGGGACCGCAATGATTGCCTCGGTCGGGGGCTACGAGGAGGGCGCCTACATCAGTTCCTTCATCGGCTTTGCTCCCTGGGATGACCCGCAGCGGCTGGCGATGGTGGTTGTCGAGCGCCCCCAGGGGAGATACTACGCCTCCGAGGTGGCTGCACCGGTGGTCAGCGAACTTCTCGGGGCACTCCTGGCAGCCCCAGGGAACCGCCTGGAACACTCGGTCGATCGTGCTCTTGCGAGGCCACGTTAGCGACCTATCATCCCGCCAGGGGGAGAGGAGTGGACCTCGATGACACGCCAGCTGTCGAACGTCGAGGTGGTCAGTCTCCTCGATGCGATCCACCACGGCCCCGAGCTCGGGAGCCCCATCGAGACGATAGCGACCGATAGTCGCGGCGCACCTGCCGATGTCTTCGTCGCCATCCGCGGCACTTCCTTCGACTCCCACCTGGTGATCGGTGATGCTCTGACAGGCGGCTGTCGGGCAGTTGTCGCCGAGGAGCCGCCTCCTTCCGACAGTCAGGTTCCCTGGTTCGAGGTCGAGAACAGCCGTCGCGCCTGGGCGCTGCTCGAACATGCGACACGGGCGAACCCGACCGAGCAACTGGAGGTGATCGGGATCACCGGCACCAACGGCAAGTCGACCTCGGTGCGCATGATGGTATCGATCCTCGAAGCATCGGGCAGGAGATGCGGCTTCAGCACCACCATCAGCGACAACTTCGCTGGGCCCGAGGTGAGGAGCGAGGGAACGACACCGCCCCCTTCGATTCTCGCAGCGGGCCTCGACAGTCTGCAAAATAGGGGTGGCAAAACGGCGGTGATCGAAGTCTCCTCCCACGCCCTCGACCAGCAGCGGATCGCCGGCATCGCCTTCGATGGGGCGCTGATTACGACCATCGGGAGAGACCATTTCGACTATCACAAG
>DQQH01000205.1 GCA_015664425.1 Planctomycetota bacterium
CGATTTCGAGTTCATTCCCGGCGACGGAATCGAGTCGGAACTTTTTCCGATGCACCGTCACACACAGGTACAGGTCGATCCCCAGAGCGTTGTTCTGGAGGGCTTGAGGCAACTCGACGAATCCCGGATCATCAGCGAGAGGATTCCCGACCCCCGGCACGTGCCGGTGGTGTTTCCCTCGGGCCTCCCCGCGGAAATTTCTCTCGACGTCACCGAGGCCGCGGTGTGGGAGTTGATCGACGGCAATCGCAGCGTCGAGGAGATCCAGTCCCTCGCACCTGACACCCGCTTTCGGGTCAAGTCCGCGATCTTCAGATTCATCGAGGAGAAATGGGTTCGGTTGCTGTCGGCGGAAGAGATGCTGGAGCGAGCACGCCAGCTCTTCAAATGCCGGGACCATCAGCGTGCAGGTGATCTCTACCTGGCTTTGCGCGATTCCACCGAAACCCTCGGCAACGACCCGGATTTCCTCCTCGAGGCAGCGGACGCCCTCGGACACAGGCGCCCGGAAGACGCCACTGAAAGCCTCGTTCGTGCCGCCACGTCCTTCCGACTCAGAGGCGATTTTGCCGGTGCATGGTCGGTGTCTCAGAGGCTCAGGCGGCTATGCCCTGGAGATCCCGACATTCTGCTTCTCTCATGGAATCTCCGTGAGGCTGCCCCTTCCAAGCGCCTGAAAAATCTGTTCGAAGATGTCATCGGTGCGCTTCGTCGAGCCGATCGAAATCTCGAAGCTCTCGCTGTTTTCCAGGAAGCAGAATCGACCCACCAGGGAGAAGCAGGATACTGGCTCGACCGAAGCGAGATCGAACGCCGCCTCCAGAAACCCCAGGAGGCCGCTGCCGCTCTTCGTCGCTCGATGGAAATTGCAGAATCTCGCAAGGACTCCGAGAATCTGCTGAAAGCTGCCAGCGCTCTTCACACCATCGAACCGGGGACTCCTGGAATCCAGGAGCGGATTGCAGACCTCAAGGAAAAGAACGAGGACCGGGACCGGATCCGGAGGTTGGTGGGTAACGCGGCTCGCCTCACACTCGCCGGCTGCATCCTCGCCTTGATTTTCTGGGGTTGGGCGGAATGGCGAGCGCAAGTTCAACTCACGGTCGCTCTGTTCCTCGCCGAGAACGCAACGCTCATCGAGGAGAAGACACGGGCAGCGGAGGGGTTCGAAGCGCTGTCGCAGCAGTATCCCTTGACCCTCGCAGGCCTGGATTCCGCCAGGCGAGGAGAGAAGCTGAGAAACGACCTGCGCATCGAAACGGAGAGAACCAGGAAGGCGGAGGAGGAAAAGTTCGCCCGCGCACACCGGACTCGACGGGAGATTCTCGAAAGCACCAGGGTGGGACTCGCGAAGGTCGAGGAACTCCTCGGTCAGAATCGCTTCATCCAGGCCAGAGCGGTGGCACTTTCGGTCGCCGAGGGAGCCAGAGGGGCCTCCTTGCCCGTGGTGGAAAGAGCGAAGATCTACATCCCGACCCGTCTGGCGAGCATTCCCACCGGGGCCAGAGTCTTCGCAGGCACCACCCTGATCGGAGAGACACCGCTGGTCCTCCGACTCCCCGCCGACGGGAAGGTGGTGCTCCAGCTCGAGCGTTCGGGATGCGAATCGAGGCAGGTCTCGGTGAACAGCTCGGCGCCTCTCTTCGAGATCGAACTCGAGCCCCATCCCCTCTCCAGCGGCACCCTTCCCTCGACTCACGATGGCCAGATCCTGGCGCTGGGGGGGGGCGGTTGTGATCTCGTGCAGGGATGGCCGCTGTTACGTGATCGATCCGCAACAGGAGAAGGTCGATGACTACCTCGCGGTCCTCTCCGGTGGACTCCATGGTCACCCCGGAGCGCTCCTTGCAGCTCAAGGAAACAGCCTGCTGGTCGCCCCCCTGGCAGGCCCTGTCAGTGAAGTGAACAGCAGGGACTGGTCCCTCCGGTGGTCCTGGTCACCTGAAGCTCCGGTGACTGCCGCCTGCGCCTTCGGGGGTGGCTGGGCGATTGCCGATGAGAACGGCAGCGTTCACTTCCTCGACCATCGGGGCAGGGTGCTGAGTCGATACGAGGCGAGAGTCGCCATCTCGATGATGATTGTAGACGGCGATTCACTGGTGGTCCTCGACAGATCTCTCCAGTTGCACAGACTCGACCGCGGCTGCAGGCTGGGCAATCAACCGCAGCGCCTCCCCGGGCCTTGCCATGCTCTTTTGCCCCGGGGAGGAGCGCTCCTCAGCGACGGACGTTTCTGTCACGAAAACAGGATCACCGACGGTCCGGTTCCCCTGACGGGCATCGGACTCCTCGGCGACCGCTTCTTCTACGGAGTCGAGGGGGGTTGGGTCCTCGCCGGCCCCACCGGGACGGTGCTGGAACTCCTCCCCGCGGATCCCACCTGCGCTCCACTCCCCTGTGATGCCGGGTTCTGGATCGCATGCAGCGACGCGAGAATCCGCCTGGTCGACCTCGAAGGCGAAGTGAAACTCTCCTTGCCAGTCGAGGGAACAGTTCGATCCCTTCTGGCAATCGAAGAGGGGCGAATCATCGCCGTATTCGAGGACGGCAGGGTCTCGGTACATGAAGGAGTCAGGTGATGCCCTATTCCCCCGGTCCCTTGCTGATTCTGATAGCAGCCCTCTCCAGCCCCGCCGGGGAGCCGATCACCGTCGATGAACTGTCTCTTCTCGAGCCCTCGTCACAGGTGGTCGAGATCCTCGCGACCTACAAGGGTCGGGTGGGACAAACGCTGCTGGTGGAGGGACTTGAGGAGCCACTGCGCCTCGCTCCCATCTGCAGGCTCCCGCGCAGGGGGAAGGAAGAGGCACCTCTGCTGGAGCTGAAGGTCCTCGTCTGCGGACCCGGGAGAAACGGCATCGAGTGGACCGTGATCTCCGCCGGAAGGATCGACGCCCCCTCCGCCGCTGTCGAGAAACAGATCGAGCGAGCGATCGATGCTCGGGGATCCCGGCGCGCACAGGTCTGCCGCTGGCTCCTGCGCCTGGACTTTCTCGATGATGCCCGCAGCGCCAGGCTGTGGGCTGACCTCGCCCCCTCCCCCCGGTCCCACGAAGATGCCCTCGAATGGCTCCGGGCAGGCCGGGAAAAACTGGGAAACAGTCCTGACTTCCTCCGATACGTCGGGGAAATTCACCAGGCCCACATCGATAAGCCCGGAATCGAGAGACGACTGCGGCAGATGGAACTGGTCAACGATGGAGAGAGGTGGCACGACAGTGAAGGGTTCCTTCGCCGCCTCGGTGTGATCGAACGAGATGGAACCCTGGTCACCCTCGAGCGAGTTCGCCTCGAAGATGCGGTCACCACCTGGGTCGATGGAGGGGGTAACCGTGAAACACTCCGGCAAATGATCAAGCCCCACATCGATCGGCTCATCAGCGAGGGAACGGTCGCTGCCGGTCTGAAGCGGGAGGAAGTGGTCGCAGCCTGGGGAACGCCCGAGCAGGTCACCTGGTTACGTCGGGGAAACAGCCTCTTCGAGGGCTGGTACTGGTCCCGACGGGAGGTCCATCTCGTCGACGGCACCGTCTTCTCCTCGAACGATTAGAGACCTCGGCGCGAACTATCCATCCTCGCCGTCATCATCGCTTCGAGAGCCCCTGTTTCCGGGGAGGTCGAGGGGCCGGGAGCGCCTACCGGAATTCCCTTCCTGGTGTTCCTCTCCAGATCTCTCCGGTGAGATTTCCGGGGGGACCAGGCGGGTGGCGGGCGGTGTGGTTCTTGGCTTCGGGGCTGGATGGAAGAGCATTCCTTTTCCGACAACCTCCACCCTCTCTCCCGCCTTCACCTCGATTTCACCGCCGATGCCGGGACGGGAGACGAGGACGACTCCACTCTCGACTTGGATTTCAGACCGTCTCTCCCGCTGGACACGATGAACGACAAAGCGGGTGCCTGTGACCCGAACCTCGAGGTTGGCGGTTCTGACCTCGAAACCGAGCCCCCGCGGTTCGATGTTGCAGGTGATGGAACCCTCGAGGAGTTTGAGGGTGGAGACGGAACCCCCCGGCGAGGGCCACTGGACCTCACTCGCCCCGGAGATTTCGATCACTGCTCCAACAAGCGGGACCTCGAGACGAGCGTGGCTCCCCCTGGCGACGGAAATCGTCTCACCGGGGCGAACCCTGCTCCTCACAACGCTGACATCGTCGACACCTTCGGTCAAGACTTCGAGCTGAGCGATGGCATCTGGAGGAGTCGGATCCTCGTTCCATTTGAAGTTGAGGTAAAGGTTGAGAAAAACCAGGATCATCGCCGCGAACGCTAGCAGCAAATACTTGCGCGATTCCGATACCGGTCGAACTTCGGGTTCGAGGTCGAGTTGTTCGACCCCCAATTGCCCTTCGAGAAGGTCGTCGATCTCATCGGTGACCTCCTGGACCCCGACTCCAATCGTCCCGAGACGCGCGAATGCTTCGACTCGTTCCTGCCTGCAACGGGGGCAGGCATCGAGATGAGATTCCAGTTGGGGCTCCCGCTCCGGCGGAAGTTCTTCGTCCACTGCCAGTGCGATCCACCGCCGCGCAGTGTCACAACTGATGTGTGGAGTCATCGTTCTCCCTCTTCAGGAAAGACATTTTCTTTACTGCCATCTTCCTCACGCTTGAGAAGTTTCCCGAGGAGTTGCCTCGCTCGGTACAACCTCGCTTCCACCGCCTTGACTGTGGTCCGCTGCAGTCTCGCTATCTCCCGGTAACTGCGTTTCTCTGCGTGCTTCAGCAGGATCACCTCGCGGTACTCCGCCGGCAGCGAGGCGATCGCCCTGCGAATCGCAACGCTCCGTTCTGCGCTCTGCATCCGATCCTCCGGGGAGGGAGCACTATCCTCTCCGGGATCGGAATCGAGGAGTGGAAACTCATTCCGGTGCCAGCGTGTTCGCCGGCGAACGATGTCGATTGCGCTGGTCCGCACAATCTGAAGGAACCAGGGCGGGAAGCGTGAAGCATCCCTCAGTTTGTCCAGACCCTGCCACGCCTTGACGAACGCATCCTGGACTGCATCTGCACTCAGATGAACATCGCCGAGGATTCCGTAGGCAACTCCAGCGGCAAGTCTGCGATGTCTTTCGACAAGCATCGAGAAGGACGCTCGATCGCCCAGACGCGCCTTGGCAACGAGGTCTGGAAGGTCATCGGTCATTGCCGTCCGGCACTCCCATCGACCTTCTTCCCTTCGCCAGAGCCAACCGGAAGGATGACGCCTGCGGGAAAGGAAACCCTCGATTCAATCTTCACCTGCGGTCCTCCCGTTCGATGACCGACTCCAGGATTCCCAGGTAGGATCTGTGCCGCCTGGGGTGCAGTTCCCCCTTCTCGATCGCTTCCCTTACCGCGCAGGCGGGTTCCTCCCGGTGAAGGCAGTCGGTGAATCGGCAGCCATGGCTGTGGCGATGGATGTCGGGCATCTGTTCCGCGATCTGCCGGGGCCCCAGCCCCCAGATTCCGTAGTCCCTGAACCCGGGAGTATCGACGACCGCGGTATCTTCCGAAACCGGGTGCCAGCTGGCAGCGGAGGTGGTGTGCTTCCCCTTCTCGTTGTAGCTACTGACGTCGCCGATGCGCAGGTCGAGGCCGAAGATCCTGGAGATGAGAGAGCTCTTTCCGGTCCCTGAAGGGCCGGTGACAACGGACGACCTCCCCTTCAACTGCTCAGCCAACCGATCGATCCCATCCCCGGTCTCGCAAGAGGTCTTGAAGAGGGGGCAGTCAAAGGTGGGATAGAGGGAAAGAAGAGCCTCATCCTCCTTGTCGAGCCCGAGGTCGGACTTGTTGATCACAACACAGGCGGAGAGCCCCTGGCTGCCGGCGGCGACCAGCAGACGGTCGAGAGCTCCGAACTTCAGTTTTGGCTTGCGAGCGGAGAAAACAGCGACCACCTGATCGACGTTGGCAGCGAGAATCAGTTCCTTACCCCTGCCAACGTCCCTCCTGCGCGAGAGCCAGCTCTCACGGGGAAGCACCTGCTTGAGACGCCCACTCCCGGGGGAGAGGATCTCGAACTCCACTCGATCCCCGACAACGGCGACGTTCCCGGTTTCTTTTCGGAATTTTCCGGGGAGCCCACAGGTGATGCGATCACTCCCGTGAAGCACCGTCACCTCCTTGCTCGACCTGAAAACGATCTGGCCGGTGAGATCCGCCATCTCCTTCGGAAGCCCCCCCTCGACGGTTATACCTTCAGTTCCCGGAGGTGATCCTCCTCCGGCCGCGGAAGCTGGTCGACGACGTCGTCGAGATATCGGAGTGACTGGGATTCAGCGAGTCCCGTGAATCGCGAGGGGGCCCATGGCAGCAGGGAAGCAGCGATCGGCCCGAGGACGGGATCATTCTCGACCAGTTCCCTCAGTGGGTTCTCTCCCCCATCATCGAGGAGGGTTTCCTTCGCCTGCCAGGCGAGTTTCCGAATCCGCTCGTGGAGATCCTGACGATCCCCCCCCCTCGATACCCCCTCCATCAGGATTTCCTCGACCGCGACGAAGGGTAAATGTTCGGACACCCTGCGCTCGATAATTCGGGGATGGACAATAAGACCGTCGAAAACATTACGAGCGGTGACGAGGAGTGCATCGATGGTGAGGAAGGACTGGGGAATCACCACCCGACGATGGGCGCTGTCATCGAGAGTTCTCTCCATCCACTGGGTGGCAGCGAGCTGGCCGATTGCGGGGGCTTGTGCCATCAGATGGCGGGCCAGTGCACAGATTCTCTCCGATTTCATCGGGTTGCGCTTGTAGGGCATTGCCGACGAGCCGACCTGATTCGATCGGTACGGCTCCTCCACCTCTCCCCACGACTGGAGCAACCGGATGTCGGTTCCTATCTTGTGAAGCACCGCCGCCAGTTCAGCGAGGCGAGAGATGATTCGGAAATCCCAGTTCCGCGGGTAGGTCTGGCCAGTGATGGGAAAGATATTCTTGAAACCGAATTTCTCGGCAAGACGACGATCGAGAGCGAGGACCAATTCTTCATCACCCCCGCAGAGCTGAAGGAAAGAGGCCTGAGTTCCTGTGGTTCCCTTCACACCCCGAAGGGGAAGGGTATTTTTCAACTCCTCGATCTCACGCCAGCAATCGACCAGATCCTGGGTCCAGAGCGCAGCACGCTTGCCGACAGTGGTCAGCTGTGCGGGCTGTAGATGGGTGAGACCAAGGGTTGGCAGTGCTGCATGGGTGCGTACAAATTCTGCCAGCGAATGGATCGCCCGCAGCAATCGCTGACTGACGAGACCGAGCGCTTCGCGGATCAGCAGGAGATCGCCGTTGTCGGTGACGAAGCAGGAAGTGGCGCCCAGATGAATGATCGCCCGCGCCCCCGGAGCGACCTCGCCGAAATGATGGATGTGAGCCATCACATCGTGGCGAAGATCGGCCTCGATCTCGGCGATCCGGTCGAGGTCTATTTTTTCGATAACCGACTTCAGTTCATCGACCTGCTCCGTTGTGACCGGAAGGCCCATCTCCGCCTCAATCTCGGCGAGAGCCACCCACAACTGGCGCCACACGAGAGCCCGCCTGAGAGGCGAGAACAGCCCCTTCACCTCCTCGGAGGCATAGCGCTGGGCGATGGGGTCGATGTAGTCCGATCCGGCCAAGAGCGTCGCCTATCCTTCCCCAGGGGCCCAAATCTGCTCCATCGGGGTACAGACCCCGAAACCCAGAGGCTCCCCGAGCCGATAATAGAGACAGCGGGACCCCTGTCGAGGCCCCGAGGGATGGGCTCCAACCCGCCCACCGGAGAGGATCATCACCCTTGATGCGCTGCCGCGTCAACCGAACGGCACTCGTCTCGCTCCTTCTTTTCTTCCCCGTGAGCGCCTCTGCAGATGTCATCTGGCTGCAGAATGGCCACAGGATCGAGGGAAGGGTCAACGGCGAGGACGCCCATTCGGTGACCCTCGAACTGCCGGAGGGGACTCTCAGAATCCCCAGGGACCAGATCGAACTGATCGAGGTCACCGGTGGACTCGAGTCACTCCTCGACCTCGCCCGCAAACGGCTGGCCACGGGAGGGGCGGTCTCGGTCCTGCGATTCCTGCGGGAGGAGTACCGCAAGGAGCGCACCGACGGACCTCTCCTCGACCTCTTCCGCAAGACCCTGGCCATCCGTTGTAACGAACTCCTCGACGCAGGATCTGGAGAAATCGCCCGCCCCCTCTTCCAGGAACTCGCCGCCCTACCCGGCGGCACCAGCGATTTCTTCTCCCTGCGAAATCGCCTCGCCTGGAGGTCTGCAGGGCTCGCCCGCCGTCAACGAGACGTGCGCGAAGCCATCCTCTCGAAAGACCCGAGGCGCGCTGCGAGTGCCCTCGATGACCTGATCAGGAACTACCCCACCGAGTTGCCCCTGTGGTCGACGGAACTGGTCTCCACCGCAATCCTGGCGGCGAGTGCATGCCTCGATGATGGAGATCTCGATTCCGCCCGCAGCCACTTCGAGAAGGCGATCGCCCACGACCCCTCGGCAATCGAAAAAACCCGGGAAGCTCTCGTTCTGTGCACCGTTCTCGGAACCTGTGGAGCTCTCCCTCCCCAGAAGGCGTTGATCCTGGCACCACGGATCGCCGAGGCAAGGGACCTGATGCCAGAAGAACCTGCCCTCCTGATCGCAGAGTCGAGAGTGCACGAGGCGCTGGGAGACCTCAGGCGCTCCGCCAATATCTGGTGGCAGTTGCGCGAAACGGTCGGAGGGCCGGTCGACTCCGGGAAACTGATCGAGGACCTGCGCCGACGTGCAATCCTCGCCCTCGCCGGGATCGGCGAGGAACCCTTCGACCAGGGTGAAGAGCAACCTGATCAGCGTCGGTCGGAACATTTTCTGGTCGAGGGAGGCGATGGCACCACCGTCAGGAAACTGCTCCCCCACCTGGAGCACCACCTCCGCCAGATCGCCCTCGAACTCTTCGGCGAGGGAACCCATCCCCTCGACGGATCCCGAGTCAGGGTGAAGATCCACGCCAGCCCCGAGAAACTGGCGGAACAATTCCGCGATGACGGGCCCAGCGATGCCCGCCTCGAGGTGGTGCGACGGTACGGGATCGTCGTGAGCGAGACGCTGCACCTCGCCGAGGGTGCCCCGGCGCTCGAGTCGGTCGGTGCCCCCCGGGAACTTGCACGGATGATGATCTCACGGTGGATCGGCCCCGGCCTCAGACTCCCCGCCTGGATCGAGGAAGGGCTCTGTGGACACCTCTCCAGCAGGGTGCAGGAACTTGCTGACGGGGAGGTGCTGCGACAGGCAGCCTCCCTCGGCGTCAAATTCTCTGTCGCCGAACTGATCGTTGCAGCCGCTGCTGATGGGAACGAAACTGAGAAGCGGAGGTGGAAAGCGGCCTCGAGCAGCCTGGTGGGTTTCGTCGAGCAACGCCTCTCTACAGCCGAGATGCACCGATTCATCAAGATCGCCGCCATCGAAGGAGAAACGAGTGCCTTGAGTGAGGTGCTCGGCTTCGATAGTTTGAGCGAACTTCAGCGGCGCTGGACCCTGTGGTGCCAGGGCCAGCCTGGAGGATCCGACGGGAGCACATCTTCCGTCGACTGACCCGACGGAGATCCCTTGCGCGATCAGGTCCTTCAACTCGCCCTCCTCTTCTCGGTGACGATCCATCTCGGAGGATTGCTCCTCCTCCCTGTCCCGGGGTCGGCGAGAGAATCCCAGGCCACCTCCGTCGAGATCAGCTTCTCCGAATCCGTGCCTCTTCCCCGGCCCCCAGGCGCCGCCACCAGAAACTCCCCCGCCAGCACCTGCAGGGGAATCCCTTCCTCAGCAATTTCCCGATGTGACCTCGCAACCACCGCTCCCCCCTCCAGGGACCTTCCCGGGCGATGCTGCGCGAGAATCTTCTTTCGAC
>DQQH01000021.1 GCA_015664425.1 Planctomycetota bacterium
AAGAGGAGAAGCATACGATGATAGTCGTGATTCTCGATGATCTCCCACTGGTCATCGATGGTTGCGAGAAGTTCTCGCGCCTCGCCATCGCGGCCCAGGGCGATGAGGGTGAGGGTCAGCCAGTAGTTGGCCGCCGAGAGCATGTCAGGGTTACGAGCGATCGAGGAAGACCACAGGAATGCCCGCAGGGAGCCGTCGAAGTCTCCCTGGAGATAGCAGGTGAGGCCGAGGTGATAGGCGATGTTGCCGTGCAGGGTGCTGGTGGGAATGTTGAGGGCGTTGGGCAAACCATCGGGCTCGACAGAGTCCTCCAGCCCGCGAACGAGACCGGCGGCGTGTTCGAGATCAACTCGGGCTCGGTCCAGTTCGCGCAGGGAGAGCCAGCGGTGACCTCGGTGCCGCCACAGACGCGCATCCCGGGGGTGGTCCTCCATCGCATCGGTGTAGACCTCGATCGCCTCGCGGTAGCGACCGAGGTAGGCGAGCCTGCGACCGAGCCAGATCGCTGCGTGGGAACTCCGGGGCGCCTTTCTGGCGGCGGCGAGTGCACTCTCGTACTGCTGGGTTCTCCTGGCGAGAGTGTCTGCGGGGAGATCCAGGGGCAGTAGGGGAGACCCGAGAAGCGATGTCCCTTCACTGGCGGCTGCACCACTTCCAGTGGGCAATCCGGAACAGCCACAGGCGAGTGACATCACCAGCAACACTGGCCAGCAACGAGAGAGAGTCACCGCTCTCTCCTTTCTTGCGCGGTTGTGAAATCGGGTCGATCAATCTTCTTCTGGCGAGGATTCCTTCTCCGTCTTTTCCTCGGCTTTCTTCTTTGCCTCTTCTTCGAGGGCTTCCTGGCCTGCCCGTCCCAGCCACGCGGCGAGTCGCATCCGCTGCTCCTCGCTGGCATCCTCGATCACCTCGATCTTCCAGCTTTCTTGCGGTTTGACGATCAATTCGATCTTGATCTCGCGCAGGCCGCCACGTCTGGAAACCATGACATTCACCACCGACCCAGGTGGATGCTGTTTCCTGCGCGCTTCCCACTGGCCGGGGAGGAGCCGGTAGCCATCGATGGCGACCACTTCATCATCGACATTGAGCCCAGAATCGAAAGCCGGGGTTCCAACGCGCACCGAGGTGATCACCACTCGCCCGCCACGGTCCGATGCCTCGAGGCCCATCCAGCCCTCTTGGACCTCGTCTTCCTCCTCTTTCTCCTCACCTTCTTTTTCGGTTGGATCCTTGAACCTGAGGCCGAGCCAGGCGAGAGCAGCGGAATAGTCGAGTTCCCCCGCCTCGTCGACATGGAACTGGAACCAGTCGCTGAGGTCGGTGCCGGCCACTTCCGAGGCGGTTGACCGGAACTCCACCGACTCGTATCCCCTCTCTCCGGAGTAGCGGTGGTATGCGAGCCGCATCACCTCGTCGAGGCTGTGGGTGCCGCCACTGAGGGATCTGATGTGAGTGTCGAGAAGAAACCCGACCACCGCACCCTTGGTGTAGTAGGAGATGGTCGAGTTGACACTGTTTTCATCGGGCAGGTAGTGCTTGATCCAGGCGTCCCTGCTCGTCGTCGACAGGGGATGGAGGAGGCGTCCGGGGGTTTCCTGCAGCGACTCGATCTGTTTCGAGAGTTTTTCGAGGTACTGTTTGCGATCGAGAAGTCCGGCTCTGGCGAGAAGGAGGTCGTCGTAGAAAGAGGTGATCCCCTCGACGATCCACAGATCATCGGTGTAGACCTCCCGATTGTAGTCGAAGGGGCCGAGGGCGCGGGGCCGCAGGCGCTTGACGTTCCAGGTGTGGAAGAACTCGTGGCTCACCAGCCCCAACCACCCCCGGTACTTCTTGCGGTCCCTGTAGGACCAGCGGCTCGTCAGCATCAAGGTGCTTTCGAGATGCTCGAGGCCGCCCCCGGACTCGGCGATCACGTTGAGAAAGCGGTAACCCCGGTAGGGAATCACCCCCCAGAAGCGAACCTGTTCCTCGACGATCCGGCGAACATCATCGGCTGTCTTCGGGCAGTCCCAGAGGGACCTGTCGCCTTGAAAGACGAGCCAGTGGGGGATCTCATCGACCTCGAAGGTTTCCACCAGCAGGTTGCCAGCGACGATCGGGTTGTCGAAGAGGTTGTCGATGTCGGTTGCCAGGTAGTGAGTCGAAGCACCATCAGGATGGCGGGGGAGCGATGTCTCGCAGCCGGTCCAGTCCTCCGGCAACACGATGCGAACGTCGAAGGGGCCC
The DNA here is from genome assembly GCA_015664425.1 of Planctomycetota bacterium. Taxonomy (GTDB): domain Bacteria; phylum Planctomycetota; class UBA8108; order UBA1146; family UBA1146; genus DTRS01. Next base: position 2,233 of record DQQH01000021.1, read on the forward strand.
TCCTCCCCGCCTTCAGGAATCAGGAAAGTGGCGGCGCCATTGAGCATCGCTCCGTCACTGTCGATGAAGCAATTTCTGACCGACTGGGTTCTTCCGTATGCCTGGTACTGCACCACCACTTCATCGGAATAGGGGCAGGAAATCCTCCAGCGGTTCTTTGTCAGCTTCTCGACAGGCAGCGCACGTCCGGCGGAGTCCCTCGCGGTCAGCGCCTCGATGTTCTTCGAGTATTCGCGGATCTTGTACGAACCTGGAGTCCAGACCGCCATCCACATCGTAACGCTGTCGATTCCCTCTGCGGGGACGCGGGCTTCGATGTGCATCCGGTGAGATGCAGCTTCGTCGAGCTCGATGAGGTAACGCGCTGCCGGCTCCTCGCTGCCGGCGACTCCTGGCACCAGGATCAGGATCGACAGGAGCAGAAAGAAGGTGTCTGAGCGCATCGAACCTCCAGGAGGAAGAGAATCAGTAGGCCTTGGCGAAGATCACCCGTCGCTCGCTCGGCTCACCGCTGACCATGCACTTCCCCGGCTCATCCTCCTCGTCGAGAGGAAGGCAGCGAATCGTCGCCTTGACGTCGTTCTTCACCTTCTCTTCAGTCTCGGCGCTGCCATCCCAGTGGCAGCGGTAGAAACCGCCCTCGCTCTCGAGACGCTCCTTGAACTCGTCGTAGGAGTCGACGGTATGGGTGTGCTCTTCGCGGAAGGCGAGCGCCTTGTCGAAGAGCCCCTTCTGGGTGGCATCGAGGAGGGCCGGCAATCTGCCGGCAAGTCCTTCCAGCTTCTCCTGCTGCTTCTCGCCGTTGTGGCGCAGGGCCACTCGCGCCTCGCCCACGGCCAGGTCCCGGGGACCCAGTTCGATACGGACCGGCACGCCCTTCAGTTCCCACTCGTTGAATTTCCATCCGGGACGGAACTGGTCGCGGTCGTCGACATGGAACCTGACGCTGGCAGCGGCGAGATCCTTGCCCAGTTGGTCGCACACCTCGAGCACCGCGGCGCGCTCCTCATCACCCCTGTAGATCGGCACCACCACCACCTGGATCGGTGCCAGTCGCGGTGGCAACACCAGCCCCTGGTCGTCACCGTGGGCCATCACCAGGGCTCCGACGAGGCGCGTCGATACTCCCCACGAGGTCGCCCACACGTACTCCTCCTTGCCCTCGGCGCTGAGGTATTTGACATCGAACGCCTTGGCGAAGTTCTGGCCGAGATCGTGGCTGGTCCCCGACTGCAGCGCTTTCCTGTCGCCCATCATCGCCTCGATGCAGAAGGTGCGGACCGCACCGGCGAACTTTTCACTGTCGGTTTTCAACCCCTTGATCACCGGGATCGCCATCTCCTCCTCGGCGAAGCGCGCGTAGACGTCCAGCATCCGGATCGTCTCCTCGTGCGCCTCCTCGGGGGTGGCATGGGCGGTGTGTCCCTCCTGCCAGAGGAATTCGGTGGTGCGCAGGAAGAGTCGCGGGCGCATCTCCCAGCGAATCACGTTGGCCCACTGGTTGATCAGCAGCGGCAGGTCGCGGTAGCTCTGGATCCAGTTGCGGAAGGTGTCCCAGATGATGGTCTCTGAGGTGGGGCGCAGCACGTAGGGTTCTTCCAGCTGCTTGCCGCCGGCGTGGGTGACCACCGCCACCTCCGGAGCGAAGCCCTCGACGTGCTCGGCCTCCTTGCGCAGGAACGATTCCGGGATCAGAAGCGGGAAGTAGGCGTTGACGTGGCCTGTTTCCTTGAACATGCCGTCGAGGAAGGCCTGCATTCGTTCCCACAGGGAATATCCGTAGGGCTTGATGATCATCGAACCCCGCACCGGCGCATGCTCGGCGAGATCGGCTCGTTGCACCACCTCGTTGTACCAGCGGGAAAAGTCCTCCGACTGGCGGGTCAGCTTCTCTGCCATCGAACCTCGACTTCCTTTTTTGTGAGGGGATGAGGCTAGCAGAAGGGACAGGCGCCGGCAATGTCAGGGCCCTCTTTCCCTCGACGGCAGAGGCTCCCGGGGCGACAATGCCTCCTCGTCCACGGAAGAAGGAGCTCCCTCGATGGCCACTATACGAGAAGTTGATGTCGACGCTCTCGTCGACGAGGTGATCACCGAAGTCATCGCTCTCCAGCGAGATATCCATCAGCATCCTGAAATCGGTTTCGACACGGTGCGCACCGCCGCCCTCGCTGCCGAGGCGATGCGTTCGGCTGGCATCGACGTCCGGGAGGGAATCGGCAAAACCGGGGTGGTGGGGGACATCGAGGTTCCCGGTGCGACCCGCAGGATCGCACTTCGCGCCGATATGGATGCACTGCCGATGGATGAGGATTCCAATCTTCCTCACAAGAGTTCCATCCCAGGCGCCGCCCACATGTGCGGCCACGATGCCCATACCGCCATGCTCACCGGTGCGGCGCGTGCCCTCGCCAGCGTCCGCGACCGTCTCCCCTGTTCGGTGCGTTTCATCTTCCAGCCGAACGAGGAGGCGATACCGGGTGGAGCCACGGCGATGATCGCCGACGGTTGTCTCGAGGGTGTCGACCGGATCTTCGGCATGCACGTCTGGCCCGTCTTCGATACCGGCCACATCGGCATCCTAGAGGGCCCTGTCATGGCGCAGCCCGACGTCTTCCGGATCGTGATCGGTGGGGTGGGAGGTCACGCCGCCGCTCCCCACGTCGTCATCGACCCCATCGTCTGCGCCGCCCAGGTGGTTTCTGCCGCCCAGTCGATCGTTTCTCGCAACATCGACCCGCAAGAGGCGTGCGTCCTCAGCTTCACCCAGTTCCACGGCGGCACCGCCGACAATGTCATCTCCGAGAAGGTCGAACTGCGTGGCACCATTCGCAGTTTCGTCCAGGAAGTGGGAGCGACCGCCTGCCAGCGGCTGGAAGAGATCGCTACCTCGGTGGCAAAGGGGCACGGTTGCACCGCCGAGGTCGAGTTCACCGAGGGCTACCCGGTGACCTTCAACGACCCCGAGGCGTGTGCCGAAGCGCGCCGCACCATCTCGGCGGTGACCCCCATCACCGATGAGGCGTTTCCCGTCCTCGGCGGTGAGGACTTCGCTTATTACGGTCAGGTGATTCCCGCCGCCTTCCTCTTCCTCGGCAACCGCGACGCATCGAAGGGCATCGTTCACTACTGCCATCATCCGCGTTTTCAGGTCGATGATGCCGCCATGCCGATCGGCGTCCGCAGCTGGGTCGCCCTCGCCCTGGGAGCGGCGGAGACGGCCTGAGGCGAGGTGCCTGGCCAAGCGGTACTCGGGCACCTATTTCGAACCCAGGCTATTTCTCATCCGCATTCCGCCCCGCCTGCATCGCGTAGTTGCGCAGGCCCATGCCACCCATGACCCGCAATCCGAGCGACTCGTAGAAGGGCTGAACGTCGGCATCGCAATGCAGGTCGATGGCGTACAGATCACCCAGGTGAGCCAGCAGACGACTGACCAGTTCGGTCGCGATTCCCTGGTGACGATGGGTGGGAAGGACCTCCAGAAGGGGAAGGTAGGCGTTGAGGACGCCGTCGGAGATGGCGGTGACAAAACCCACGACCTGACCGTCTGGCGCGACCGCGAGTACGAAATGAGAACTACCCCTGAGGATCCGCAGATGGGTCTCCGGGGATGGCGGTTTCGGCCATCCTTCGAAGAAACCGCCGAGGTGCTCCGGCAGCACGCCGTGAAGATCGTCGGTGTATGTGATCATCTCTACCTCTCGCAACCGGACAGGTTATCGCCATCCCCCCTCGCTCCGCCGGTGCTCGTCTCCCTGTGGGCAGCGATGCGAGGGAGGCGTCGAGGATCAACCCTTCACTTCGGACCCCATACGGCCAACCGCACCGTCTGAGGGGATCTTCTCAATAGAGTCAGCCGCTGTTCCTGGGAAGGGGCCTGGGTGGCATCAAATTGAATTCGAGTTCTTTCACCGATGGCTCTCTGCGGCGTCGAGCTCAGCCTCGTAAACCGCTGAAATCTTTTTGTACAACCTACGCATGATGACCCACCAGTAGGTTCCCCACAGAGCGGCGATGATTCCGCCGATCAGGATGACCGGATCGGAGGTTTGATTGCCGAGGTAGGCGCCGATGGCACCGAAGCCAAGCATTGGAAGGACATAGGTGTTCCAGGACGGGTGACATCTGTCCATCTCCTTCTTCAAATCAGCGATCCGTCCGGAGTCATTCATTTTCTATCTCCTTCCGCTGAGTGAGGACCTTCGGACCTTACCATCGGCAACTTCGATCAGGAACCGGGGCTGCAGATCGTCGGATTTTGGGATTCCTGGGTTGGGCGAGCCTCGCCCGGAGGAAAATGGTGCTGCCCTCGCCCCCTGGAGTCGGCAAAACCTGGGCGATTTTCGGCGATTCTTACGATTCGCTTCATTTTCACTCTGCCAGAAACCGAAAACATCGTCAGGAACGACCCGCTCTCTCCGGCGCTGACTCCCTCGGTGCCGGCAGGAGGAAACGAAGCCCGCGGGGGGGACCCCGCCTCGCCCCGATCAGTCGGTGGGGCGATCTTTTCGCCGAAAGGGCGACTACGCCGATGGCACTCATCGAGGAACTCCTAGGCGCGGCACGCCACGCCGCGCTCGCTGGCGGACTCTCCCGCTTGATGACGATTCACATCGAGGTCGGAACCGACAGCGGAATCGACCCCCGGATTCTCGCCGCCGATATCGAAGACCGCTTCGAGGGGCAACTCCTCGGGGGTTGCCAGGTGGTCGCCGAGCTTGCCGATGGCACCGAGGTCGAGATGGTCGCCGTCGAGGGGGAGCAACTTCCAGGAAACCACCTGTAACAGGGTCTGGACACGCTTCCTCTCACCAAGCAGCATCTCCCAGCGTTGACTCGAGGTCAGCAGTGGGAGGGCGACGATGCATCGCAATCTGGGAAGTTACCTCGATACCCTTGGTCAAGAGGGTGAACTCGTCGAGGTCGACGTCGCCGTCGATCCGCACCTCGAGGCCCCGGAGATCCACCGCCGCGTCATCGCTTCCGGTGGTCCGGCGATCATCTTCCGCAACCCCACCGGAGCCCGCTTCCCTCTGGCGATGAACCTCTTCGGCAGCGGTCGTCGCGTCGAACTCGCCTTCGGCGATTCGGGGCAGCAGTTCCTGCGCCGCCTGGTTCACTTGGCAGAGACGATGGTGCCG
>DQQH01000073.1 GCA_015664425.1 Planctomycetota bacterium
AGCAACCTGGGGATGCAGCTGCTACGCATCTCGGGTGTGAAGGCGGCGGGCGGCATCGGCAAGGCGCCGGAAATCATCTACGAGGAGCCTGCCCGCTTCGGTTTCAAACTCGAGGGGGGCACATTCCGCTGCCAGCGCGAAGGGCGCGTCAAACAGGAGACCGACAGCAGCAAGTTCCTCAAGAAACTCGCCAACGGCCAGGTCGGCTTCGTCTGGCGCGGCAACATCAGCGGCTGCCTGGCGAAGGTCACCATGCGCGGCAAACTCGACCTCGAACATGCGGCGAAGTCGATCACCGGGCTCGCCGAACGCCTCGAGGAGCACCGCAAGGCAAACCTCCAGCTCCAGCCGTAAACCCTTTCGCCGAACGCCCCTAGAGTCCGTCGGGGCGGCCTTGCCCCGCGCGCGGTGTGGCGTTCTTCACGTACCGATCGAACCAGTCGATCATCTCGGCGTGGGTGTGCAACACCGACTCGCGAGCGCGGTAGCCGTGGCTTTCGTTGGGCAGGTAAACCAGCCTCGCCGTGCCGCCATTGCCCTTGATCCCCTGGTAAAGACGCGATGACTGCACCGGGAAGGTTCCGGAGTTGTTGTCGATCTCGCCGTGGATCAGCAGGATCGGCTCGTCGATCTTATCAGCGTGCATGAAGGGCGAGATGGCGAAAAAGATCTCCGGTGCCTGCCACAGGGTGCGACGCTCCGACTGAAAACCAAAGGGGGTGAGGGTGCGGTTGTAGGCGCCGCTGCGGGCGATGCCGGCGCTGAAAAGATCGCAGTGGGCGAGCAAATTGGCGGTCATGAAGGCGCCGTAGCTGTGCCCGCCGACTCCCACCCGGTTGCCATCCGCGACTCCCATCTCGACCGCCTTGTCGATGGCCGCCGCCGCCGACGCCACGATCTGCTCGATGAAGGTGTCGTTCATCGTCTCGGGATCGCCGATCACTGGCATCGTCGCAGAATCCATGACGGCGTATCCCTGGGTCAGGAAGAAGAGGTGCGACAAGCCGCCGATGCGGGTGAAGCGGTAGGGGGTGCCGCCGACCTGGCCGGCGGTCTTCGGATCGTTGAACTCGCGCGGGTAGGCCCACACCACCAGCGGCAGGCGGGTACCTTCTTTGTAGTCCGCCGGCAGGTAGAGAGTTGCCGACAGATCGACGCCATCGGCGCGCTTGTAGGTCACCAGTTCCTTGTGGATACCGCGCAATTGCGGCGTCGGGTCGGGGAAATCGGTCAACCCCTGGTCTCCACCCGGTGAACGGCGGCGGTAGTTCGGCGGTTCTGTCGGGCTCTCGTGGCGGGAGATGAAGATGGGCCCGGCGCCTGTGACCTCGATCAGCGCCGTTACCGATTCGTAACTCCCCGGCGCGCAGCGCCACAGCCGCTCGCTCTCGAGGGTTTCCAGGTTCTGACGGTCGAGGAAGGGACGCGCCCCGTCGGGGCCGGCGCCCTGACCGCTGCGGTGAATCCACGAGCCATCGACGCGCACCACCCGGTCGCCCCTGCCATCGATGATGGTGAGCGGCGATCCGGGATTGCCGTAGCGGTCGTTGCTGCTGCGGTCCTCGATCAATCGCGGTTTGCTCTCGGGGTCGTCGATGTCGCGCAGCCAGGTGGTCCTCCAGCGTCGGTCTCGATCGTATTCGTGAGCGAGGGAGCGGTGGCCATCCTGCAGCCAGCTGACCCCGCGCAGGCGGTACTCGCTGCGGAACGCCTCGCGCCTCTCGCCATCGAAGGGCTCGGCGACGATGAGACGGTCGCGGTGGGGGACATCGCTCTCGGGGTCGCCGCCATCGAGCGCCTCGGTCCACACCAGCGTCGCGTCGTGGCCGGGGCGCCAGCGGACACTGCGCGGACCGGTGCGCACGCCGTGCAGCGGGATTCCCTCGCCGATGGGTACCTCTGCCACCCCTATCTCGCGGTCGCCCCCCTCGTCCCACACCTCGATGGTGTGACCGAAGAGGTAGGCCGGCATCAGATAGGAGAAGGGGCGTTTGATGATGGTCACCAGCAGGTGGCGGCCATCGGGCGAGGGTGAGACGGAACGGTAGAGGTCGGGCTTGCCGATCCTCGACCGTTCGCCCGTGGCGAGGTCGACGCGGTTGACCTCGCTGGTGGCGTAATAGCCAAACAACGCCTCGTCGTGGGGGTTACTGAGAAGATCCTGGTAGGTCCGCAGCGGCGTCGCCGAGCCGCTCGTCTCGCGAATGCTGGGGCCAGTCGGCACCTTCGGCTCGGCGGGAGGCGTTCCACGCCCACGTGGCACCTCGGTGACGATCACACTGGCGCCATCGGGGCTGAAGGTGTAGCCGGAAGCGAGCACCGATGAAACGCGGTTGCTGATCATCAGCGCCATCGTCGGGTCAGCGACCGGCGCCACCCACAGCGATGTGCCGGTCTCGGTGAGCAGGGTGTAGGCGAAGTGGCGCGAGGTGTGCGACCAGCGCGCTCCCATCAGGCGAGCGCCCTCGGGGATGGTGACCGGGGTCACCGTTTTTCCCGAGATGTCGCGTAGGAAGAGACCGCGGCTGAAGGAGGTACGGTGGCGACCGTTCGCCGTCGGGTCGATGCGCATTCCGGCCAGCCGCAGCATCGGCCGCGACACATCGGCGATCGACGGCAGCGGATCGGGCTCGATGCCGATGAACCAGCGCCCATCGGGACTGATCATCAGCGACGGCGAGCGCGGGGCGTCGACCACCTCGACCACCTCCGCAGGCGGCAGGCGATAGCCGTCGCCAGCGATGACGAGTAGAGGAGCAACGAACACCAGGACCAGCGCCACGGGCAGCAGGAAACTTCTCATCGGCAGGACCTCTCAGATTTAACACGCCGCGACGGCAGGGGAAAACCCGCATCCGGCAAAAGTGCGTTCGGGAGTCAATCGAGCCATCGGGACCCCAACTTCAGATGCACGGCCCATAATACCCGGATACCTGTGCCGGAACAGATACACTGTCTTGCATGGTTGACGAACAGAAAGCACTTGTCGATCAAGCGGCCAGCGAAGCGATCCATGCTGCTTTCAATGCCAGCGATGTCGGCGACATCGAAGAGATCAGCGGTCTTTTCCTCGGCTATGCCAACATCAACTTCCGTGTCAGAACCACGGCCGGCATCTATCTGGCGCGCTTCTGTCGCGCCCAACCCGATGAGCGCATCCATGATGAGATCCTGCTTCTTCGCTCCATCCAGGGCAGCGGCTTCCCCACTTCTTATCCAATCCCCAGAAGCGACGGGGATTTCATCAGCCGCCACCGGGGAGAAAAAGTGATGCTCTACGACTTTGTCGAGGGAGAAACTCCACGAATCACCCCGGACACGGCACATCAAATCGGCGAAGCCCTTGGACGTCTTTCGCTTCAGCCGGTTCCGCAGACCTATTCATCGAGTGCGCTCGTCGATTTCAAAGATCTTCGCGAGTTTCGATCTCAAAAAATGACCGAGCTACAGCAGTACCCGGAGTTTCGAGATGAGTTCCTGGAGCAAACAGCAAGCATCGAATCATGCCTCCCCTTCGATCTTCCGCGTGGTTTCGTCCATGCCGATGCTTTTCCCGACAACACCATCTTTCGCGGTGGGAAACTGGTTGCTCTGATCGATTTCGAGGATTCGTGTGTCGATGCGCTGATCTTCGACATCGGCATGGCCATCATCGGATTCGGTTATCGTGACGAGAAACTCAACCTGGATCAGATCGGGGCACTACTCGCTGGCTACCGCTGCCAACGGCAGTTGAGCCGCGCCGAACAGGAGTCTTTACCTGCGATGGCCCGCTGGTGCGCCCACGGATTGGGTTTCTGGCACCTGCGTTGCTACCTCGATCGTCCCAATGATCGCCAGCATCAACGCATCCATGAGATACAGCGGATGGTTCGAGGATTACGGGGTGACGACGCCGATACGATCCGGGCTGCCTTCGAGCATTAATCCACGGTCCCCAACCTGGTTCCGGCCAGCGGTCATGGGGCGCGCAGTCCTTGAACAGCAGCGACCCCATCCACCAGCGAGAGAGCGTCCGGGCCAAAGCCCCCCGTTCAGGGTTTCGCCTTCAGCTCCTTGTTCGGTGGTTGTCGGCGCAACGGAACGCTTCGGCCGCTCTCCTTGAAACCTTCCAGTTGCGCCTTCAATGCCGCAACGATCTCGGGATGGGTGCTGTACAGGTTGTTGGTCTCGCCGGGATCGGTCTCGAGATCGTAGAGCTGTCCGAGGGCGTCGGGATCGGTGTCCTTCAGGGCGTAGGGCTTCATCCCCCAGGGGCCGGCGCGATTGTAGTTGTTTCCCCCCGATCCCTTGTGATCGAGGTACTTCCACTTGCCGTCGCGGATCGACATCGCCAGTGACATCGTCTGCTGCAACAGGTAGCGCCGAAGGGGTTTGTCGCCCTGGGCCCCGAGCAGCACCGCCAGCATGCTGGTGCTGTCCTCGGCGGCATCGTCGGGCAACCTGTTGCCGGTGATCTCGGCCAAGGTCGCCATCACATCGGTGAGACTCAGCAGTTGATCGCTGGTGGTGCCGGCCTCGACCTTGCCGGGCCAGCGGACGATGAACGGCGTACGGTGGCCACCCTCCCACTGGTCGCGCTTGACCCCCCGCCACGGTCGGGCGCCGTCGTGCTGGTAGGTCTTACGCATGTCGATCACCGTGGGAACTTCCGGGCCGTTGTCGCTGGCGAACATCACCAGCGTGTTGTCCGCCACACCGAGATCATCCAGGGTCTTCAGAAGCTCGCCAACGATGGTGTCCATCTCGAAGATGAAGTCGCCGTGAGGCCCCGCCTCGGTCTTGCCCTTGAATCGGTCCGCCGCAAAGGAGGGCAGGTGGACCGCCTGCATCGAATGGAAGAGAAAGAAGGGCTTGTCGGGGCTGGTCTTGACGTGCTCTTCGAGAAACTCCTGGCTCTTCTCGAGAAAGACCAGGTCGACCTCTTCGTGGTTGAAGTTGTCAGCGACCCTGCCGCGACGGCAATCGTTGCCGTAGGGGTGCTTCGGCAGCTGGCTCTTGTCGAGCAGTTCTGCCGGCGGAACCGGGATCCGGTCGCCATCGATATAGGCATAGAGCCAATCTGTCGTCGGGCAACATGCCGTTCCGTAGAAGCGATCGAAACCGCGATGGATCGGTGCGTCGGGAATCGCTCGCGAGTAGTCGATCTGCTCGACACCCTTGACCCCCCCGGTCTTGATGCGATTTCCATCCTTGTCGAGAAAGGTCATGCCGATGTGCCACTTGCCGAAACAGGCGGTGGCATAGCCCATATCACGGAGCATCCCGGGCAGGGTCAGGCGCTCCTTCTCGATGAGGCAGGGGCCACCGACCCCCGTGAAGACACCGCGATAACCGGTGCGAAAGGCCATCCGGCCCGTCATCACGCTATAGCGTGTCGGGGTACAGACGGTTGCCGGGCTATGGGCGTCGGTGAATCTCATCCCTTCGCTGGCGAACTGATCGAGGTGAGGAGTGGCGACCTTCGACTCGGGGTTGTAGCAGCCGACGTCTCCGAAGCCGAGATCGTCGGCCAGGATGAAGACGATGTTGGGCAGGGGTTCATCCTGCAGGGTTCGAGCCAGCAGGGGGTCGATGGAATTGGATCCCACCAGGGCAACTGCTGCCACAGCAAGACCAATTGTCTTCATGAGGTGTCTTATTTTCATTGAACCTCTTTCATCGTCCCGGTGGCACTGTGAGAGATGGGTGCTGACCACCCACACCCATCAACCATCATCTGACTCCGCTGTTCAAGGGGTGAGTGGACTAGGTCTCCCCAAGGTATCTCTCGACCATCGACATGGTGTTGAGGAAACAATGCGCAATGATCAAAGCCCACAGGTTGCGCCCGAACGCAACGTAGGCGAAACCCATGACCAGCCCGATGATGCCGACGACGATTGCAGCGTGCACGTCACGTGAGGCAGAGTGTCTGTAACCGAATATGGCTGCCTGGCTCACCACCGCGAGAACGGTCGAGAACGGGATCCTGGAGAAAAGAATCTCGAGCCGGCTCAGCAGGAAGCCCCGATCGTTCAATTCCTCCAGAAATGATTCGATCCACACAATGAAGATGATCGAGAAAAAGTAGACAAGATTGTCTTCTAGCCCCGCCTTCCAGTCGGATCGAGAGTCGGTACTCGCCGTGGAAGGGTCAGCATCTGCCGAGGAAAACAACAACTCGAGGATGAATTCGAAGAATACAACGGAAGCGACGACAAGGACGAGAATGAGAACCGTCACCGCTGCCATCTTCGAGAGGCTTTCGGGCCGAAGGAGTCCGACACTTCTCCACGATTGCCCTCTCACCCTCAACCGCCAAGTTGCGACCACCAGGGTGACCAGGGAGTACATCAAGGCGTGTCCAAAAAAGCCAAGTCCCGGCACTTCCAGCTCCCTGATGAGAAACATGGCAGCCAGAAATAAGCCGAGGTCCATCAGAGCGGCCCTCTGGTCGGAGATTGCTGGTTTACTCATCTCGATATCGATTCACCTATCGATTGAGTGTCGCCGTACGACGATGCGAGCTTCCACGACCACGACCTGTTCTGCTCGGTTGCGTCAGGAGTATGATCATTTTCGTCGCCATCTCCCCGGTATCAGTTGTTTCGAGCTATTGCGGCGGGGCTCGACTGTATCCGATTTGACGTGATCATCATTCGCCCGCAAACAACTCCGGGTTATCCTGGCGAAATTCCCTGGCGTGCTCCGCGGTGATCTCGGCTGCCGTCGCTCGTCCTTCTTCGATGAGCGGGGTTCGTTTCTCGGTGAGCTGCCGGAAGCCCAGGTAGTCCACTTCCTTCGTTCCCGCCGGCGGGTCATCGGCCATCCGGCTGAAGGTCCGTTGCAGTTCATCGGCGTTGGAGGCGAGCATCGACCTCTGAAGAATGGCCACCGCCTGCCCCAGCGTCTTCTTGTTGAGCTTGTTCGAGATCACCCCGAGGGCGGCATCGATGGCGCCTTCTTCTCTGAGCGATTTCGACACCAGCGATTTGAGGCTCTTGCGCCACACCTTCGACTCCTTGAAAGACGCGTTGACGATGCGAAAGTGCGCCATCCACGGCTGAAAGGAGCCCCGCTTCGTCGAACTGGCCGCCTTCTTCGCCTCCTCGATGGTCGAGGCGTGGGCCACTTGCACCTCTTCGAGGAACTCGACGACGATTTCGATGGTCTCACGCAGCGTCTTGCCCTCATCGCCCTTGACCCGCCTGGCGAGGCTCTTCGCCTTGTAGGCGGACGAGGCGACGATCTTCAGATCGGGGGAGTCCTTTGCCAGCTCGCTGAGGGCAACTTTCAACGCCAGTTGCGGGCTGTCGGCGTTGACCTGGTCGAGCCAGTCGAACATCTCACCGACCTGCCTCGGCAACGGCCAGTGTCCCGATCGTTGGTTCAGCCCCTCGACAACGGTCAGCTTGATCTTCTTGTAGCCCTGTTGCTTGTAGATCTTCTCGGTGCGGTAGGCGCATTCGACCGAGACCACCGCGTCCGCTTTGCCGTGCAGGATTCCGATGGCGACCTTTTCCTTGGCCAGCTTGTTGTGGTTGACGCTCAGCACGTTGCCGGCATGGGCGACGATCCCATCGACCAGTTGGGTGTAGGCTCCGGCGAACCAGTAGCAGAAGAACGCCCCCTGGCTGTGGCCGTAGACGTAGACCTTGTCGATGGGGAACTTGCTCTTGAAGTGACCGATGAGCCCGGCGATGTGATCGCCATCCCTCTTGCCCTGGATGAAGTTGAAGGTATCGCCGCCACCGGGGGTCATCCCTTCGGGCGCGATGACGATGTCGTTGCCGCGAAAGCCGCCGCGGGCAATCGGGTAGTTCCAGAACGCCCAGCCCCAGGTCAAGCCGGTGCCGTGGAGCATCAACACCAGGTTCGGCGGCTTCCTGGGGTCGATCTTGTGGGGCAGCCGGTACCAGTACGACTTTCCCTCTGCCGATGTCCACTCGAGGGTCTGACCCATCGGCGCCTTCATCGACGGCGCCACCTTGTCGACCTCGCCGTACTTCTGCGCCGAGGCGCTGGCACCAAAGAGCACAACACCGAGGAGGCCAGCGGCGAGTACCCGGCAGTAAGCAGTGGGGGTCATCGGTTTCCTCCGCAATTTCCCGATCGCAGCACTCGATCACTCCCGAGAGTCTCCCCGAGCACCGACTCCCCGACAAGTCTCGAGTGGGGAACTCACCACAGCAGGGGAGATAATTATCTTGGCACACCCGATCCAGAGCGCATTCGTCCTCTCTGATCCCTGATCAGGATGAGGACCTTCTTCAAGTCAACGGCGCGTTTCTTGACACATCGCCTGGGACCTCGCAGGATCCGCAAGATATTGTGAGCGAACAACTCCGTTGAGCGAACCGAGGCAAAGAAGAGGAGGATTTAATGAGCATCGGAGTTGGAGGATACAGCGAGCAGGAAGCCCTTGGCGAACTGAGAGACATGACGGATGAAGTGCAGCCGATCCAGATCGAGGAGTACCAGGCAAGGATCAGAAAAGCCCAGGTATTAATGAAGCAACAGGGTATCAGTGTGGTTTTTCTGAATGCCGGTACCAACCTGAACTACTTTACTGGCACAGAGTGGTGCGCAAGTGATCGTCTGGTCGGTGCTCTTTTGCCAGCCAAAGGTGAAATCGAGTACATAGTCCCTCATTTTGAAGTCGATACTCTGAGAGCCTTCGCTCGAATACAAGCTCCCATGATTACGTGGCATGAAGATGAAAATCCACAGAAACTGGTGATCGATCGCCTGGCGCAACTCAAAGTAAAGTCGGGGGACTTCGCGATAGATGAATCTTTGGCTTTTTTTGGCTTCGATGGTTTTCGTCAATGTTCTTCTCAGTTCAATTTTGTGAATGCAAAATCGATCACCGCTCAATGTCGGATGATTAAATCGTCCTCTGAGCTTTTCTTGATGCAACAAGCTGTGAACATGACGTTCGAAGTTATCAAGGCGACCGCAAAATTCCTTCACCAGGGGATCTCAGCTCAACAAGTAGCCGAGTTTATTGATCTGGCTCATCAGAGAGTCGGCGCCAAGGGTTCTTCGTTTTGTATCGTCCTTTTTGGTGTCGATTCTTCATTTCCTCACGGTGTAAAGTCACCAAAATCCCTCGAGCTAGGTGAGATTGTTTTGATTGATACCGGTTGCTTGGTTGAAGGATACAACTCTGATATCACGCGTACCTTTGTGTTTGGTGAGTCGAACCAACGCCAGCAAGAAATTTGGGCGATTGAAAAACAGGCGCAAGTGATGGCGTTTGAGAGAGCGCAGTTGGGAGTGCCCTGCGGTGATGTTGATCTTGCCGCACGGGATTATATTGCATCCCAGGGCCTGGGACCCAACTATGAGGTCCCTGGACTTCCTCACCGAACAGGGCACGGTACAGGGCTAGACATTCATGAGTGGCCCTACTTGGTCAAGAACGATCGAACCCCATTGGCCACTGGAATGTGCGCCAGTATTGAGCCGATGCTGGTGATTCCCGAGGAATTTGGTGTTCGACTGGAAGATCACTTTTTCATGACCGATGAAGGCCCACAGTGGTTTTCCTTGCCATCTCACTCCATTGAAGATCCGTTTGGATATGAGAGCCAATCCGGAGTGACTATTACCGAAGGTCGATGATCAGGGAGTCAGCAACATGGATTCGTTTTGCATCAAGGCATTTGCATGTCTCTACCTTCTCGCACTGCTCGGATTCCAACCCACCGCAGCGCACTGCGAAGATGAGGCGAAAGCAACGACTGGGACGCCGACCACTGCTTCGGAGCGTTTGGAATCCTGGAAGCATCACGTCAAACTTCGCGAGGACTCAATCCATCGGGCATTGAAGTGGCGATCGGTCGGGCCCAGGATGCAGGGAGGTCGTATCGAATCGATCGCCTGCCCCCCGGGCAACACGTCGGTGATGTACGTTGGCGTCGGCTCAGGCAACCTCTGGAAGACCGTCAACAACGGCATCACCTGGAAGCCTATCTTTGAACATGAATCCACCGGAGCCATGGGGGATGTGGCAGTTTCTCGCTCGGATCCGAACGTAGTCTGGCTCGGCACCGGAGAGGTCTTGATGGCACGCTCGGCGTTGCCTGGAATGGGCGTCTTCAAGTCGACGAACGCCGGTGAGACCTGGAAAAGCGTGGGACTCCACGACACTCATCACATCGGCCGTGTGCTGATTGATCCGCACGATGCAAACATCACTTACGTGGCGGCAATCGGCCACCGGTCTACTCCGAACAACGAGCGAGGAGTGTTCAAGACCGTCGATGGTGGCAAGACCTGGGTGAGAAGCCTGTTCATCGATGATCAAACGTCCGCAATCGACTTGGTCATCGATCCAAGTGACCGAAACACTCTCTACGCGACAACCTGGCATCGGGCCGTGGAAGGCCAGGACCACCACGGTGCAACCAGCGGGGTCTACAAGACTCAAAACGCTGGGGAAACGTGGCAACGATTGTCTGGGGGACTACCCGAAGGAGACTCCATCGGCCGGATCGCGGTCGATGTCTCGGCGTCGAATTCGAACGTTGTCTACGCACTCGTCGATCAGGGGAAAGAAGATGGTTTGTACCGATCCGATGATCGGGGAATCTCCTGGCACCGAGTCAACCAAGACCGCGTCCGAGCCAGCTGGGACTGGTGTGAAATCCGCGTGTCGCCGGACAACGAGAATGAGCTCTACAACATCGGTCAACGATCCTTCGTTTCGAGAGATGGCGGGAAGACCTTCAAGGAGATTGGAGGGACCATCGTCCATCTGTTGCCGCACGGATCGCGAACCCTGCATTTAGATACACACTCGATGTGGATCGATCCGCTGAACACCGATCGGATCGTGTTTGGAAACGATGGGGGTTTATTCTTCTCGTATGATCGCGGCGAGAACTGGCTGCACGTCAACAATTTACCGATCGCCGAGTGCTACGCGGTCAACTACGACATGGATCAGCCCTACAATATCTACACAGGCACGCAAGACAATGCCGCCTTGTTCGGGCCGAGTACTCATGTGCCAGAAGACGGTCGCCCCGATGCATGGAAACATGTTTATCTCGATCACTGGGGCGGTGGTGACTCCTATTTCACATTCCGAGATCCGAAGGATCGAGATACCATCTATTACGAGCACCAGCTCGGCGATCTGAAGCGCAAGACGATGAGCACAGGGGATACGAAGTCGATCAGACCACGCCTTCCGAAGGACCAGCCGCGATTGCGTTTTGCCTGGATGACACCGTTCTTTCTGTCCACTCACAACCCCGATACTCTTTATTGTGCTGCGAACCGTGTCTTCAAATCGCTCAACCGCGGAGACGATTGGTCGGTCATCAGCCCCGATCTGACGGTGGGTATTGACCCGCCCAACGTTCGCTACAAGGCCATCACTACAATGGCGGAATCATCCCGAAAGCCTGGGTTGCTTTTCGCCGGCACCGATAACGGCAACCTATTTGTTACCCGTAACGACGGTAAGACCTGGGACTCCATCTCCAACGAGCTTCCACGTCGAGATTTCACTCGTGTGATCGCGTCTCCGCACGACGATCAGACCGTGTTCGTCACTCTGACAGGGATGGGCAACGATGATTTCTCCCCATACGTGTTCCGCTCCGACGACCAGGGATCAACCTGGAGATCGATTGCGAATGGACTGCCTCTGGAGCCGGTCCATGTGATCCACGAAGACCCGCAGGTGAAGGACCTCCTTTACATCGGAACCGATCTGGGCGTTTACGTGAGTTCGGATGGCGGCGTGAGTTGGCAATCGTTGTGCAATAATCTGCCAACCACCGCAGTTCATGATTTGGTTGTGCATCCACGCGAGAACGAGCTAGTGATCGGCACGCACGGTCGGAGCGTGTATGTCCTCGACGTGACCACGATTCAGGGAAGAGCGCAAACGTCGAAGCCAGCGCGAGCGGTTTTTGCCGATGGCCAGGCCCAGATCGTCGATGCATTCAAGGACGCTGAGCAGTGGATCCAGCACGACCTGTGGGTTGAGACCACCTTCGACACCGATGGCGATGGCAAACTCGACCGCATGCACGTCGATGTCACGCGACAGCGTCAGACCAGGACTGAAGGCCTCAAGGTCCCGGTGATCTACGAGTCCAGCCCTTACTTCTCAGGAACCGGTGCGAACGGAAAGCAGTACTCCTGGGACCCCCGCCAGGAAGTCGGTGCGACGCCGTCGACGCACGAGACCCCGCCACCGATCGAACATCAGAGCAAGCGGCCACTGATGTCGGAGCGCCAGATCGAGCGTTGGGTCCCGCGAGGCTTCGCCGTCGTGCATTCGGCATCTCCAGGTACCGGGCTTTCGCAAGGTTGCCCGACTGTGGGTGGCGACAACGAGTCCCTTGGACCCAAGGCAGTCATCGATTGGCTCAACGGGCGCGCCATCGGCTACACGACCCCCGATGGCGACGAACAGGTGGTCGCTTCCTGGTGTACGGGAAAAGTTGGAATGACCGGTACTTCTTACGACGGCACGATCCCACTCGCTGCTGCCACTACCGGTGTGGAGGGGCTGGAGGTGATCATCCCCATCGCACCCAACACCTCCTATTACCACTATTACCGATCCCACGGTCTCATCCGACATCCGGGTGGCTATATGGGTGAGGACATCGACGTTCTGTACGACTGGATCAATAGCGGTGATCCAAAGCGACGTGAGTTCTGCGATTGCAACGTGCGAGACCAGGAGATGATGGAAGGCTTCGACCGGGTCACCGGCGATTACAACGAGTTCTGGGCGGGACGTGATTACATCAACGACCTCGGGCCGATGAAGGCTGCGATGTTGATGGCTCACGGCTTCAATGACTGGAATGTGATGCCAGAGCATAGCTGGCGTATCTACGATGCGGTTCGGGCCATGGGCATCCCCGCTCAGATTTACTACCACCAGGGTGGACACGGCGGCCAGCCGCCAATGGAGATGATGAACCGCTGGTTCAGCCACTATCTCTATGGTGTAAAAAACGGTGTCGAGAACGGCCCCAAGGCGTGGATCGTTCGAGAGAATGACAAGCGCAGCGAGCCCACCGCCTATGCCGACTTTCCGAATCCGAAGGCCAAGCCAGTCACGCTCCATCCGCGGTCCAGGCACGGGCGAAATGGCACGCTGGTACTGTCGAGCCGTGGCATACAGGGTGTAGCAACACTCATCGACGACGTCTCGCTGAGCGGGGAGAGGCTCGCCCGAACAGAGCAGTCCGAGCATCGGCTTCTGTTCACAACGCCCGAGTTGGCTGCCCCGCTCCATCTATCCGGAAGTGTCCGCCTCACGATCAAGCTCGCCAGCAGCAAACCGGCGGTAAATCTCTCCGTCTGGTTGGTTTCACTACCGTGGGATGAATCGAGCAAAAAGATCACGAGCAACATCGTTACCCGAGGTTGGGCGGATCCGCAAAACCACAAATCTTTGACCGACAGCCAACCGCTCGAACCCGGAAAGTTCTATAAATTGAGTTTCGATCTGCAACCGGACGATCAGATCATCCCGGTCGGTCAACGCCTCGGATTGATGATCTTCTCGAGCGACAGAGATTTCACGCTCTGGCCCGAAGCTGGCACTGAGTTGAACGTTGATCTCGATGCCACTTCGCTCGAACTGCCCATCGTCGGTGGTAAACCAGCGTTCTTGAGAGCCGCCGGTAGGGCTTCCTGGGAGTGGTTCTAGTAGAACTTCGCCGAGGCACGCGGTTCCAGGAGTCACGTCACAACAATCCCGATGAAATTGTGGGAGGGGACAACGATTCCAACCGGCATCGCGTGGAGAGATAGAGATCCTTCCAAGCCCGAGATGGCGTCGACCGATGTGCCCTGATCTACTCCACTGTTTCAAAGCCCGCGCGCACATGGATAGGTTCGCCGGGTGCAGGGATTCGGGCTGAAAAGATCTTCGATTGTTTCGGTGCGTAGACATACAGCCAGTCGTTCTCATGCTCGACTTGAAACCCTTGCTCCAATGAGAGCCCCAGCAAGTTCTTGATGAGCATCTTGTTAACATTGCGGTGCCCGACTACCAAGGCGTGGCCGGAACATAAAACTCGATCTCGGAGGTCCTGCGTGAGCAGACGAACTCGCTCATCTACCATAACCAGGCTTTCGCCACCGCCTGGCAGAATGACGTTGACCTCGTCATCCAGGAAGGCCTGGTAGCAATTCCGGGAAAACTCGTCAGAAAAGTCATCCTTGTGTTGCCCTTCGAAAATGCCCAACTTTACTTCGTTGAGCTCGGCCTTCTTTTCTAAAGCTATGTTCTTTTCGAGACTGAGGGGGATGGCTGTCTGTATCGTCCGCTGCAGCGTGCTGCAAACAATTCTGTCCAGAGAAATCGGATTGAGCAGAAAGAAGAGATTCTTCCTTTGGTCGAATCCCTTCATGGTCAAGGGGCGGTCTTGCTGCCCTTGAATGATCCTTCTCTCGTTCCAGTCAGTTTCTCCGTGCCGAGCGAGCAGAAGGCAGTTCTCGTCGAGAGCCCGTAGAAGGTCTTGCAAGGAAGAATAGGATTGGGTTTCCATTGGTGTTCCTATGTATCACTGGCCACGCGTGACAGTGTCGATATCTTCCACATTCGAAACACAAGATTAATGGCAAGGAGGATCGTCATGGTGATAACGAACCACTCAATAATCGCCGTCTGACCATCTATGAGGTAGAAGAGAATTGCCAGGCTGAGATACAAGAAACGCGTATCGCTGCCGGCACACAGCCAGCTAAAGACACGCTCGTGCTCATTCTTCGCATAGTTCCTGTGATGGACGGAACGATACTTCTCGGAAGAGGCCGTGATGAGGAAAACCATCCCCATGTAACCGAAAAACAAAGTCCCCCACTGAAGGCTAGTGGTACTTTCCGGCATGGAAAAAAGCACTCCGGCGAAAATCAAGAATTCGGCACATCGGTCGGTCATCGTGTCGTAATAGTCGCCCAGTTTACTCCCTGACTTTGTCAGTCGGGCTACCTCGCCGTCTACACACGACCATAAACCAAACAGCTGAATCAAAAGAATGCCGGCAATATAATGGCGCTGGGACAAGCTCCACGCAGCGAGAACCGCAACGAGGAAATCGATCCCGGTTGCAGCATTGGCGGAGATCCCCCTGCGTACACAGAAGGTCGAAATGTAGAGCGATATCCTGCGCTGCACTACATAGCAGTACATGCCATCGCTTGCTTTCTTGGCAAGCTGCGGGTAAGCGGCGTCTCGAGACAGCGTGCCGCCGTCCGAGGACTGGCCTTGTTCTGGCACCTGTTGATCTGGGGCTGACTTGGACCGTTTCAAGTGTTCTCCCTCAGATATGCCATGACATCTTCCAGGCGAAACTTTGTTGAAGGATAACCGGTCGGCTTGTAATGGCGATGATTCAATCCATGAAGCATGCAAATCTCGAGGCAATCTTCGCCGTAGTACTCCTTGATGATCTTATCTGATAGACGAGGAACACTGACCGTAAGATCCAGAAAGGGACGTCGATCGAGTGGGAAGAAGTCCTCGATCGAGTATTTGAACTCTTCGGGGGGCAAGGTCATGATGCTCGACTGGATGTCTGGCTCCCAGATCCCCAACCACGGGAATTTCCATTCTTGTCCTGGAATTGGTAGTCCCTGCTCAGAGTGTAGTCGGTATCCGCATCGTCTCTCCATGCCGCCCAACGTGCGCATGTCGCTGTAGACGACATACCCCCGTTCTTCAAATTTCCGGCGGCATTTTCTCTCGAATTTTTCTGCGTCAAAAACAATGATGTCGAGATCATCGTCCCATGGAATGAATCCTTCATGGCGAATCCATCCAAGCAACGTCCCGAACATGATGCAGTAGTCCACATCTTCGGAAAACAGAATCTCGTCGGTATCTCGTAGGTGTTGGAGAGCAAGTTCCCGCTCAGCGAAAAAACCAGTCTCTTTGAAGAGGCGGAGCTCATCATCTCTGTCGGTTGTATCCATTGTGAATTTCTGTGTCTCAGGTTGGCGGCGCCAGGCTCTGATGCTTGCGCGTTGCAACGACTTGACCCAGGGCCTCAACGAGGGCTCTGTTCTCCTCCGGTGTGCGACTGGCGATGCGCAGGTATCTATCTGAGTCCGCCATAGTCTTCCCATGGCAATGTTTGATGTAGATATTGTGTTCCACGAACAACTGGCGAGTGATGTCAGGGCCGGTTGCCGAATGGTCGGGGAGACGACAGAAAATGTAGTTGGCATCCGGTTTGTATGGGAGCAGACCTTCAATGGTGCAGAGTTCTTTGAATAGAAGATCGCGATCGGAGCGCACTTTGGCACAACTGATCTTGAACTCCTCACGGTACTCAGGAGCACTGCGCAGAAATGCCTCGGCCAAGCCGTTGAGATTCCAGATGGACACTCCTTGGCGAACTCTTTCAGCGAAGGTCTTGTTGACGGTAAGCATGTACCCGATCCGCAGACCACAGATGCCGTAGGCCTTGCTCATGCTCTTGAAAATCACCAAGTTGGGATATCTCTGGATTTCAGACTCTAGCGAGAGTTGCTCAGGGTCCTCGGTGAAATCGACAAAGGACTCATCGACAATCAAGATGCAGCCATGTTTAGCCAGTTTCACCAGCAATCGGATAAGATCCGCCTTTGGCACGAGCAGTGAAGTTGGGTTATTGGGGGATACGACCACCGCGACGTCGGCACCGCAGCGAATCGCTTCTTCCGCGAACTTATCGACATCCAACTGAAACGAAGACGGGTCAAGGTGAAATTCAACGACACGTTCCGCCGGCGCCGCATTGGTATATTCATTAAAAGATGGCACTGGAACGATCAATGTCTTGGCGAGGTGGCCTGAGACAATCTTAATGAGCTCTGAAGCGCCGTTGCCCACAACAATGTACTCGGCTGGTTGATCAATGATCTTGCCCATCATCTCGGCCAGCACACTCTGGGCGACGGGATAACTCAAGACAAGTTCGCGAATCTGACGGGTCAGCTGATCGAAAAAACGTGCTGGCGGAAAATAGAGGTTGTAGAGATAGGCATGGTCAACGAATCGATACTGCCAGTAACCACCGTGCAGGGACGATATCGTCTCGTAAAGTTGCTCTCTGGTGGCCGTATCGTTATCTGCCATGCAGTTTCAAGCCTTTCTTAATGACTGTCGAAACGTTTGAACTCATGGCAGCACTCCTCGGCTCAGTGCGGTCAGCGGTTATCCCACCGGCACTCGTCGCTGTGGATTTTGAAGCTCGACTCTCTGGAAACCAGGGGAGGGCTGAGTGTCTGCTTCTCTGATTTCAGTTCGTGCGAACGTTTTCTGAGCGCACCGGAGGTCTTCGATCGTATCGATCTCATACCAGCAGTGCTCGTCGAACAAGACAGGGTGAAAGTTAAGGCGACCCTCCGACACCAGGTCCCTAAACACCGACTCGTAGTATTCGTTCACTCTTCCCTCAGAGACATACTGATCGAGCCGTGCGACAACAAGTCGCCATGACGATTCGGAAAGGCTGCAAATATTGACGGTCTTGTATCTCTCTTCATTGGTGCTCGAGTTGGCGCCGACGAAAAACTCGGAGACCCGATGCGCATCCACTGTCACGGTCGTGCCGTTCATCCAAGGTAGTTGGCGAGAGATTGCGATTCGATCGGGGTACTTGAGAGCATTCAGAAGCGGGGAGCCGAATACCAAGTCGCTCTCGATCAGGAGGAAGGGTTCCTTGATTTGGTTGCGCGCCAACCACAATGAGTAGAGATTGTTCGTTTCGGCGTATAGAGGACTTGAGACATACTCAATTATAAAGTCTGCGGCATGAACTTCGAGCCACCTTCGGATGCAATGTTCAAGGTGGCCAAGCACGAACACAAGACGCTTGAATCCTTGTTCACGCAGGCTAGTGACTAATCGCTCGAGAATCGACCGCCCATGTACCTCGGTTAGGCATTTCGGCATAGATTCCGTCAGTGGGTGAAGGCGACTTCCAGTGCCGGCTGCAAGAATACAAGCCGTTGTGAGCTGAGTTTGTTGTCGAAACTGGTAATTCATACATTGGATCCTTCGCCAGTGTTTCCACTTGATTTGGTGTGTACTTTAAAAAAGCGAGAGTTCCTCTCTCGCTCTGTTGTCGATTTAATCGTTCGTAGGTCGATCACTATTGGATCCCATCGAGTAGCACTTGTTGCTCTTCAGCGGTCACGCCAACGAGTTCTGCGGAACGCTTGAACTGGCGCACATCGATGACATTTCGACGAACGGCCTCAACGGCCAGTGCCAGCAGCCTCGACCGAAACGCATCGCGCTTGGGGATCTGCCTGAACGTCCGCAGATCCAGTACTTTCTTGGTGCGCTCCACAGTTCCTTTGGCATCTTGGCTCGTGAGGGCGGCGACTTCATCGTCGCTCATGTAGCGTAGGTTGCGCAAACTGTGGGAGGTCAGGGCAGGGCTGACACCGAAGTAACAAGCGATCTGTGTCAGGTCGCAAGCGCCGATGGGCGTCGCTCCCTTGCGTCCGCGGTCATCGACACGGACCGGTGGCTCGTCTGCACTCGGTCCGACAGGTTCCGAAAACAGCCTTTGAGTGGCACCACTTGCGCGTCCCAGCGTATCTTTTCCGAGGCTGTTCAGATAACGACGAAGACCCGTCTCCGGGAGCAGGAACCTCCCCGCGAAAGCGGTAGCGCGAAGCTCTGAAAGTGAATGTCGTGCATCCGTACGACATGCGAGCCAACGGTGCCCATGATCAAACAATGCATGTGCGTAGCCGTGAACATATTGGAAGCGTCGCTCTTCCATCGACAGCGACTCGTTTACGACTACCAAGGTGCCCGTCTCCGGAGCCTGAAGGTAGAGGCTCGAAATGCCCTCGGGCAGACTTGCCTGCGTCGCGCGGACTCGCATCATGGCCAGTGTGTCGTCGACGTCCCGAATTGGGCTGTCACCGAGGTTCATCCGCCAGCGCTCTTCTTGAGCGGCCACGTATCCTTGGTGTGCACCTTCCCACCGAGTGCACGGCGCGCCGAATCCGTGGAAAGGGGGACCCGCTGAGTACCCCTCGAGTCCGAGCGCCTTCTCGAGCAGCGTCAGCTCTCGGGAGAGAAGGACTGCTTCTCGGAGCCCTTTGAATGCGGTGGGATCCTTCGAGAACTCCGGGACGGATTGACCCAGATCATCGAGCAGTTCGTCATCTTCTCGATCCTTGCGTGTCTCGGGAATCACAAGCAGGCTGGTTGGGCTGCATCCGTAGATCTTGGCCAGGCGACCGAGTTCCTCCGCCTGCACTTTCCGGTTTCCGAGTTCTATCTGAGCGATCGTGCTGCGCGAGGCACCGAACTCCTGGGCCACCTCGACCTGGCTCTTGCCATTGGCCCGCCTGAGTTCCCGGAGGTGCTCACCGAATAACTGAGCAGCACTTGACACAGCAAACGTCCTCTCCTTGGGGGGGCATCGCAGCGGGATTGGCATATCCCACCGAAGCACGGCAAACTAACAAATAGGACGTGCAGCGTCAAGACTGTTTGATTTCCTAACACTATCGGAGCCATTCGAAGCCGTATCCCAACTCTCCTAACTCCACGCTTCCCGGAGGTTTAGGAGGCAATAATCGTGTCCCCTGTGCGCACTCTCGCGTTCGACTCCGGCACCGATCTGGGGGAGTTTCGCGGAGATAGAGAAAGAGTCACGCCGACCACTATCCCGATTCGCTGAGCTTGTTGCGGTGCCACACCACTTGTTGCGGGAAGGGGATCTCGATGCCGGCGCCTTCGAACGCCTTCTTCAGGCGACGGTTCATCTCCCGCTCCAGGCCCCACTGCGAGCCGGGCTGGGTCTTGGCTTGAGAGCGTATCACCACGGCCGAGTCGCCGAGATCGGTCACACCGACGAAAGTGGGTGCCTCCATCAGCTTGTCCTGCAGCTCGGGATCGGCATACATCGCTGCTCCGACTTCGTTGCAGATGCGTTCGGCCAGGTCGATGTCGGTGTCGTAGCTCACACCCACATGACAGCGGAAACGGGACCAATCGCGGGTCATGTTCTCGACTGTGGCGATGGTACCGTTGGGGATGATCTGCAGCACACCGTTCGAGCTGCGCAAGCGCGTTGAGCGAATATTGATTTGCTCGACCGTGCCTTCGTGGCTACCGATTTTCACCCAGTCCCCGACCGCATACTGATTTTCCACAAGAATGAAGAAGCCGTTGACCAGATCCCGAACCATGTCTTGCGAGCCGAAGGAGAGCGCCAGACCAAGGATGGCCACACTACCGAGGAGCGGCCCGGTATTGATGCCAACCACATCAAAGGCGACCAGGGTACCCACAACGTAGATAGCGATCTTGCCGACACCTTTGAAAACGTCCGC
>DQQH01000053.1 GCA_015664425.1 Planctomycetota bacterium
CGACCTTCGCCCTGAAGAGTTGCACTCCCATAGCAGCCACCGAGTCGGCGATTCTGAAGGTCCGCTCCTCCTCCTCGATGGCGCAGGGCCCGGCGGCGACCACCAGTTCCCCGGGGCCGATCTCGAGGTCGCCGACGTGAAGGGTCGCGGGTTCCGGCGGCGACTGAGGAGCGGCGTGAGGAGCCGGAGTCCCGACAGCAATCATCCTCTCAACCCCCTTCCAGGAATCGATGGAAAGGGTGTCCAGGTAGGGGCCATCGCCGAATACCTCGAGGTACTGGCGTGCGCCACCCTCGACCACCGAGACGGTGGCTCCCAGCTCCCGCAGACGTTCGCGAATGCGATTGCGCAACCGGGATGGAAGCCCGGGAGTCAGGATCAGGATCAGTCCTGGACCGTCCTCGAACACTTCAACCTCCACTCCCGTTGTCAGAACAAGGGGAAAACCCGGTGCCATCTGGGGCAGGTAACAGCCTCATGGTTTAGCACGCGACCCCTGGCGGATGAAGGGCTTCCGGGTCATTTGCGATCGAAGCTCCGCTCCAGTTCCTGCCAGGTGATGAAGAGTTCGGAGGGGCGTCCATGGGGGCAGTTCTGGGGCTGGAACGCCCGATCGCGTCCGCGGACAAGATCCTCCTGAGCCTCCGGAGAGAGACGCTGCCCCGCCTTGACCGCGGCCTTACAGGCCAGCGTCTGCAACAACCTCTCGCGCAGGTCGGGAACATCCCCTCCACGGGCAGAATCCTGGACCCGTTGGAGGAGCGATCTCAACAGCGCCGGGATGCCAGCCTCCTCGAAACCAGCAGGGACCGAACGCACAAGCACGGTGTCCTCCCCGAACTCCTCGACTTCCAGTCCGACCTCCGCCAGCGCCTCCTGGCATTCACAGAAGGAGGTCCATTCCGACGGGTCGAGACGCACCGGTTCTGGCACGAGCAGCCCCTGGCGTGCCCCTCCCTCTTCCCTCTGACGGAGGATCTCCTCGTAGAGGATCTTCTCGTGCAGGGCGTGCTGGTCGATCACCCGCAGTCCCTCCTCCTCCTCGATCACCAGGAAGGAGTTTCGCACCTGGAAGACGCGCACCTGCTTCTCCTCGACGAGGGTGGACCCGATCGCCTCGGGAACCACCTTCTCCTTCGCCACCTCCCGACTCCATCCCACTGGCGGCAGCTCTCCGGCCTGATCGGCGTGCATTTCCCTGACCGGTCGAGGTGAGAGCCCCGCCGCCGGCTCAGCGACTGTACCGACGGGGAGTTGCGGCACCGATCCCTCCGCCGTCAACGCTTCGCGGATCGCCCTGCGGATCCGGCGGTGGATTCCCTGGCTGTCACGAAAGCGAACCTCGTGCTTCGTCGGATGGACGTTGACGTCGACCTCGGAGGGATCGATGTCGAGGAAGATGAGCGCCACCGGGTAGTGGCCCGGGATCTGGAAACCACGATACCCCTCGCGGACCGCGTGCTGGACCTGGCGATCACGGATCGGTCGGCCGTTGAGAAAGCTCCAGATGCCATCGTTATTGCGACGGTGCTCTTCGGGCCGACCGAGCCACCCCCACACCCCGTCGGTACTCGGCAGTTCGATGAGATCGGCGCCCAGATCGGATCCGAGGATCTCTGCGATACGGTCCCTATGGCGCTGGTCGGCGGGATAATCGAGGACCACCCGGTCGTCGTGAAGGAGCCTGAAACCGACGGTGGGGAGCGCCATCGCGATCGACTTGATGGCGGAACTGGTCCGGGCAACCTCGGCAGAATCGGACTTGAGGAAGCGTCGGCGGGCAGGGACGGTGAAGAAGAGGTCCCTGACGA
>DQQH01000116.1 GCA_015664425.1 Planctomycetota bacterium
AATGGGTGACAAAACCGAGAAGGGCCCCCGTCGACAGTTCCTGTAGCTGAGTGAGATCCCGGTTGAGGCGGATGATGACCTCGCCAAATCGGGTTCCCGTGAAGAACTGGGGCGACATCTTCTGCAGGTGTTCGAGAAAGTCGACGCGCATGTCGAGAAGCACCCGGGCGGTCACCCCTGCGTAGAGGCTGGCGTGGACGACTCCGAGTGCGAACCGGAAGAGGGCGACCGTCAAGACGGCGACGGGAAAGATCCAGATCAGATCCTCCCGAGCTCCCAGCAGCACCCGGTCGATCAATTGCTGGACGAGCCAGGGCTGGAGCAGCCCGAGGGTCGTGGTCGCCAGCAGGATGGCGAGGAGCAGGGCCAGTTTACCCCGATACGGCCTCAGGAACCTCATCACCCCGAAACGGGACTCCCGGGTCTGTTGTCGGTGGGCGGTCATACTCAGACTCCAAATCGATGAAGGCACCATGAGAATCGCTCCCCCGATCGAATGCGAGACCTTCCCGCCTCCTTCGGGGGGTTGTCTCGGCCCCGGAGATGGGCTAATCAGGGGGGGATGGTCGCCCGCAGGCACTGAATCGGGCCGCTCTCTACAGGGCACGCCCCCGGGGCCTCGCACCAGCAATCCTTGATTTCCTGGCGGTGATTTCAACGGTGGTCGGATCGACTGACGCCATTGTGTCGCCAGATCGGAGAGAGTCGATGAAGCCTGCCTCGTCGAGTTCAGCAGCGAATGCGGTCAAATTTCTTCTGTTGCTTCCTCTTCTTGGATACCTGACGTTTGTCGTCACCGATGATGGTCAGCATGCGTCGACGATCGGGGCTGCCGACAAGAGTGCCCCGCCACCCCCCCTCTTCGAACTCTCCTCCAGCGACCCCCTGATCGCCGAGGGTCTGCCGGAGGGTGCCGCCGCCTATTACCAGCAGCTCCTCTACCCCAAGGGTCAGCAACCGACCGACCCGCCCCAGGTCGAGGGAGAAACGGCGGAAGAAAGCACTCAGGAAGCCACCGAGGAGAGCACCCAGGAAGCCACCGAGGAGAGCACCCAAGAAGCCAGTGAGGAAACCGAAAGGCGTGAAGCCTTGCGTCAGCGACGGGGAGGCGAGGGGGGTGAACGACGGGGACGTGGCGGCGGTCGATTCCGCCGGGGGCGCGGTGGTGAAGGCGAGGGTGAAGCAGGGGTCCAGGAAGCAGCAGAGGGGGAAACGTCCTCGGAGGGTGGACCCGGCGGCCGGGCGGAGCGTCGCGGGAGGTGGCCGGGCAACCAGGAAGGCACCGGTCCCGACGAAGAATCGTCGGAGGAACGCAGCGAGTCGAGGCGGGAGCCCCGCCCACGGGAGGGGATCGCCGTCGAGCATCCTCTCATCCGTGAGCGCTGCGTCGCCTGCCACGCTATAGACGACGATGGAAAGATGTCTCGTATCTCCTACATGCGGAAGACCCCTGAGGGGTGGGAGATCTCCCTCAAGAGGATGATCCGACTCTACAGCGTCGCTCTCGAGCCAGAAGAAGCGAAGGAGGTGGTCCGCTACCTCTCCGACGAGCACGGTCTCTCGCGCAGCGAAGCGCGTGTTGCCATGTACGAGTCGGAACGCCGGGTTCACTGGTCAGAACAGGATAGCGATTCGGATCTGCGCGAAACCTGCGCCGATTGCCACACCCTCGGGCGAGTCTTCTCGGAGTGGCGCGACGGTCAGGAGTGGAAATACCTCAAGGCGACCCACCTCGCCCTCTACCCCCTCGTCGGGTCCCAGTCCTTCAGGGGGCGCAGCAGGGGCCGCGGCGGCTCCGAAGGCGGGGGTGGCTTCGGCGGCGGCAGTAGTTTCGGCGGCGGCGGCGGTGGATTCAGCCGCGACGGCGGCGGAGGTGGCGGCGAACCGTCCTCCTCAACGTCAGATGGAGAGGGTTCTCCTCGAAGCCAGCAGCGAGGAGAGGATCGCGCCGACCGTGTGCTCTCGGCTCTCGCCAAGACACAGCCGCTGTTCACCGATGAGTGGCGCACCTGGCGTCTCGAGCGGCGGGAAGTCCCTCTCGATGGAGAGTGGCTGCTGAAGGGCCACGAGATCGGAAGGGGGGACATCCGCGGGACGCTGGAACTCACGCGTGTCGCCGAAAACGAGTACCAGTCGAAATGGACGTGGCACCGTGCCAACGGCAGAACCGTCGTCCGCAGCGGCACGGGGATCTTCTACGCCGGACATTCCTGGCGCGGCCGTTCAAGTTCCACCGCACCTGGAGAGTTCGAGTCCCTCCGCGAAGTGCTTCTTCTCGACGAATCCTGGATCCACATGACAGGTAGGCTCTTCACCGGGGAATACAACGAGCTGGGAATCGACGTCGAACTCCTGAGGATTGGAGACTCCCCCGGGATCCTCGGTGCTTTCGGGGGCGAGATCGCCGTGCCATCCGAGGGGAACGAGGTCGAGATCCTCGGCTGCGGCTTCAAGGATGGACTCGATGCCTCTGATTTCCACCTCGGACAGGGCCTCACCGTTACCGCCGCCAGACGACACGACGACACCCGAGTGACTCTGACGGTGAATGCTGCTGCCGATGCCAAGTTGGGAACCCGCGCCATCGATTACGGGATCCACCACGGCCCACGGGCCATCACCCTCTACGACACCATCGACTCGATCCAGATTCGCCCCAATCCGGGACTTGCGCGGAATGGCGGCAAGATGCGAGACAAGCAGATGGAGCGATTCGAGGCGGTGGCGATGAGCCGCGGCCCCGATGGCATCCCCTACAACGACGACGATGTCGAACTGATGACGGTACCGGTGAGCTGGCACCTGGAAGAATTTGCCATTCGACCCAACGATGACGATCTTCAGTTCGTCGGCTCCCTCGATGAGCAAAGCGGTGTCTTCACACCTGCCATCGATGGTCCCAACCCCGAGCGTCGCTGGAACGCCAACAACATCGGTGACGTCTACGTCGTTGCCACCTGCACCCTCACCGTCCCCGAACGACGGGAGAAGAAGGAGAAGAAAAAAGAGAAGGACTCCGATGGCACGGATGATGAGGATGCCGGGGACGAGGATGGGCAGGATGCCGGGGACGAGGATGAGCAGGAGCCAGAGGTCGACGAAGGACCCCCCGTCCTCGTCCAGAAGGAGTTCAGGGCGCGGGGACATCTGCTCGTCATGGTTCCCATCTACGTCCGCTGGGATCTCTACGAATGGAATCAACGATGAATTTTCACACATCTCTCATCCACCGATTCGAGAACGAAGGAACGCAGTTCGCGTATGTCACCTCGTCTGCCGCAGTGGTTCAGCTCGACCAGGTCTCGACGGGAATTCTCGACAGTTTCTCTGATCCTGAAGGGGAAGATCCCGCACGGTGGCTTGAATCACTCGACAAGGAACTGCAGCAAGAGACCCGAGAGGCGTTCGATGAACTCGCCGCCATGGGAATCCTGCGTCCTGTCGGCGCACCCAACGCCCCACCGGAACAGCTGCCACCGATGCCCTTCCCGCTGTCGACGCTGGTTCTCAACGTCACCAACAAGTGCAACCTCTCCTGCACCTACTGCTACGAGTACGGCGAGGACAGAATCGCCGAGCCGAAGAAACCCGACGGCACTCCGAGACTGCCGATGATGACGCCGGAGACCGCGTGCAAGTCGATCGACTTCCTCTTCGAGAGCTCCCAGGGGCGTTCCGGTGTCTCGATCACCTTCTTCGGCGGCGAGACTCTGCTCAACTTCAAGACGATCCGTGCTGCCACCGAGCACGCCCTCGAACGGAGTCGGGAACTGGGGAGATCGGTCGGGTTCTCCTTGACGACGAACGCCACCCTCCTCACCGACCAGGTGATCGACTTCCTCGTCGAGCACCGTTTCGGGATCAACGTCAGCATCGATGGCAATCGCCTCGACCACGACCGTCATCGCACCTTTTCCAGCGGCAAGGGCAGTTACGACGCGATCCTGCCGAGGATCCGTAAACTCCTCGAGAAGAACCGCCCCCACGGAAGACCCATCGGTGCCCGCGTCACCCTCACCAGGGGGATGGCTCCGGTTCCCGAGACTTTTCATCACCTCGCCGGGGAGATCGGTTTCGACTCCGTCGGCTTCGCCCCGGTCACCAGCGCCGAGGACCACGAATACGCCCTCGGAGAAGGCCACCTCGGTCAGATTCTCCTCGGCTTCGAGGACCTCGCTGGCGAGTACGTCGAGGCCGCCCTCAGAGGTGAGCGACACGCCTTCTCCAACCTCCATGACCTGCTCCAGGAGATTCACCAGGGGATCAACAAGGCTCACCCCTGCGGGGCCGGGCTCGGACTCCTCGGGGTCTCGACAGAGGGAGAACTGGGGCTCTGTCACCGCTTCGTCGAGTCGGGAGAGCACGCCCTGGGAAACATCGAGGATGGCATCGACGAGGAGAAACGCAGCGAGTTTCTCGCCAAGACACACATCTCGAAGAAGATCGCCTGCCACGAGTGCTTCGCTCGGCCCCATTGCAGCGGCGGCTGCTACCACGAGGCACACGTCAGATACGCCGATGCGACCCAGCCGAATCTGCACTACTGCGAATGGATTCGCGCCTGGACCGACCTGGGTCTGCGCTGCTACGGCAAGATCGCCTGTGGCAACCCCGACTTCCTCGAAACGTTCAATCAAGCAACCCATCCCCCGAAAGTAGCCACCGTGAAGGACGAGGTGACCCCGTGAGGCATATCAAGCCGATCAACCAGAAGGCCAGGATGATCGAAGAGCGATTCGTCGGGCCTGACGGAACCGTCAGCGCCCTCGCCGACAGGATCCCATTCGGCTGCAGCACCGTCTTCGCCCCCGGGTGGGAGGTGGACAGCGGCGGCGGAACCTACGGCCTGTGCACTCCCATCGAGCGCGATCTCTACGACTGCTACCACTCCTGTTACTGGCCCGCTCAGGTGCCCGACGCTCTCACCAACTTCGCCGACTGGTCGCGCTCCTGCGGAGCTCCCGTCCAGGACTGGGCATCCATCGACCTGGTCTTTCCGTAGGAGGTAGACGATGTTTCGAGTGTTGCTGATCTCCATGCTCCTGCTTCCCGTCGTCGCCGACGCA
>DQQH01000142.1 GCA_015664425.1 Planctomycetota bacterium
GAGCATCCTCGTTCTGATCCTGTTCTCGACCACTGTCAGCGCCCAGCCCGTCGCCCTCCAGGCCAGGATGGGTGACCCCATCGACGGACTCACCGTCGATGAGCTCGATCGCTTCATCCAGGGGAAGACTCGCTTCCTGCAGACCTTCCTCCCTGAGGATGGCCTCGGTCCCGTTTTCAACCAGAACTCCTGCGCCAGTTGCCACGCCTTTCCCACAGGAGGCTCCGGCCCCATCGAGGTCACTCGCTTTGGCCTCGAGAAGAAGGGTGAACCTTTCGACCCCCTCGCTGACCTCGGTGGCTCTCTCCTCAATGCCAACGCCATCGACGACGACTGCCTCGAGACGATCCCAGCGATCGCAAATGTCGTGGTCAACCGCGTCACCCCGTCGATCCTCGGAGCGGGTCTGGTCGAGGCCATCGAAACCGCCGACATCCTCGCCCTGGAGACCAGCGGCAGCGGCACCATCCACTGGGTCGGACTTCTAGAAAATCCCGGCGCTCCGTTGAGGCCAGGTCGTTTCGGTTGGAAGGCCCAGTTGACCACGTTGATGAGTTTTTCCGCCGACGCCTCTCTCCAGGAGATGGGGATCACCTCGTCGATCCTGCCGGCAGACAATCCCCCACAGGGGGACCTGGCGCTGCTGGCAATCTGCGACGCCGTCAGCGACCCCGAAGATCAACCGGACGCGCAGGGGGTCACCTTCATCGAGCGCATCACCGACTTCCAGCGCTTCCTCGCTCCTCCTCCCCAGACTCCTCGCTCGGGTATGACCGGAGAGGTCATCTTCAATCAGGTCGGTTGCGCCGCCTGCCACAACCCGGGCTACACCACCGGAAACGCTCCGGAGGCGGCCCTCACCAACCGCGAGATCCGCCCCTACTCCGACTACCTGCTTCACGACATGGGTTCCCTCGGGGACGGCATCGTCCAGGGAGCCGCCACCGAAACAGAGATGCGAACTCCCTCCCTGTGGGGTGTCAGAAGCCGTTCCCCGCTTCTCCACGACGGCAGGGTCACCGCCGGAGATCTCGATACCCGCGTCGCCGAGGCGGTCTCCTATCACGGCGGAGAGGGTCAGGTTTCCGCCGATGCCTACGCCCTGCTCAGCGCTTCAGACCAGGCCCTGGTGGTTGCCTTCATCGACTCTCTGGGACGCGCGGAATTCGATGGCAACGGCGATGCCATCATCGACCTGCTCGACGTTCCAGGATTCATCGACTGCTACGTCACCGACGCGGTGATCTCCCCCGACGACCCGTGCGCCGTCCATGACATCGACCAGGATGGCGACGTCGATGACATCGACCTCGGCTTCTTCGAAGCAGCGTTCCAGGGTGACGGAGACTGCGATAACAACGGCCAGTTCGATGTGTTCCAGTTCGTGCAAGGAACAGCGAGCGATTGCAACAACAACGGAGTCATCGACTCCTGTGACATCTCCGCTGGAGCCCCTGACATCGATGGCAACGGCATTCCTGATGAGTGTTCCGAGGCCTTCATTCGCGGCGACACCAACAACGACGATGGCGTCGATCTCGCCGATGTGATCAATACTCTCGGCTACCTCTTCGGCGGTCCCTCCAATCTCACCTGCGAGGATTCCGCAGACATCAACGATGATGGATCCCTCGACGTCGCCGACCCGATCAATTTGCTGACCGCGCTCTTCGGTGGCGGACCCGCTCCCGGGGCACCGTACCCCCTTTGCGGCATCGACCCGACCGCTGACTCCCTCGGCTGCAGCAGTTCCAGCTGCCTCTGATCTCCGGGTCGGCAACGGTGCGATACGATGTGAAAAGGCCCGGTCCCTCACCAGGGAACGGGCCTTCTTTCTCGCCCTCGGACCCCTCAGGATCTTTCCGCCCTCGACCCGGTCTGCTCCTAGAGCGCCCACTCGAGGAAAAAGAAGCCGCCTCCGAGGTCGAGGTCGCTGCTGTTGCCGTTGCCATCGTTGTCGATGTTGACCTCGACAGAGCGGTAACCAACGCCGAGCATCATGCTGTCCCCCTCCTGGAATCCGAGACGAATCGACGAGTTGCGGTAACCGCCATCGACGTCGCCAAAACTGAACCACATGCCGGAGAGGTCCGCCTCGGCGCTCAAGGAATATCCGCCCAGGGGAATCGACGACTGGACGATCAGGCCGAGGACGGGAAGCCACTCGTCGATCTTCTCGGCGCCTGATTCGAAAACCGGTCCGCCCTTTCCACCGCCGGTGTTTCCGGAGATCGATGCATCGA
>DQQH01000204.1 GCA_015664425.1 Planctomycetota bacterium
GATGGCCCGGTCTTCCTTCGACGTTTCGGGCATTATCGCTCCTCTCTGGGCCATATTCTGGGGCGGTCTTTTCTGCTGGATCGATTACGGCATTTTTTACAACACCCCAGCAATCGC
Organism: Planctomycetota bacterium; assembly: GCA_015664425.1. Classification (GTDB taxonomy): domain Bacteria; phylum Planctomycetota; class UBA8108; order UBA1146; family UBA1146; genus DTRS01. Next base: position 118 of record DQQH01000204.1, read on the forward strand.
CATCAACATCGAGGACGTCTTCAACGATCTCCTCGGCATGACAAGCCTGACGTGGGGAATTTTCCGGCTCCGCAGGATCAATATCGACGACTACAATTGGAAGATGGTAGTGGTGAGCATCGTCGCAGGGACACTCTGGCTACAGACGCTCTTTTTCACCTTCGGCGTACTGATTCCCTCCGGCTGGGTAGCGGCGGTGGTCAATCCCATCCTGAATCTCGCCCAACTGACCGCACTTCTGCTCCTCTGCATGGCGATGACCCATCTATGTGAAGTGGCCCGGTTGCACGCCTCGGTGAAGTGGTGGCAGTTGCTGAGCTTCATCGCCTTGTTCTTTTCCCTGGCGCCATTCTCAATCCTGCTCCTGCTCAGTCTGCTGGCCAGTGTCTCCATCATCTCCTCCGATATCGTCCAGGCCATCCTGGACTTCCTGGGGACTCCCATGGTGGTCCTCGCTTCCCTCTTCGTCCTTCTGTTCCTCTTCTCAACGCTGATAACCAGGAACGAAGCCAGGAAATTCATCGCCAGACCGGCGGCAGAGGGGGAAGGGGACGAGTACACCTATTTCTTCGATGAAGAGGAAGAGCAAGAGGGATAGCCCTCAGCCGAACAGGATCTCCGGCTGCATCAGCAGGGCGACACCGGCGATCGCCGCCAGCATGCCGGCGATGGCCATGATGGAGATGGTCTTGCGCAGGAAGATGGCGACCAGGATCACCATGAAGACCGGGGTCATCGACTGCTGGGTGGTGGCGATCGCCAGCGGCACCGCCAGGGCGGAGATGAGACTGAGCCAGATGCCGATGTAGGTGCCGATGAAGCTGGCGACGAAAACCCGCAGCGGCACCCCGTCTGCGAGCAGTTGCTTCTTCCAGCGCCCGAGGGACCCGGTCATGACCGCGACGATGAGACCGCCGACGAACCCGCCGACGATGCGCATCGCCGAGGACTCGAGGGCGGGCATCGACTCCATCGCCACCTTCGCCATCGCCAGGCCGGTCGCCTGACAGGCGGCAGCGAGGAGCCCCAGGAGGATCCCGTCGCGGGTGCTCCCTTGATGAAGCCCGGAGCGGTCGCTGGCGAGGCTGCGGTCGCGGACGACAAAGGTGATCCCCGCCAAGGTCAGCGCCATCGCCACCAGGTGCACTTGATCGAGAGCCTCGGCGAGCCAGTACCAACCGATGACGGCGGAGATGGGTGGCGTCATCGTCGTCAGCACCAGCGCCCGACGGGGGCCGAGGATCTGGATGCTGCGGAAGTAGACCGCATCGCCGAGTTGGATACCGATCACCGCGCTCAGCAGCAGCCACAGGTAGGCGCTGGCGGGGGCATCGGTCCAGACGGCGAGCCCCGAGCCGAGGAAGGGGATGGTGGCGGTGAGCAGCACCCCGGCGATGAGGTTCTTCGCCAGGTTGATGGCGGCGGCGGGAGCGTCGATGCGGCTGAAGATGAGGCTGCCGGTGGCCCAGCAGGCGGCGGCGAGAAGGCCGGCGTACTCTCCGAAGGAAGTCAACCCTTCCCCTCTCCAGCCTCGCCGACGGCGACGACGACAGGGAGGCTACCCCTCCCCACGCCCCCCCGCCAGCGATCCGGAATCCAGAGGAGGGGTCCTCTGCCACCACCAGGAGGGATGCTGATCGGCCCTTCTGGACTATCGGACGGCACTGTTGGATACTTCGCGCGGCCGTCGAGCACCGCCTTCGAGGATCGTGGGCCGAGGGCGGTGCGAGCCAATCAGGGGGACCATCGAGGTGCGCAGTTTTCTTCTTTTCCTGGCCCTGTACGGTTTCTGGCTCATCCTCTCGGGAGAGTTGAAATCGAACTTCCTGCTCGTTGTCGGCGCCCTCGGCTCCCTGGCAACGGTCATCCTCTGTCGCCGCCTGTCACCGATGGAAACCCCTCGAAGCTCGCCTGCGACCGCCGTCCGCTTCATCCTCTACCTGCCCTGGCTCCTGTGGCAGGTGACCCTGGCCAACCTCGACGTGATTCGACGGGTGTGGCACCCGAAACTGCCGATCCGACCGAGGCTGGTGAGGGTCCCGACGCGGTTGAGCCAGCCGCTGGCGCTGACCTTGCTGGCGAACTCCATCACCTTGACCCCGGGAACGGTCACGGTGCGCGTCAGCAAGGGTGAGCTCCTGGTTCACGCCCTCGACGATGGGCCGCGCGAGCATCTCCTCGACGGATCGATGGAAAAACACATCGCGGCGCTCGAATCGGAAGAGTCTCGGTGAGTCCCGAGCAACTGGCGGTCGTCCTGGTCCTCGCCGGTGCGGTGCTGGTGCTGGCGCGGGCGCTGCGCGGCCCGAGCGTCTACGACCGGGTTCTGGCGGTCAACGCCATCGGCACCAAGGCGGTGCTGCTGCTGGTTCTTCTCGGCTTTCTCCAGGGCCGCAGCGGCTTCCTCGACATCGCGATTCTGTACGCACTGATCAATTACGTCGCCACCATCGGATTGCTCAAACTGGTGACCCGCAGGAGGCTACGATGAGCGCTCTCCTCACCTGGCTGCTCCTCGGTCTCGGTGGATTCTGTGCCCTCTCGGGAGCTCTTGGCATCTTCAGGATGCCCGACTTCTACTCGCGCCTGCATCCCGCCAGCACCGGCGACACCCTCGGTCAACTGCTGATCATCGGCGGCCTGATGATGGGCAGCGACGGCCTGCAGACGACGCTGAAACTGGCGGTCATCGCCGTGCTCCTCTTCATCACCACCCCGACCGCGACCCATGCGATCTCCCAGGCCGCCTACCTCTCGGGGCTCTCCTGTCGCGAGGAAGGGGAAGACGATGACTGATCTGCTCGCCCAAAACGATGTCTTCCTCATCAACATCGCCCTGCTGGCGATGGTGGCGATCGTCGCCCTCGGGACGGTCCTGACGCGCAACCTCCTCGCCTCGGCGATGCTGCTGGGGGTCTTCGGCCTGCTGATGGCAACGGTCTGGACCAACATGTTCGCCCTCGATGTCTCACTCACCGAAGCCGCGATCGGCGCAGGAATCTCGACGCTGCTGATCCTCGGGACGCTGTCGGTCACCGGCATCGAGGAGCGCCGCTCACCGCCAGGGCGGCTGCCAGCAGCGATCATCGTCGCGGTGACCGGCACCCTCCTCATCTACGGCACCCTCGACATGCCCCACTTCGGCGACCGCAACGCCCCGGTCCAGTCCCATCTCTCCCCCCAGTACCTCTCTCAGCAGGTCGGGAAGGCGAGCGCCGCCGCCAGCGAACACCCGAGTGGAAACGATTTCGGTGGCGAGGTTCCCAACGCCGTCACCGCCATCCTCGCCGACTATCGCGGATACGACACCCTCTTCGAGACGACGGTGGTCTTTGCCGCCGGGATCAGCGTGCTCCTCCTCTTGCGCCGTGAAAAGCCCGGGGGGGTGAGCCGATGAGGGATCAGGTGGTCGCCCGGGTCATAGGTGGGATGCTCTTCCCCTTCATCATCATCTTCGCCCTCTACGTTCAGGCCCACGGCGAGATCGGTCCCGGCGGAGGTTTCCAGGCGGGGGTGATCCTCGCCTGTGCCTTCATCCTTTACTCCCTCCTCAACGGAGAGGAGGCGACCACCTCGTTGCTGCCGCCGCGCCTCGTCGATTCGGCGATGGCCCTCGGCGTTCTCCTCTACGTCGGGGTCGGAATCCACGGCCTGGCGTTCGGAAACGGTTTCCTCGACTACTCGGCACTCTCCCCCCTCCATCCCGGGCACGCCGAAGTCATCGGCATCACTCTCGTCGAGGCAGGGATCGGCCTGACCGTCGCCTCGGTGATGCTCACCCTCTACCGCAAACTCTTCGCCCTGGAGGAGTCGTGAGTATCCTCGGCAGCTACAACGACTGGATCTTCGTGATCCTCTTGATGATCGGGCTCTACGGGGTGATCGCCCGCCACAACCTGGTCAAGAAGGTGATCTCCCTCGCCATCTTCCAGACTGCGATCTTCCTTCTCTTCATCTCGATGGGGGTTCGCACCGGAGGGGTTGCCCCGATCATCCAGGATGATCCCTCCATCACCTACGCCAGCCCTCTAGTCCAGGTGCTGATTCTGACCGCCATCGTCGTTTCTCTCAGCGTCTTTGCGGTTGCACTGGCGATCATCGTCAACATCCGCAGGGCCTACGGAACCATCGAGGCCGATGAGATCGTCCTCATCGACGACAGGCAGGAAGAGGCAGGGGAGGGGACGCCGTGATCGAGGCGCACCTCCCCGTCCTGGTCGTTGTGGTTCTTCTCCTCGGGGCCATCGTCACCGTTCTGGGCGGCGGCGGTCGTGGTTCGTGGCTGGTGGCACTGGCGGCGGTCGCCACCAGTTTCTTCCTCGCACTCAGGCTTCTCGAGAAGGTCGTCAGCGACGGCAGCGTGCGAGAACTCCTCGGTGACTGGCCGGCACCGTGGGGGATCGAGCTTCACGTCGACCTCCTGGGAGCGATCATCATCACCCTCGTCACCGGGGTCGGCCTGGTCACCACCTTCTACTCCTACCGGAGCGTCCGTCACGAGATCGCCGCCGACCGGGTGAACCTCTTTTACAGCCTGTGGTTGCTGGCGATCACCGGCATGGTCGGGATCTGCGTCACCGGCGACGTCTTCAACATCTACGTGCTGCTGGAGGTCTCCTCCCTGGCGATGTACTCGCTGGTGGCGATGGGCAAGGACCGCGATCGTCGGGCGTTGCCTGCGGCGTTCAATTACCTGGTGCTGGGAAGCATCGCCGCCAGTTTCATCCTGATCGGCATCGGCTACCTCTACATGCTGACTGGCACCCTCAACATCGACGATCTCCACCAGCGTCTCTCGCAATTGCCCCAGAACCGTACCCTCGAGACCGCCTTCGCCTTCTTGATGGTCGGCCTCAGCATCAAGGTGGCGCTCTTTCCCCTTCACCTCTGGCTCCCGGAAGCCTACTCCCGCGCCCCCACTGCGGTGGCTGCGCTGCTGTCGGCAACCGCGACCAAGGTCGGCATCTACATCACCTTCCGCTTCGTCTTCAGCGTCTTCGGCACCGACACCGGGTTCCTCGGCGTCTCCAACTCGACGATCCTTCTCACCTGCGCGGCGCTGGCGATCGTCTTCGGCTCTCTCAGCGCCGCCCGACAGAAGAGCCTGTCGAGAATTCTTGCCTATTCCAGCGTCGCCCAGATCGGCTACATCGTCCTTGGACTCGCCCTCCTCGAGAAGAACGCGGTCGAGGGTGCGCTGCTGCACACCGTCTTTCACGCCCTGATGAAGGGCGGGCTCTTCATGGTCGCCGGGATCTACATCTACCGCCTCGGATCGAACGACCTCGATCGTCTGCGCGGCATCGGCAGGAAGATGCCGTGGACATCGGCAGCACTGGTGGCAGGGGGCCTCGGGATGATCGGCGTGCCAGGCACCGCTGGCTTCATCAGCAAGCTCTACCTCCTGCGCGGCACCATCGCCTCCGGCGAGTGGCTCCTGACCGCGGCGATCCTCCTCGGCTCGATCTTCGCGGCCATCTACGTCTGGCGAGTGCTCGAAATCGTCTATCTGCAGAAGGCAACCGATGACCGGGAGATCAAGGAAGCACCTCTGGAGCTCCTGATCCCCACCTGGACCCTCCTCGGGCTGAGCATCGCTGTCGGGCTGCACTCCAGCTGGGTGGTCGAACTTCTCGAGGGTGCCGCTGCGGCGATGCTGGGAGGAAACGGCTGATGAACGCCCCCCTTCTCGCCCTGCTTCTGCCGCTGGTGGCGGTCGCCTCACCCCTGCTGCTGCGCAAGTCCCCCGATCTTCGCGAGGGGGTGACCCTCGTCATCAACATCGCTCTCTTTGTCGTGGTCCTGTCGATGCTGTCGCCGGTCCTCTCGGGAGAAAACCCGACCGCCGCCATCTTCGAGATCGCCCCGGCACTCCACCTCTCCCTCGAAGTCGAACCCCTGGGTTTGATCTTCGCGCTGGTCGTTTCCTTCCTGTGGATCTGCAGTTCCATCTACTCCATCGGGTACATGCGCACCCTCTACGGCAAGTCGTCGGAGGGAGAGACCCGCTTCTGGTCCTGCTTCGCCGTCGCGATCTTCGCCTCCATCGGCATCGCCTTCGCCGCCAACCTGCTGACCCTCTTCCTCTTCTACGAGCTCCTCACCCTCTCCACCTACCCGCTGGTGACCCACACCCGCAGCCCCGAGGCGAGGCGCTCTGGACGGCTCTACCTCGGGATGCTCCTGGGCACCTCGACCTTTTTCCTTCTGACCGCGATCATCTGGACGTGGCTGCTGACCGGCACTCTCGACTTCTCCGCCGGAGGAATTCTCGCCGGTAAGGTGACCAGCGGGCAGTTGACGCTGTTGACCCTGCTCTTCTTCTTCGGCACCGCCAAGACCGCCCTGATGCCGTTCCATTCCTGGCTTCCCGGGGCGATGGTCGCTCCGATTCCGGTGAGCGCCCTGCTGCACACCGTCGCGGTGGTCAAGGCGGGGGTCTTCACCGTCCTCAAGATCGTCACCTCGGTGATTGGTTCCGGACTCCTGGCGGGATCGTCAGGCGCTCAAGTGGTCGCCGCCTTCGCTGCGGCGACCATCCTCATCGCCTCCTTCATCGCCCTGAAAAAGGACAGCATCAAGGCGATACTGGCGTACTCGACCATCGCCCAGCTCTCCTTCATCGTTCTCGCCGCTGCCCTGGCGACCGAAGCGAGCCTCACCGGCGGTGCGCTCCACATCGCCACCCACGCCATCGGCAAGATCACCCTCTTCTTCTGCGCCGGGGCGATCTTCGTCGCCTCCGGCAAGACCCTCGTCAGCGAGATCGGGGGGATCGGCAAACGGATGCCGTGGACGATGGCGGCGTTTGTCATCGGCGCCCTGAGCACCATCGGCCTGCCACCTCTGTGTGGTGGGTGGAGCAAGTGGTTCCTGCTGATCGGGACCCTCGAGGCAAAACAGCCCTTGTTCA
>DQQH01000095.1 GCA_015664425.1 Planctomycetota bacterium
ATCGCAACGCGACAATAAGTTCCCCGAGCTGGACCGGGTCGCGGAAGTTACGCCCGAAGAGGATCACCCCTCCCGGGCGCAGTTCCTCGAGATGGCGCGCCGTCTCCCCGTCGAGGTCGAGTCCGGGGATGCCGACCCAGATCCGCGTTCCGGGATTCATCGCGGTGCCTTTCTCTCCCTCGAGCCCGTGGCGGAGGCACAGATTCCAAGAGAGATCAGCGAGGTGATCACGATCCACCAGGGCCAGGCGATCACAGCCTCGTCGACGTGGAAGAGGGCAAGAATCGGCTTCTGCAGGAAGAGGCCGAACCCGATGACAGCGCCGGTCACCAGCCCAGCGAGAGCACTCTTACCGCTCCCACGTCGCGGCAGGAAGGCCGCGCAGATGAAGACCCCGAGGAGTCCGCCGTAAACGATGGTCATCGAACTGAGAGCGAGGCTGACCAGGTCCCCAGCGGGCGACCAGCCCGACCGTTCCAGCCAGACGAAGGCGCAGGCGGCGAGTGCCAGGACGAAGACGAGGACCCCTGTTCCCAGCCGCACCGAGCGCGTCCGTCCGGTGCCTTCGGGAACCTCCCTGACATCGACGGTCCAGGTTGCGGAAATGGCGCACAGCGCCGAGTCGAGGCTCGACATCGCCGCGGCGAAAAGTCCGGCGAGAACGATCCCGCGCAGTCCGACGGGAATCTCGTGGATGACGAAGAGGGGAAAGACCGTCTGGGCTTCGCCGATCTCGTAGGAGGGCGGCTGCAGCTGCCAGAGGCAGGCGATCCCCGTCCCGACCAGGAGGAAGAGCGCCGTCACCGGAAAATTCGCCACTCCGGAGATCACCAGGGCACGACCGGCTCCCGCCCCATCCCGGGTCGTCAAGAGCCGCTGAACCATGTCGTGGTCGGTCCCGTGGGTCGCAAGAGTGAGAAAGAAGCCGCCGATCAGCGCGGTCGGAAACAGGGTGGCGTTGGTCAGCAGGTCGCTCCAACGCTCCCCTTCGACCCCCCCCGCTCCGGGGATGAAGAAGATCCGCGTGGCGCCGGAATCACCGATCCATTCCGCAAGTGCGTGCCACCCGCCATCAATCCGCCAGAGGAGCACCCCGAGGACGATGAGGGCAGCGCCGAGAAGCACCGCCCCTTGCAGCACATCGGTCCAGATCACCGAGCGAATTCCCCCACGCATCGCGTAGAGGCCTGAAATCAGGGCGCAGATGGCGATCGTCACCTCGATGGAAAACCCGGTGACAACCCCGAATGCGAGAGCGGCGATGTAGAGCCTGACTCCCGAAGCGATGACCCTGCCGACGATGAAGGTCACCGCAGTACCCCGCCGGGCATTCCTGCCGAAGCGCCAGTCGATCAGACCGTACACCGTCGAAACACCCAGGTCGTGGTAAAGAGGAACGAGAGTCTTCGCCAGGACCCACTTTGCAGCCAGAAAGCCGATGGCGAGCTGGAGGTAGGCCCACGAGAGGTTGACGAAGGCGTTCTGCGGCACGCCGATGAAGGTCGCGGCGGAGAGTTCTGTGGCGACGAGTGAGGCGAAGACCGCCCAGACGGGAACGTTCCTGCCGGCGAGGAGGGGGTCCCCCTCGCCTTCGGAGCCGGCAGATGCCTTCAGCCCTATCCACAGCACCCCCGCGGCGTAGAGGAAGATCACGGCCAGATCGAGGAACGCCATGGCGAGAGTCTAGCCAGGGTGAGCGCCGAGGACCAACCCAACCGGTATTGGAATCCGGGCCAAGGAAGGCGACAATCCGCCAATGACGAACACCGAACCCGCTGGCGAGAGCCCGCGTCCCGAAAACCTCGACCCGAGGCTGAACGATCTCTTCGGCGAGGATCCTGGTGCCCGCTCGAGTACCCTGCTGTTGCTGATACCGCAGGTCTTCGACGATCCCGAACTGGAGGAGCACATCCTCGAGCAGCTGGAGTCCGCAATCGACAGCGGAGACCTCGCTTCCCTCGGCCCGGCATCTCTCGCCTTGATCCTCGGAGAGATTAGATCCAAACCTGCCGG
>DQQH01000199.1 GCA_015664425.1 Planctomycetota bacterium
GCACGACGAGACTCCCGAAGAGGAGCCGAAGAAGCTCTCCGAGGAGGAGTTGATGAAAGCCGCTGGGAGTGGGAAAATGAAGGCCGCAGAGGTTGGGAATAAAGCGTTCGAGATGGAATCGCTGGTCCAAATCGATGCAATTGGCACCATTTACGAGAACTGATTTTAAGCAAATTGTGTGTCCGTTGATAATCCATCGCCCGCGAACTTTCCCCAGGGGGTAGAGCCCCCGCGTCCCGTTTCCCCCGGTCCTCCCCGGGGATCGTGCGGCGAAGTGCAAGGAGTCCTCGTGAGCGTTCGAAACTCTCTTCTCGCCGTTCTGATGGCAGTGCCTTTCTCCGCAACTGGCTATTCCCAGCAGGCTCCCATCGAATTTGCTGCTCCGGTTTCGGTGGTGATGGCGGACAAGGTCAATGCCGTCCGGATGGCGGACGTCGATTCCGATGGCCACCTCGACATCATCGCCTTGCAGGGGGAACCGTCACTCGTTTCGGGGATGTTCGTTGCTCTCGGCGATGGCAACGGCAACTTCGATGCCCCCGTCTTCAACGCGATCTCCATCAACTGGCCCTGGGCGGTCGATGTCGGGGACATCAACGAGGATGGAACCGTCGATGCGGTCGTTACCGATTTCCTGAGCGGGCAATTTGCCTATCTGGAAGGAAACGGCGACGGAACTTTCAGCGAACAGCCGAGGTTGGTGCCCGGCTGGGGAGGCGGAAATCCGCAGGTGCAGGTCGCCGATATCGACGACGATGGGCACCTCGACGTGATCGCCGCCGATTTCTTCGGTTCGAAGCTGCAGGTGGCATGGGGGACAGGGATCGATGATCCCCTGGCAGCGTTCGACGGCCTGGCGACGGTCCCGCTGACGGGATTTCCACTCAGCCTCGACATCGCCGATCTCGATGGCGATGGCGACCTCGACCTGTGCTGTGGTTTCAATAGCGGCAGCGGCGGTGGGGTTGCGACCAGCCTCTACCAGGGGAACAGAACCTTCTCCGCCGAGGAGCGCTCGATCGGCGGGCTGTCCGAGTCTCACTGGTCGACGATGGCCATCGACCTCGACGGCGGATTTCCCGAGATCGTGACGGTCGACGAGGGTTTGGGAAGCCTTGGCATCTTCACACTGGCTGCAGGGATTCCCCAGCCCGGGATCCCGATCTTCACCGGATCGAATCAGCGCCACGTTGCCGGTGGGGATCTCGATCTCGATGGAGTCGCGGACCTGGTGATCAGGAACTTCTCCAGCGGCAGTTTCCTCATCTTGCAGGGTGTGGGCGCATTGAAATTCGTGGAGGTGTTGCTGATCGACGGACCGGTTGCGTTCTCGGGCCTGGAACTGGTAGATGTGAACGAGGATGGAAGCCTCGACATCGTCGCCGGAAACTACGACCAATCGACCGTCTCCTACTACCTGAACCTGACGGCAAGCGGGGCTTTCATCCGCGGCGAACTCAACGGTGATGGCAACACCAACATCGCCGATGCCGTCTTTCTTCTGGCTTACCTGTTCAATGGCGGGCCCACTCCGGGTTGTTTGGATGCCGCCGACACCAACGATGATGGTGGGGTGAACATCTCCGATGCGGTGACCTTGCTGGCGGTTCTCTTCAACGGAGCCTCTCCCTTCCCGGAGCCTGTCGGGTCGTGCGGTCAGGACCCGACCGCTGACGCACTCGAGTGCGAAGATTCAGGAAGTTCCTGCCTGTGATGGCGATGACCGTCGCGGTGATGGAAGAGTAGGCAGTAAAGAGAGAGAAAAATAGAGACCAATTCGTTTCAGCAGCACCTCTCGCCCTCACGGGCGAGGTGATTTCAGAGCAGCAAGTTTTCCCTGAAATTCTAAGGCTCTCGGCCCTTCCCCGGGGGTAGGGCCTCTCGCCTGAGCGACGGTACGCCTGTAAAATGGAAGCGGCAGTATCAAGGGAGTGGCATGCTCCTTGAGCATGTTGGCCTCTTCCCGCCATTGTTGAGTTCGGCGGCGATGGAGACGGGTTTGGGCAGTGGAATCGGGGTTACCGACATGAAGATCACGCTGCTCCTCCTCACCCTGCTGTTATTGCCTCTGAAACTACCGGCACAGATGGGACCGTGCGCCGGGGTCGGCGATGGCAACTTTATCGATAGCGGTCAGCAACTGGGCAATTATTACAGCAGTACCATCGCCCTTGGCGATGTCGATGGCGACAGCGATCTCGACCTGATTGTGGCGAATTTTTCTTTACTGCCCAACAGGGTCTACACAAATGACGGAAACGGCCGATTCTCATTCACTGGTCAGTTGCTGGGATCCACGAGTAGTTTTGCGCTCGCCAGCGGTGATATCGACGGTGACAGCGATCTGGACATCGTTGTTGGCAACAACGGGCCAAACGTGGTCTACACCAATGACGGGATCGGCAATTTCACCGATTCCGGTCAGGTTCTGGAAGCAAACGGCACCCATTCAATTGCTCTCGGTGATGTCGATAATGACTCTGACCTGGACATGGTTGTCGGAAACCACGGCGTGAATCAGGTTTTCACCAACGACGGAAACGGCATCTATTCCGACACCGGTCAGGAACTGGGTTCTTCATTCAGCACAGCCGTTGCCCTCGGCGACGTCGACGGTGACGGTGATCTTGACATCGTTGTGGGGAATCACGGCCCCCCTCATCCCAATCGTGTCTACATCAACAACGGCGGCGGCACCTTTACCGACAGCGGGCAGGAGTTGGGTACAAACCCCACCTGCTCCCTTACTCTTGGCGACATCGATGGGGATGGCGATCTCGATCTTGTCGTGGGAAACGAAGACAGTTTCAACCGCGTCTTGAGCAATGACGGTCAAGGCAACTTCACCGATTCTGGCCAGGAACTGGGAGAGAACGGCAAGTCTGTCGCCCTCGGTGATATTGATTCAGACGGTGATCTTGACCTGGTCGTTGGCAATGGCGGTCCCAATCATGTCTACACCAATGACGGCAATGGGCTCTTCACCGACAGCGGGCAAATACTGGGATCTTCCTGGAGTTACTCGGTAGCCCTGGGCGATGTCGATAACGACGGTGATCTCGACATCGCTGTCGGGAATTTCAATTCCAACCACCTCTACATCAATGCGCCCGATGGTCCCAACGACTGCAATCAAAACGGTATCGCCGATGACTGTGATTTGACCGATCCGACATTCGACTGCGATGGTAATGGTATTCTGGATGTCTGCGAAATCGGACCGGCGACAGACACCAATGGCGACGGGATTCACGATAACTGCCAGGATTTCATCCGCGGCCAATGTAACAGCGACGGTGCTCTCGATGTCGCAGATGGAATCTTCATGCTCGGATACCTGTCAGGAGCGAATCTGCCGACTCCTTGCCTCTCCGCCTGCGACTTCAATGATGATGGCAACATCAATATCGCAGACCCAATCAACCTCTTTGCTTACCTCTTCAACGGCGGCCCCAGCCCACCGGCTCCTTTTCCCACGTGCGGTGTCGATCTGACAGTCGACGTCTTCACTTGTGAAAATTATGGGAGGTGTCCTTGAGAAAGCGATTTTTCATCCTTTCTATCTTGCTTCTTGCTCCGGTGGTCAACGCTCAGGATCCCGATTACTTGCTCTACATTCTCGACAGCGGGGCGCCGACCGATGCCAGCATCGATCTCACCGTCAGGCTCGATAACCTGGGGGAACTGGTTAGCGCCTACTCCTACGGGGTGTGCCACGATCCAGCTGTATTGCAACTCGATGATGCGACCGAGGTCGGGACCGATACCGCCGATGCCAATGGCGGCAATCCTCCCTGGTTTTTTTCCCTGAACGTTTATCCCGCCCCGGTTCCAGGGGAGTCCGCTGTTGCAGGTTGGAACATGGCAGCGGTGATTGACCTCTTCGGCCAGTTCTTTTTTCCACCTGCAATCGACTACACTCTTGGCGTTGGCACCTACACGGTTCTTGGAAGCGCCGGAACCTCAACGGTGGTGGAAACCTGCAATTCCGTGGGTGATCCGCCCTACAATGTCGTCCTCGAACTCTTCGGGAACATTGCTATTCCGACCCAGATCCCGGGAATTATTTCCATCGTGACCTGCGACTCTCTTCCCGACTGTGATGGAAATGGCGAGAACGACTACTGCGACATCGCAAATGGCGCCGGCGATTGCGATGGCGATGGGGAACTTGACAGCTGCGAAATCGCCAACGGCGCGCTCGATTGTGACTCCGATGGTGTTCCCGATCCTTGCCAGTTACAGGAAGGAGAGGAAGATTGCGACCAGAACGGGGTCCTCGATGCGTGCGATCTGGCCAACCCCGACCTCGACTGCGACGGCAATGGCCTGCTGGATGGGTGTGAAATCGACCCTGGGAGTGATCAGAACGGCGATGGAATTCTCGACAGCTGCCAGGATTTCATCCGCGGCGATTGCAACGCCATCGGCACCATCGACCTCGCCGATGCCATCTTCTTGCTCGGTTATCTCTTCGGGAGTTCAGGAGTGGTGTCGTGTGCCGACGCCTGCGACATCAACGACGACGGCGCCATCGATGTCGCCGATGCCATCTCAATCCTGTCGGCGCTCTTCTCCGGTGGCGAGCCTCCCGGCCAACCCTTCCCCTTCTGCGGGCTCGACCCAACCGACGACACCCTCGAGTGCGAGGGTTTCGATAGTTGCGCGTGAATCCTACCGTTACAGTTGTGTGGCCTCCGCTGGACCCGACCGGGCAGCAAGCCCCCCAAACGCTCCCTAGGCGAGGACTTCCTGTGCGAGTTTAAGGCGGTTGGCGATGTCGACCCCTTCGGGGCAGGCACGGGTGGCGGCGGCGAAATCGACGCCGTCGATCTCGCGTTCGCCTGGCGACATCTTGCGGTAGAGGCGTTTGGCCTCCTCGGGCTCGTCGTAACACTCGTAGTACATCAAATAGCGAAGCGAGTCGGCGATGCGGGTGTCGGCGACGACGTGCGGCTGGCAGTACTGGCTGCAGCCCATGCAGGCGAAGCCGCTGGTACATGCGGCCAGGCGATTGAGCTGGTGAAAGTCGGCCATGCCGAGCTTGATCGGCGACCTGGCCGCGGCGACGTTTTCCTTGAGCAGTTCGAGGCTGTCCATGTGGGAGACTGCGGAGTCGATGCGTTCGTCGGCCCAGACCGCCTTGAGCTTCGCCTGACCGAGGGTGAAATCCTTGGACTTGAACTTGATAACCTCCTCCTGCTCGGCAGGGACCGATCTCTGGGTCTTCATGGCGATCAGCCCGATCTTCGCCTTCTTGCAGGCGTCGATCGCACGGTTGAGTTCCTTGTCGCCGTACTGGCCAAAACTATAGCGGAACATGATCGCGTCGATTCCGCCGACCCTGGCGGCTTTGTTCATCAACTCGACGACGTTGCCGTCGTGGCATGAGAAGCCGAAGAAGTTGGTTTTCTTGGCCTTCTTCAGCCGTTCGCCCATCTGGAGGTAATCCTTGTCGAGGTACTTGGTGTCGTCGAGCATGTGCATGAAGAACAGGTCGAGGTGGTCAACCTCGAGTTGCCCCAGGCAGGTCTCCAGGTCGCGCTCGAAGCTGGCAACGTCGGCGCGGCGGCGACGGTGGGGTGCCTTCGAAGTGATCCACACCTTGTCGCGGCCCACCTGCTTGACGAACGGGGCCAGCGTCTTGTGGCTCTGGCCGCTCGCGTAGACCAGGGCAGTGTCGAGGTAGTCGACGCCATCCTTGAATCCGCGGTGAAGCATCTTGTCGTAGGTGGGATCGAAGACCTGCGAGCAGCCAAATAGCAGGATCGGGATCGTCTTGCCGGTATCGCCCAGTTCCTTGCGAGGAACCCTGTCCAAAGGCTTGGCGGGGCCTGGCTCCTTGTCGGACTCCTGGGCACCGGCCAGCCCACTCATCGCTCCCAGGCCGGCGCCAGCGAGCATGGTCTTCTTCAGAAATTCCCGGCGACCGACATCGTTGCTGTCCATGTTTCCTCCTGGGACCATTGGTGATCCTACCCCGACTTGGACCCGCTCTTCAGCAGCAGACTGCGCTCCGTCGAACGACTCTCTCCGACGGCGGTGACGTAAACCGCCCGTTGGTCGCGGACCGGACATTCAGCCTGACAGATTCCGCAGCCGATGCACAGTTCAGGGACGATGAATGGTTTGTTGAGGACGACGACTTCGTCGAAGACGGTCTTGATTTCCTCGTCGTGGGTCTGGATCGCCTTCGGTGAGACGGGACACACCTCTTCGCACACGACGCAGGGAATCTGCATGGCGTGGGGCAGACAGCGACCGAGGTCGAAGAAGGCGGTGCCCAGGACGATGGGGCCCTTGTCGACGAACTCGCCCTTGCCCAGCTTCTCCTCGACGGTGATCTTGCGGATCGCGCCGGTCGGGCAGACCTCGGAGCAGAGGGTGCACTTCAGCTGGCAGTGGGCGATGTTGAAGTTCATCACTGGCGACCACAGCCCTTCGAGGCCGCCCTCCGCCCAGGTCGCGGGCTGCAGCACGTTGGTCGGGCAGGAGTTGATGCATTGGTCGCACTTGATGCACTTTTCGAGGAACTCGGACTCTTCGACCGACCCTGGCGGCCGGATCAACATCGGTGAGAAATTGGCATCGGTGTTGGTGCCGTGGTTTTTCAGTAAGGGAAAGCCCAGGGCGCCGATGATCCCGGAAAACAGCATGCGTCGACGCGAGACGTCGGGCAACAGCTTCACCTGCTTGGTATCCAGGCCGACCATCGAGAAGGACAGCGCGTCCTCGGGGCAGTCGTCGATACAGTTCATGCACGAGAAACACTCGCTGACCCTCACGGCGCTCTGTGGGTCGGCTGCGCCTTCGCAGCGGGTGAGGCACAGGTTGCAGTCGGTGCACTTGTGCACGTCGCGATTGATGCGAAACAGGGAGACGCGCGAGAACACGCCCAGCAGCGCCCCCAGCGGGCAGATCAGCCGGCAGAAGAAGCGCGGAACAATGACGTTGGCGCCCACCAGCACGACAACGAACAGGCCGATCCAGAACGATCCGACGAAAACTCGCCTCTGCACCCCGGGGGCAAACTTGAGGTCGTCGATCCACAGCGGGGTAACCCCCGGGGTGGCATCGATCGTCATGTCCCAGGCGGGCGCGACGACCGTTGTGACGGTCCGGTACATCAGGCAGATCGGATCGAGAAGCCCGATCTGGAGCGCTCCCATTGAGGACATGATCAGCAGCACGGTGAGGATCGCGTACTTGAAGTAGTACATGTCGCGGTAGCGATTACGGTCGAAGTTCTCCTTCGCCTTGTGAACGTTGAAGAGCCAGCCGACGAACTGATGCAGCGTGCCGTAAGGGCAGATCCAGTTGCAGAAGACGCGCCCGGCCAGCAGGGTCAAGCCGAGGACCAGAAGACCCCAGCCGAGGAAGCGGTAGACGTACCCCGTAGACAGCATGGTGGAGATCATCACCAGCGGGTCCATCTCCAGCAGGCGTGAGACGGGGTAGCCCTCGAGACGGGAGGTCCAGGTCAACCAGCACAGCAGGATGAACCCGCCGAAGAAGAAGATCTGCGAGACGATCCGCACGTTGGTCAGGCGAAGTTTCTTGCGAACAGGCGGCGTGAACAACTTCAACTTGGGGGAGGCCTGCTCGCCACCGCCGCCGGTTTGCGATGCCAGCGGTTGCGGTTTCAAAGGATCACCTTGAGGCGGCCGGTGTAGTCGACCCTGCCGCTGCCCTTGGCTTCGGACTTGTGGAGATACTCGGGCAACTCGTTGGGATCACGTCGGAGAAGGTTCTTGAATGCCCATGCGTCCTGAGCAACCGGGTCGAGGGACGCCATGACGACGTCACCATTGACGACGTTCGAGGGATCGCCGCCAGTCGGTCCGTTTTCCATGAGAATCTTGGTGCCGTCGAGAATCGTCAAAGTCGGGCGAATCATGATCGAGAGGTCCGAAACGATCTCGTGAATGTCCTGGTGGAACTGGCTGCGGCGTCCACCGAGCAGCCCGTACCAGTTCTTGATGCCCATCGAGGCATAACAAAGGTTGTGGTCCTTGACGGGTGCGACGCCAATCACCTTGTCGACGTTGGTGAACGGCCGGTGGAAGAACCACCATTCAGTGATCAGTGTGGCGCCCGGCGTGTTGAGCAGTTTGAAGGCGTTGGAGTCAGGCAAGTAGACGCGACCGCCCGCCTTTTCCGTCGCCTTGCGCAGGCCCGTCTTCATGAAGCAGTCGGCGGGTGACTCGATGGGGTTGTCGGCGACCCGTACCTCCTGGGCGCGGCAGTCGACGAGCAGCAAGTTGATCAGCGCCTCGATCAGCGCTGGCTGGCTGGTGGCACCGAGCGCGGGGGCGCGATCGAAAGCGACGTTCGGCTTGACCAGGACGATGTCACCGGGTTTCACGTAATGTTTGATGCCACCGATGGCGTCGAGCGCCTTGCGAAGCATCTGTTCGGGGGTGCCGCCGCGGCCGATCCCGACGTCGGCGGTCTGGGTCACTGGCTTGGGCACCCTGAAATCGTTGAGGCGGACCGGCTTGAACCTGGGCTTGCTGCGCAGCCCCGTCGAGTCTTTGAGAGACAGGGGCCATTCCTTGGGCGCGAGGGCAAGGTAGCTGGTGGCGCCCAGGATCCCCGCCGCGGCGCCGATGTTTCGCAGGAAACTGCGGCGTTCCATCGTGCCCTTTACGTAGTCGGGTTTCTGGATCGGCTTGGTCTGGGGAGGCTCGCCGGTTCTGGGGGCCACCGGCTTGGGCTCAGCGGGTGTCGGTTTCGACTGTCCCTCGGGCTCGGCTGCATCTTCCGGGCCGGGGGGTTTTTCTGGCTCGCTCATCAGGCTCCCCTCCTCGCCTCCGTCATGTTAGCCCTCTTTGCCGCCGAGGTCCTCACCGATTTTATCGCCCTGGCCGTGGAGAATCGTCTGCAGACGCTTCAGGACGACCGCCACCGCCTCACGCTGGGGGTGCTTCTCGACCCCAAAGACGATGGTGCCCTCGTGCATCAGGCCGAAATAGGTCTCGAGGAACCTGTGCTGAAGGAGGATGCGGGCTGCCGTCGAAACGAGGGAATCGTAGTCTTCGAGCAGTTCGACGCGCAACTTGTCGAAAAGTTCCCTGGCAGCGGTGGGGGATTCTGCTGTGTGGAAAAAAATGCGCGCACCCGCAGCATCTTCGAGGTCGGCAAACCAGAAGCGCCGCGCGAAGCGATACTGAAAGACGTTGCTGGGCTGGTAGCCGATCTGTTCGAAGGGAACGCCCAGGCCTCGGTTCAGCGTCTCGAATCCAGGTGGGGGGATGCCCTGTTGGCCCAGCCTGGCGAGAGCCTTTACCACCCCCTGGGTCATCGCCTCGATGGAGTCTGCCGGTGCGTCGCCGAGCGCGTGGAAGAAGAGCCGACCGCTCATGCCGATGGCACCGAGGGTATTTGGTGTGTAATGCACGCCTTCGAGGTGGGCGACCGGCTTGTCTCCACGCTGCTCCTGGTAAACGCCGAGGCTGCCTTCGAAAGTGCCCTGGTCGTAGAGGAACACGTCGAGGGACCTGCCTTCGCCGGGGTGCTCGAGCTCGATCACCGTCAATTTCTCGAAACCGAACTTCAGGTACTGATCGGCCTGACCGTTGATCTTCTCGTAGAGGGTGTCGGGCTCGAAGGTCTGCGGGGTCGAAACACTTCGCCAGCCACCGGTCAGCAGCGATGGGTCGAAGGGGCCGAGATTGACTGGCGCGGGGCCGAGGTCGCCCAGACTCGGGTCTCGCCAGCGCTTGAGCGGTGTCCGGTAGAGGTTGTCCTCGACCGATTGCTTGATGAGCAGGGCGGTTTCGATATCGCGCTCACCCGGGTCATAGTTGCTGCGCTGGGCGCCGAGCCACAGGATCATGCCGACGATGACCAGGAGCAGCAGCACCCCGACGGCAGCTTCGCCGGTGGGAATCACCTTTCGAAGGAGCCTGGGGCGCCCAAGTCGATTGAAGACCTTGCTCTTCCTCGCCATCTATCCTCCAGAGCCATCAGCGCATCGCACAGCAGCCTAATTGCTCGGGTACAGTCTACGGTCTCTGTATCCCCGGGTACAACTCCGGGCCGGGCGAGGCTCTGTCGAACCCGCGGGTATTCTGCGAGGATACGAGTCGAATTCGGGCAAGGACAGCGGAGAGGTAACGAGAGAGGTAAACATGGCGACGGGCAGAAGAACAAGGACCGTCTTGACCCTCGCTGCCATGGTGATGGCGATTTTCATCCTTCCAGTTACAGCTCAGGAGATTCCAGCTCAACTCCCGGATCCGGACGGGAAACCACCGGCTACAAATAAACCGGTCAAGGTGTACATCATGTCGGGCCAATCAAACATGGTGGGGATAGGCCAGGTAAGTGGCGGGTTTTCACGGTGGTCAAGCTGTTCGGAAGTCATCGTTTCGGTCTATTCAGGGACCTACTCACCCACGGCGGACTATGACAAATCGACCCCGATAAATACAAAAGTTCTGCCAGTTTATGGTGGGGTAAAACCCACTCCATTTCCCGGCGGAGGGATTCAGGTCGTCAGGGGTTTTATCGAAATAAATACCTCGGGTCTCTACCGATTCAAACCAGGCTATGCCGCTAGCGTGTTCAACATCATGGAAGTGGATGGCGTTGAAGTTTATAGAAGAGAGGTCGGGAAGAATCCTGTCTATCACGATTTTAAAACCAGCGCTGGAAACAAATACCCTTTCAAAATCACATTCTTGACCGAGGCAGCCGATGGTCTGGGCTGGTTCGGGAGAATGGACGTGCCCGGGACCCTGCACACGGTAGTAAACACAGATGGAAAATTTTCTCATCTGGTGGACGACGAGGGAAACTGGACCGTACGAAACGATGTCTGGTACAAGGGTGTTGTTACGGCCACGGCAAATAAGTGGTTGTCGGTAGGTTGTGGTTCCGGTAGCAACACCATCGGTCCGGAACTGCAGTTCGGTCATGTCATGGGGTATTTCCACGACGAACCGGTCATCATCCTCAAAGCTTCCCAGGGCAATAGAAGTTTGGGCTGGGACATACTTCCGCCAGGGAGCAAGAGATTCACGTACGAAGGCAGAACCTATGCCGGATACAAGGACTCTATTCCCTCATGGACGGCGGATAATCCCGGTGAAGAAGTCAACTGGTATGCAGGCAAGCAGTACGATGATTTCGTCAGAGAAATTCATGCTGTATTGGGTAATTTTTCTACTCACTTCCCGCAGTACAAGGATCAGGGTTATGAAATTGCCGGATTTGTCTGGTGGCAGGGGCACAAGGATGGAAATCCGGCGCATGCCAGTCGATACGAGTTGAATCTGGTTCATTTCCTGAAGACTTTTCGGGCCGAATTCCAGGTGCCGAATGCACCATGCGTGATAGCCACCATCGGATTCAACGGCTGGAAAATGGCAGGCCCTCACCTGACCGTTGCCAGCGCGCAACTTGCCGTTAGTGGAGAGAAGGGTAATTATCCTGAGTTTGCCGGTAATGTGTTAACAGTTGAAACCCGAGATTTTTGGAAAGACGCATCCATCTCTCCCAGAAATCAGGGCTTCCACTACAACCAAAATGCAGAGACTTACATGATGGTCGGCGATGCCCTCGGCCGTGGAATGGTCCAGCTGCTGACCGATCGGAAAAAATTAGGGGCTGCAAATTAACTGAACCAGGGCTTCATTTTTTTCGCGAACGCTGTCATCGGCCCGATTGGGGCGCTCCTGCTGAGGACGCATGTCCATCGCCTGGCCCCCTTGATTGCTGACGTCCAGCGGGGTGTGGACTGGTGACAGGAATTCGATGACAGATTGGCGGCGACGAGCCTGGGTCCACCCTTGCTGGGAGGAGCTCTCTACTCGAGTAGTTCCCTTTGGCTGGAGGAGGTTCGAAGTGAAGTTCCGCGCCATCGAAATCTGTGCCTTTCTGGCAATTGCGGGTCTCTTCGGTTGCTCTGCGGTGGGGGAAGGGGCTGCAAGGTCTCAACCGTCACTACCGACTTCACGAGAAGAGACGAAGGGAATCCCCCTCGAGAGGAAAACGAGAAGCCCGGTCAGCAAGGTCGATCCCGTCGGCAATCGGGCACAGGTACACCTGCAATTTCGTCGGGAAGTGCCTGTATCTACGCTCGTTGAGGGAAGTATCACCCGTGACGAGATCATCAAGATGCTCGGCCCGCCCAAAACCATCGAGTCCGACCGTCTGATCTATGAGATCTGGACCGACCGGACTGGTGAGTGGCGCGTGGGAGGAAGAACTCCGATTTTCCATCCGCAATACTCCGAATGGACTGCCCAGGCGGGGAGAATGGAACTCGTGTTCGACGAGCGGGGAATACTGCTGGAAAAAGAACTGCCACCACGATAGCAGGATCGAAGCTAGCCGAAGGCCGAGTTTCGGCGAGTGATCGAGGAGAAGTGACGATCACCGTGCTAAATTGCTAGCAGAGCACCCGCGGTAGACTTTCTTTCCAGGTCATTATCCATGTCGGTACGCCCCTCGCTTCTGCGACTGCAAGGCAATAAAATGTAGGATATTTCAATCGTCGCGTTTGGCATTTTTATCGCCAGACTCCCTCCGGGGGAGGGCGATGGTGTGTTTTAGATCTGGAGAGTTCGGGAGTTTTCCGATGAAGTTCCCCCTTTCTCTGCTTCTGTTCCTTCTCGCACTCGCCGCCGGTGAGTCCCCTGTGAGCGGACAGCCTGCCGCGGATTACGTAATGATCCTGGGAAGCGGTGCCGGCGCTCCATTGAGCACCGTGGATATAGTTGTGACCTTCGACAACAACGGCGCCAACATCGAAGGCTGGTCCTTCGGCGTCTGTTCCAATCCGGCTGAACTTGAAATTCTGGATGTCGCCGACGGAAGCACCACTGCCACCGTCAACAATGGATCTCCACCCTTCTTTCACGCTCTGAGTCTCTTTCCAGACGGCTGGAATGTGGGGGCGCTCATCAGTCCCTTCGCCAGCCCGGTGCTGCCTCCGGGCACCGGCTACGAGATGTACATCACCGTTTACTCCATCGTTGGTGAAGTGGGGACCACATCGAACCTCGAATTCTGCGAGACACTTGGTAGCCCCCCTGTATCGACCGTCATCGTGTCGGGGGGGCAATCTTTCCTGCCGGAGTTGAACGGTGGAACAATCGATATCCTGCAAATCGACAGCTACATCCGCGGAGATGTCTCTGGCGATGGCGCTCTCGACCTCGCTGATGCGGTCGAGATGTTGGGGTATCTCTTCATCGCCTTGCCCGCTCCCGGCTGCCTCGACAGCAGCGACGTCAACGACAGCGGTGCCATCGACGTCTCCGACGCGGTCTACCTGCTGACCTACATGTTCACCGGCGGAATCGAACCACCAGCCCCATTCCCCTCCTGCGGCGCCGACGAGACCGACGATTCTATCGAGTGCGAGTTCTACCCCAGTTGCCCGTGAGCTGCAGTCCCGTGGCTGTTCTGTCCTGGATCCCTTCCCCGACACAAATGCTGTTTCCCTCTTGAAAGGCTCCCTGATGCCGCTCCATCATGGGCGGAGACTGCCGAGGCATTCCAGGACACTCACCGAATTGGGGAAATCAGATGATCAGTTGCCTTTCATCGATTCTGGTCGGATTGCTGGCGTTGGGCGTTGGTGGCAAAGAACCACCTCAGGAAGCGATTCGACTCATCAGTTTCAACATCCGCTACGACAACTCCCGCGATGGGTTGCATGCCTGGGGATATCGTCGCCACCGCGTGGCAGGGATCCTTCGTTCTTACCGGGCCGACATCTTCGGGCTTCAGGAAGCCCTGCCCCAGCAAGTCGCGGAAATTGAGCGGCGTTTTCCCGGGTTCGGTTCTATCGGCGTCGGAAGGGACAGGGGGAACCGTGGTGAGCGCTGCGTGATCTTCTTCGACAAGTCTCGCTTCAGGCCGATGGAAGGCGCGACCTTCTGGCTCTCGCCTGATCCCGACCGCCCGGGCCCCGCCTGGGGTGCGCGGCTGAGTCGCATCTGCACCTGGGGCGAGTTCGAGGACCGACACTCGAGAAAGAGTTTTTTCGTCTTCAACACCCATTTCGATCACCAGTCGGCGAAGGCCCGCGCGATGAGCGCAGAACTTCTGGTCAGGAAGATCGATGAGATCAGTGCCGGTGCTCCGGCATTTCTTCTCGGAGATTTCAACTGCCAGCCGGGGTCGGCTCCCTACCAGTCTCTTATCGAGGGAACGATCGCCGGGGAAAGCCATCCGCAAAAGGCGCTTCGCGATGCCCGCGATTTTGCCGAGGAACCGCCTTCCGGGCCACCGGGAACCTGGTCTGGATTCGGCACCGATGACGGTCACGGGCGGCGTATCGATTTTATCTTCACAAGGGGAGATGTTCAGGTCCGTCATTACGGCGTGATTCCTCACAGCTGGGAAGACCGCCCCGCCTCCGACCACCGCCCGGTGCTGGCAGAGGTGATTCCACATCGTCCGTCTCGAAGGCTTCATCTCCCTCTCGATCGTGGCTGGCGATTCATGGCGATGGCCGAGAAAGAGGGGGAGGGCCTGGGGTTTGGCGGCTCCGATGTCGATGACAGCCAGTGGCCTCTCCTCGATGCCGGAGGGCCGTGGGAATCCCAGGGGCAGGATGTGGACGGGGTCGCGTGGTGTCGCAAGTGGGTGACGATTCCCGAGGAGTGGCAAGGCAAGGGGGTGCACTTCGAGAGCGAGGGGATCGCCGATGAGTTCACTCTTTATATCGGTGGAAAGAAACTGCTGTCCCTGGGGAAGAAGGGCGAGAGCTACTGGAATCGGCACGTGGCGATCCCGATTCCCGAAGACCTTCTCAAATGTGGCGAAAAGAACCTGATCGTTCTGCGGATCGATGATCACGGTGGGTTTGGGGGTCTGACCGGACTCCCCCTGCGTTTGACGGTGGCTGAGGTTGCCACAACGCAACAGGGTGGCAACTGAAGATCCATCGATCGCCTGGAGGAAAAGACGCGATCCAGGGCCAGCCTGGTTTGCACCTCCAATTTCGTGGAGCGCAAAGGTCAGGCGATAATTTCCTTCACTACCCTCGCCTTTTCGACCCCCGTGAGCCGAACGTCGAGTCCCTGGTACTGGACGGATAGACGTTCGTGGTCGATCCCGAGGAGGTGCAGCATGGTGGCATGAAGGTCGCGGACGTGGACGACGTCCTCGACTGCGTTGTAGCCGAGGTCGTCGGTTGCACCGTGAGTGACTCCGCCCTGGATACCACCCCCAGCGAGGAACATCGAGAACCCCTTGATGTGGTGGTCGCGGCCGGGATCGTCGCCACCGCCCTGGGACATCGGAGTGCGCCCGAATTCTCCGCCCCAGATGACAAGGGTGTCATCGAGCATCTTCCGCTGCTTGAGATCCTTGATGAGCGCTGCAGTCGGCTGATCGCAATAACCACAGCAGGTGGTCATGAACTTCTTCAATTCGCCATGGTGATCCCAGCCACGGTGATAGAGGTGGATGAATCTCACGCCGCGTTCCGCCAGGCGCCGGGCGAGCAGGCAATTGCTTGCGAAGGTTCCGTCACCGGGTGTTGCCCCGTACATCGCCAGGGTCTCGGGGGACTCGTCGGAGATGTCGATCAACTCGGGAATCGAGGCCTGCATGCCAAAGGCGAGCTCGTACTGGGCGATGCGGGAGTCGATCTCGGGATCGTGAGTTGTTCTGGCGCGCAGGCGGTTGAGATCGCGGACTGCGGCAATCAGATGCTCCTGGCGGTCGCGGCTGATGCCGGGAGGGTTAGTGACGTAGTGAACGGGATCCCCTGCCGAATGGAATTGCACTCCTCCCAGTTCGCTCGGGAGAAAGCCGCTAGACCATTGGCGCGAGGCGATGGGTTGTGGATTGCGTCCGCCCACGCTCGAGAGGACGACAAACCCCGGAAGATTCTCGCTCAACGAACCGAGACCATAGTTCACCCAGGAACCCATGCTCGGTCGATGGGGGATGATCGAACCGGAGTTCATGAAGGTGTGAGCGGGGTCGTGGTTGATCTGCTCGGTCACCATCGAACGGATGATGGCGATGTCGTCGGCGACGGTTGCGATGTGAGGGAGGTAACTGCTGATGACCTGGCCGCTCTTGCCATGGCGGCTGAAGGTGGCTCGTGGCCCCATGCAGCGCAGTTCCTTCCCCTGTAACTGGGCGATCGGCATCCCCCTGGTGAAGGATTCCGGCATCGGTTCGCCATCGAGGGCGGCGAGCTGAGGCTTCTCGTCAAAGGTCTCGAGATGGCTGGGACCACCGGCCATGCACAGGAAGATCACCCGTTTCGCCCTGGGGACGAGGTTGGGAGGGAGCAAGAGAGACGTTGACGCACCAGCGCTCGGAGGCCACCACTGACTGAGCGCGGCGGCGCCAATACCGAGCGACAGGGAACCGAGGAACTGCCTGCGACTCACGCACTCGCACTGCGATTGGATGTCGTTCAGGTTTTCATTCACGGGTAATCGTCTCGTGAAGGTTGAGTATTGCCCGGGTGACTTCGGTCCAGGCGGCAAGTTCAACGGGTTCGATGGATTTCGGTACTGGCGTCCGACCAACGGCCAGGAGTGCCTTGGCCTCGATGGGATTCTCCTTGAAGTGCTCCCGGCTCTCTGCCAGCAATTCGGCGAGGACGGCGATCTCCTCCGCGGTCGGCTGGCGACAAGTTGCCTTTTTCATCGCAAATGCGATCGATTCCTGGTCGCTCTTTGGTACTCGAGCGAGGATGTGCTGAGCGAAGCCGCGTGCCGCCTCGACGAAAGTCGGGTCGTTGAGAAGAACCAGCGCAGCCAGTGGTGTGTTCGATGTGGTTCGTTGCGCTGCACAATCCTCACGGGTGGGGGCGTCGAAAGCGAGAAACATCGGGTGCAGGTACTGGCGTTGCCAGTGCACGTAAACCCCGCGTCGCCACTGCTGGGCGTTCATGTCCGGATGGTACTTTCGAGGGGGGAAATTTAGGTGGCGGTAATAATGCTCCGGTTGTGGGGGTTTTACGCTCGGTCCGCCAGGCTGATCGACGAGGAGACCGCTGACTGCCAGTAGGGTGTCGCGCACCATCTCGGCAGGAAGACGGAATCGTGCCTGGTGAGAGTAGAGAAGGTTCTCCGGGTCGAGTTCGGTGCTGCGCTCATCCGGGATGGAGGACTGCCGGTAGGTTCGAGAATGCACCAGTCTCCGGAAGAGAGCCTTGATGTCCCAGCCGGAATCGATGAACTCGAGAGCGAGGTGATCGAGCAACTCCGGATGGGTCGGCGGGCGACCCTGGCCACCGAAATCCTCCACCGATGGGCACAGACCCGTCCCGAAGAGAAGCGACCACACCCTGTTCACGAACACTCGAGCAGTCAGGGAGCCTACCCCGCCCGCTGACTCATCGGTGACGAGCCAGCGTGCGAGGTCGAGACGACTTGCACGCCCTTCGCCAGCGAGTTTGCCAAGAAAGGCGGGAATCGCCGGTTCGACGATGGCGCCGGAGGAGTCGAGCCAGTTCCCCCGGGGGAGAATTCGCACCTGCCGGGGAGAATCGAGTGAGCGGGTGTAGAGAGTGAGCGGAAGGGACTTTTCGATGGCGGAGATCTCTGTCTCGAGGCTGGCCTTGGTGGCGCGCAGGGCGATCACATCTTCGGACTGGTTTGCCTGGTAGTCCCGAAGTTGTGCCCTTTGATCTGGGTTACGGTGGCGAACGGGGATTGAGAGTGTCTCGATCACCGCAGCAGGTGCCGCCTGGACATTTTCGACGCCACACCTGTCCCAGTAGGTGGTTCCGCCAAACTGTGTGAACGCCACACCGTTGACGATGGTGCCGGGGCTGATGCCGATCTCGGCAAAGGGAACCTCTAAGCGAGTCCACTGTCCTGAAGGCGGCAAAGCTCCCAACCTTCTGTACCCTGCCCAGCTCTTATCCTTGCGGCCGTAGCCGATTTCATCGCCGCCCCAGACAGCGCGGTGTTCCCAGTTCCCCGAGGTGTTGCACTGCAGCATCAATGCCTTTGATGACGATTCTCCGAGCAGGTAGACCCACGCAAAGAGCAGATCTCCCTCCTCAACTGTGATGCGCTTCTCGGTGGTCTCGTGGGTGTAGTGCTGGACCAGACCGTCACTCATCTGTTTGCGGTAGAGTTCGCCGCTGTGGGGTGGGATGGATTCTTCACGGACGAAGTTCCAGCGGCCGCTGCTTTCCCCACCTGTATCGAGACGATCATCGACCCACGTCGATTGGTGTGCTTCTCCGGACGCGATCAACGCCCGCAGGTCCGCTTCCCAGCGCTCCTGCAGGGGCTCGAGATCAGCGATGGCGGCCTCGATCTGATCTTCGGCTTCATCGATCCGGTGGCTGAGTTTTTTCGTGCTTTCGCGGGCTTCGTCGGTCACCACCCGCAATTCGGGAGCCCGGCGGGTGGGGGTGGTGTTGAGGCCGCCGTAAGGATTGCGGATATGGTCCTCATCATCGACGTCGGCGAAGAATGCACCAAAGGAGTAGAAATCGCGCATCGTGAAGGGGTCGTACTTGTGGTCGTGGCACTGAGCGCAGCCGAGAGTGGCACCCATCCAGACCTCGGCGAGGTTCCTGACGCGGTCAGCCATGTAGATGGCCCGGTACTCTCCGAGTTGCAATCCACCCTCGTGGGTAGTCTGGAGCAAACGGTTGTAGCAACTGGCGATCAGCTGTTCCTGGTTCGGGTTCTCGAGCAGGTCACCGGCAATCTGTTCGATGGTGAAACGATCGAAGGGCATGTTGGCGTTGAACGCAGCGATGACCCAGTCACGATAAGGCCAGACCCGGTGCTCCTGGTCGCCATGATAGCCGACGGTGTCAGCATAGCGCACGAGGTCGAGCCAGCTGCTGGTCAGGCGTTCACCGAAATGCCGAGATGCGAGCAGTCGATCGACAGCGTCGGAGTACGCGCTGTCGCCGGAATCCGAAAGGAATCGATCGACATCCTCGGTAGCGGGCGGCAGCCCGGTGAGGTCGTAACTGAGGCGCCGCAACAATGTCACGGCATCGGTATCGGGCACCGGCCGCAGTCCTTCGGCGAGCAGGCGCTCGAGGATGAAGTGATCGATGTCGGTGGCTGCCCAGTCGCTATCGCCGATGGCGGGAACCGGGGTTCTGGCGCCAGGGAGGTAGGCCCAGTGACCGGTGTAGTCTGCTCCTTCATCGATCCATCGACCGAGGATTTCGATCTGCTCCAGATTCAGTTCGTTGTTTTCCTCGGGAGGTGGCATCGGATCTTCCGGGTCGGTGATCATCAGCCACATCGCGCTGCGTTTTCGGCTTCCTGGAACGATCGCCGTGGCGCCGTCCTCGAGTTCGCTGGTGGCGGACTCGAAATCGACCAGGCTCAATCCGGCCTTGCGCGATTCCTCGTTGGGGCCGTGGCATGGGAAGCAGTGTTCGGAGAGGATCGGCCGGACAACGCGAGCGAAGTCGACAGGGGTATCGGCAGTCCCTGTGGAAATTGTGATCGGAGATGAGACTGCGAAAAGGACCGGGATGGCGGCCGAAGTGAGCAGGAGAGCGAGGCAGGCAGGTGGAATTTTCATCGCTGCGCCCGACTCTAACAGGCCCGCGATGGGCGAGCAATGCGGCTGCGATCAGTTCGCGGCCGGGCGAATTACTTTCTGGCCACCGACCTCCATTCCACCGGGTGTTTCGACGGTTGACGAGGGAAGTAGCGTTCGAGGGGGGAGCGGAATACAGGGCACCGAGAAGGGGAATTTCTTTCCAGGGCTCTGAATATCGACCTACCTCGTGCCTATGGGCAGGCTGGGAAACTGGTGCAGCCGAGGCCTCCCGAAGTCGGATCGAGCCCGCACTCCGGGAAGGGGATGGCCGGCAAGGGCCCGATGCCGAAGACCCCGCCGAGGGCCGCGATCGCATCGGCGATGTCCGCGGACTCATCGTCGTTGACGTCGAGGGTGTTCAGACACGCTGGAGCCGGCCCGCCGAAGAGATATTCGATGATGAAAACCGGGTCGGAGACGTCGAAGGAACCATCGGAATTGCCGTCTCCACGGACCAGCCACGGTCCTTCGCACTCATCGGGGATGCCGTTGGAGTTGACGTCAGTGCTTGTCCCAGAGGATATATCGCAGCCGTCGAGGACGCCGTTTGTGTTGCAGTCCTCGGCAGTGCCAGAGTCGAGTTCGCATTCGTCGAGTACTCCATCGGAATTGCAATCAGTCGAAGTCCCGGAAGCGAGATCTTGAGTGTCAGGGATTCCGTTGTTGTTGCAGTCGGGAGGGGGCCCTTTGGAGATGGTGAAGACATCTTCGGTGGCACCGTTTTCCCTGACCATTGTCACGTTCAGGGTCTGGCCAGCGAAATCGAGGACAAGGGAACCACTGACCGTTTCGGAGATGAACATCGCCGGGTGGTCGAGAGACCCGCTGCCGGGTTGACCGCTGCTTCCCATGACGACGTAAACGGCGCCCTGGTTCGGCGAGGGAGTTTTTTCGTAGGCGCCGTTACCGAGAGGGTCGCCATTTCCCCCATCGACCAGATGAAAGGCGGGATTCCAGGTTCCGCTGGTTCCGTAGTGACCGTCGATGAGGAAGGACCTCTCATACACGTGGCTGTGCCCGGCGAGAGTCAGGTCGACACCTGCAGCCTCGAGAATCGGAAGGGCGTTCTCGCGCATGTCTCGCATCCGTCCCCCGCTGTCGGCCTCGTTATCGGAATCGTGAGTCCCCTTGGTGTATGGGGGGTGGTGGAAGAAGGCGACGATCCAGTCCTGAGCGGTACTGGCGAGATCGAGTTCGAGCCAGGAGAGCATCGGGCCAGCAGGAGTGAGGTTGGAACCCTCGGAATCGAGGCAGATGATGTGAGCATTGCCAAAATCGAAGGAATAATAAGCTTCGGTCCCCGAGGCTAGACCTCCTCCTTCTCCAGCGGTCGGATTGCTGACGAGCCCGTAATAGACGGAAGGAAAGGTTTCGTGGTTCCCACGGGTGGATGCGAAGGGTGTCTGGATCAGGAGATCGGGGTACATGTCGAAGACCGCCGCCTGGTACTGGCTCTCAGTTCCGCTCAGGTAGGCGTTGTCGCCGAGCATCAGCCAGAGATCGGTGTAGGTCGATCCTGCGAAGGCATAGTAAGCGTCTCGAACGGCGTACTGTGACGATCCTACCGTCCCGCAATCGCCGATGACCCAGACTCGAAAGGGAGTGCTGGTTCCCGCCGTCGGCGAGGTGAAGAAGAAGTGATCGATGCTGTCACCGGCAAGATCCTGACTGTCCGTGCCGACGGCGTAGTAGTACCTGGTGTCGGGCTGAAGCCCACTCAGGGTGATTTCATGATCGACAGTGCTTGTGGCACTGGTGATCGAACTGGGCAGAGCTCCAGCGCTTGTGCCAAAACGTACGCCGCTACTTGTAGTAACGTCGGTTCGCCAGCGGACGACGATGGAGGTGGGTGTGACCATCTGAAGGTAGGGTCCACGCAGCACCGCCGCCGGAGGTGGTGCGCCTTCATTGATCACCACCGTGAGGAGCGGCCTTTCACTCGTTTGTGTGGCCTCGCTGCTGCGGACCTCCGCGCCGTCGACTCCTCCTGTAGGTCGGATGATCCAGCCGCGGTTGGCGGAGGGGGCCGTGACCCAGGATTCGATGCTGCTGGTGACGTTGAGGACCTGGGTACCTAGCGCTCCCACGGCAGAACCGACCACACCCCCGTAATCATTGGATTGCACTCCTGGATTCGCACCAAAGCTGTTGTAGGTGGTGGGAGAAGGTGGAGACCAGTCGACTGCCACCTCGTTGATGGTTGCGGTGTTTCCAGGATTGATCACGCTGAAGGTAAGGGAGGCGGAGGTGATCACGTCGGTCGGCTTGATCTGCCCCGGCAGGGTTCCGAAGACGTCGTCGAATCGGATGAGGAGAAAGTTCTGCCCGCCGCCGTCGGAGCCATCCCATTCGAGGATGGTGTTGCCGTCGTGATCGGCATTTCCGACCGCGCCCTGGAGCCACGTATCGGTGGTTCCGTTGTAGGCGGAGGCTCCCTCCTGAAAGGTGAGGGTATCAGCGATCAGAACGGGAGTGACAAAAAGAAACATGACCTGGAGGTGCAGAAATTTCCTCAGGAGCATGGCGGGCCCCCTCCTCGTTGAACAATGTGCCAGAAACTCGTGGAGATGATACCTCTCACAACCAATCCTAAGAATGCACACGAGTTCGACCGCAGTGGCAGACTTTACTTTCGCTGGAGGAAGTTAGGGGAACTGGCCGATGGAAGGGGCAATGGTTTTGATAAATAAACCAAATACCTGACCGAGATGCATGAACCGGGGCGTTAGTGGTGCTGGAGAAACTTGTGGCGGCATGGAAGATGGAGTGTAAACATGAAGACCCTGCCAGAAGTGTGATTTACAGGATGCGTTGTATCTTTCTCGTATGGCTTACCCAGGGGAGCCTCGGTTGCGAGAACTCCGGAGGATGCCGATGAGAAGCGTGATTTTCCTCCCCCTGCTCGTCCTCGTTGTGGCGATGTTTGCTGGCCAGGTGAACGGACAGCCCAACCCCGATTATCAGTTCATCCTTGGAAGCGGATCTGTCGCACCGGGGAGCACGGTGGAGATTGCTGTCGTCTTCGACAACAACGGTGGAAACGTCCAGGGCTGGTCTTGGGGCGTCTGTTCTGACCCAAGCGCGGTGCTGGTCGAGGCTGTCGCTTATGGAAATACCACGGCCACCGCCAATAATGGTGCACCGCCCGATTTCTACGAATTGAACCTGTTCCCGGATGGCTGGACCGTCGGGGCGGTTATCAGCTTCGTCGGATCGGCTATTCTGCCCCCAGGCACCGGCTACGAGCTGAACGTTGCCACCTACTCGCCCGTTGGCGCGTTGGGAACGATCGCGACCATCGACTTTTGCGGCCAACTCGGGAATCCTCCATGGCTAGTTGTCGTCGTCGTTGGCGGTATGTCGTTCACTCCCGTTCAGAACGGGGGAACGATCACGGTCGAGCAGGTCGACAGCTTCATCCGTGGCCATGTCAACGGCGACAGTGGTTTCAATATCGCCGACGTCGTCACGCTTCTCGGCTATCTTTTCAACAATTTTCCCACGCCGGGCTGTCTCGATGCAAGCGATGGCAACGACGATGGCAGCGTCAATCTGGCGGACGCCATCACACTGTTCAATACCCTCTTCGTGCCGGGGAGTCCTGCAATTCCCCCACCTTCCTCAACCTGCGGCGTTGACCCTACCGATGACACACTCGACTGCGGAAGTTCAGCTGGATGTCCATGAACACTCAAATATCAGCTTCCAGGAGAATGGCCACGCTATCGGTGATTTCTGGTTTCATCCTGGCAGTGGTGATCACAATTCCGATCGGAGCCCAGAGCGGCAGCGATTTCGTTCTGGCTCTATCGGGGACTTACGATGCGGCGGAGAACATCCTCCTTGTCGATGTCTCCATCGAGAACAACGGCGGCGACATGCAGGGCTTCAACATCGATGTTTGCCACGACGAGGGCATTCTCGACCCGAAGGCCATCTTCTACGGCCCCGAGATCCAGGCACTCAACGGCGGCAGTGGACCCGCTTTCATCTTTTCCTATATCGACGCCCCAGGTGGCATCGTCTACGGCGTGGTCTTCAGCGGTTTCGGTGGTAACGAGGTCCTCCCTATCGGCTTCTACAGGCAACTCTTCCAGATCCACTACGACCTGGTCGCAGGTGTGACGATCGACACGGAATTGTGTTTCTGCAACATCCCGCCCTGTAACACGGGAAACTGCTCGGTTGCAGAGACAATCATTGTTATTGGCGGGCAGTCCTACCCCCCTGAGTTGAACTGCTTCGATGTCACAAGCGGTGATTTCCTGCGTGGCGATGCCAACGCTGACGGCACTATCAACATCGCCGATCCCATCTTTTCCCTCAGTTATCTTTTCAGTCAGGGGCTCGAACCGACATGTCTTGAGGCGGCGAACGCCAACAATGACACCGGGATCGACCTGGGTGATGCGCTCTTCTTGCTCAATTACATCAACGGCATGGGGCCTGCGCCTCCGGCACCGTTTCCTGTTTGTGGTGTCGACCCTGCCGGCGCGGTCTTTGGCTGCGGCAATTATGACGCCTGCCCCTGAATCGCCCGCTCCCGCCTCTTGAGTGCGATGGCGATAAGGCCAAGGGCGCATCCCAGGAGCATCGAGGAGGTTTGCACCGGAGATCCACCAGGATTCCCCTCACTGACCTCGTCGATCGACCCGACAACCTCATCAGCACATGCGACCGCGTCCTCTTCGTTACCCAGCACAACGCTCTGGTCCTTCTGGCAGCAGGTTGGAACCTCAGCGTCTTTCTGGGCGGCGATCGCTTCGACCGATTCTACCTTTGCAACCCGTCGGCTCTCCGTCTCGATGTAATCGAGAAGGGTGGCGGCCTCATGGTCGCTCAACTGCATGTTTGGCATCGGGACCTGGTTGTATGCGTTGAAGAGCCCCATGGCGATGGGATCCTTCTCCTCGAGCATCACATCGGGTTCCTTGATCCAGCGAATCAGCCAGTCATGATCCCGCAGCGTGGTGATGCCCAGCAGATTCGGACCAACTCGAGACAGGCCATCCCCCTGGCCGATCTGGTGGCAGACGGAACAACGAGTCCGGTAGAGGGACTCACCTTTCGTCAGGTTGCGTAGCTTCGGAGCGTTGGCATAGTCGTTACCACGCTCCTTGGGGAGCTTGTAGTTGTGCAACCATGTTCCGATTTCCGTCGCGAGTACGTAGGGATTCTCGAAGGGGGACCGCTTCATCCAGCGACCGGTCTTCTGATTGCCGATGATCATGCTCAGGTTGTGGTCATTGGGATCCTTCTGGATCTCGTCGATGTAGAGTCCGAGTTTCTTGCGGAGGAGCGTCACGTCCTTGGACGCACCAGTCAGGAAGAGCCATCCGGGACCAGTCTGGTAGCGTTCAGCATACTCGGCAAGCACCTCGGGGGTGTCGATGGCAGGGTCGATCGATATGGAGTAAATGAAAACGTCACGACCGACTCGATCTCCGAGGATTGCCTGAACCTCGGTCAGCCGAGCGGTTTCGAGCGGGCATGCATCGGGACAACTGGTGTAGATGAAGTTGATCACGACGACCTTGTCTTTGATGAGATCGTCGAAGAACCGGACCTTTTCCCCGTGGTGAGTGGTCAGTTCGACGTTGGGGAAGTAACTCGCTCCCCAGCGGCTGCCACCGAAACGAGGATCGCTGTCCGGGCTCCCTGAGAGCGGTTGTGGCAAGGTTCCGCCGACAAGGATCACGATCAGCGCCAGCCACGGGAGGATCCTTCCGAATTTCTGCAGTTCTACTTGCGCGTTATTCGTCATCGTCGTCCTCCTCGTCGTCGTCGTCGTCGTCGTCGTCGTCGTCGTCGTCGTCATCGTCATCGTCGTCGTCATCGTCGTCATCGTCATCATCGTCGTCGTCGCCCTCGTCGTCGTCATCGAGGTCCTCCTCGTCGTCGTCATCGTCATCCTCATCGCGGTCACGGCTCCGGCGTCGATTATCGCCACGTCTGGGTTCCCGGGTGGTATCGCCGCCAATGCGGGGGATCCCGCCTCGGGCGCCATCGCGGATCGCGCCACCACGCCCACCACTGATGAGTATGGAGGGACCGATCCCATCGCCGGTTCGGAAGGTCGGGAGAGCGACCGTCTCGACGTACTCGACTCCTTCCCACGTTGGCATCGGTGTCGGCATCAGTTTTATCTGACCGGGATTCTCGATGTCCCAGCGCATCAGCATCGCATGGTCCTCGTGCTGGGTGTTGTGGCAGTGCTCCATGTAGGTGCCAGCGAACTCGCGGAAGCGAATTGAAATTTCGACTTCATCGGTGCTGTCGTCCATGCGACCGACCCGGTAAACATCCTTGCGTGCCCAGCGTTCCCACTCGGGGGGGGCCTCGCCACCTCGGCTGAGAATTATGCCTTCCTCGAAATGCACGTGGATGGGATGACTCCAGCCGCCTCCACCGTTTTCGATGTGCCAGATCTCGAGGTTGCCGAGACTCGGGGCAGAGGTGAGCCGACGGGGATCCATCGTGAACCCCGAGCCGCCGTCTGTCTTGATGGTCCAGGGAGCAGAATCGGTGCCTGAGGAGCGACCGAACTTGAAACTCCGATGGATGGCGTTTTCGAGCTCAGCCT
The DNA here is from genome assembly GCA_015664425.1 of Planctomycetota bacterium. Classification (GTDB taxonomy): domain Bacteria; phylum Planctomycetota; class UBA8108; order UBA1146; family UBA1146; genus DTRS01. The sequence continues at coordinate 26,102 of DQQH01000199.1, forward strand.
CGGTTGCCCGGGGGAGGGGGATCATCGTTTGCTTGCCGACGATGAAGTCGGCAGGATTCATGCTCTGATCGACGCCGTCGTATTCCCGGACACGGAATTCCAGGAACTTGCCGACGCAGGGATCACCACCCTTCCATTCATCGCCCAGGTTCTCTGCCTGGTAATCACCGGAGAGCACCTCATTGAGCGGGATGGCATTTTCGGGGCGGCGCCCCGTCTTGTGCTCTATGAGGTTCACGAAGTAGAGGCGGTCCCCCTCCTGGAAGTTGCTGAAGTCGACGACGATGTCGTAGCGCTCGCCGATCCCCTGAGTGGGCAGAACACCGGTTTCGGTGCCCAACGTGCCATCAAAGGCGACGGCGTGTTCCATGATGTTTCCATCGTTGCAGACCATGTAGAACGGCACCGCTTCGTCATTTTGATTGACGAGTCCCACCTTGAGATAACGGGAAACGGAGCCATTGAGGATGCGGAAGCGATACCTGCGAGCGCGGACCTCGAAGTAAGGGTTGTAGAGCCAGTTGGTGAGAAGTTGATCTCCCATGAAACCGTCGAGATTGAAGGGATTGAACCACAGTTGCCCGGTCTCGTCCCAGGCCTTGTCGGCGAGAAGGAGGTTCACGTCGTAGTCGCGATTGCCCCAGTCGAGGGCGCTGCCGCTGGGGAGTCGTAGGTTGACTCCGTCTTCCAGCGCTTCGTTCCCTCGGTCGAGAGCGCTGTAGTAGTTCATCATCGCGGCATTACCCTTGTAGACGTTCTGTGCGGTGAAATCGAGCATGTGGTCGTGGAACCAGTGGGTGCTCATCGTTTCGCGCCAGTCACCGCGGATCTTCTTGATCCCACCGTTTCCGTCGGGGCTCCCGGCGCGAGGATCGGTGGCGGAGGTGTTGATGGAGTCGTGACCGGCGAGGATGACGGGCCACCGGTAGTCGTAGAACTGTCCGGGGAAGAAGAAGGAGTTGGTGTATCCGTCGCTCTCTGAAGGGTTGTGACCGTTGTGCTCGTGTACCGTGATGGTGTGCAGGCCGAACCCGCGGTTGGCAGACGGATCGATGGGCAGGCCGTTGTGGAGACGCATCATGACAGACTCGCCGTAGCGCACCATCAGGAGCTTGGGCGGCAGGGTTCCGTCGAAGGTCCAGATAGCAGAAGGTTCCTGTTTTGGCATCGCCGGATGGAACCTGATCGGGATTCCTGCGCAGGTTCCCTCGAAACCAGGGAGACCGGTCGAGTTGTAGTAAAGACCTCCGGGCCCGAACTCGCAGGATTCTTCGATGTCCAGGCCGTAGCAGTGTGTCTGCAGGGAATCGCGCAGTCCGCCGTTGTCCCGTGCTCCGGTGATTATCGACTGGTAATAGACTTGTGGAGGAAACTCACTCCAGCGCTGGTGCGCCCAACCCTCACCAGGCGGTCGTCCTTCCAGCGGCGCCGAGTAGCAGGGACGCTGAAGGAAACCTTCGATATCGGACTTCCATGGATTTTCCAGGTGGTCATTGGCGAGGCGCGTCGGTTTCGGGTACAGCGGCTGAGCGAGAAAGGTATCCGCCATCAGCCCGGGAACGCAACTCTGCGGGTCCGGTGCCGATGGGCACGGAGATCCTGAGGCGGGGTAGGGCGAAGGCACCTTCACCGGCCCAAACTCTTCGAAACGCAACATCTGCTGGGAGAACGGCTGTGCTCCGAACAGAGGGCTCGGCGGGCCACCGGTCGGGATGTCGTAGCCGCCACCCCCGAGGTCATCTTCCTGGCGAACGTTGTTCACCGACGCGTCGGCTGGGGTCCCGGTTTCTCCTCCGACGAAGGCTCCTTCGTTGGCGTGGGGGAGGCCCCCGGGCAGGTTCCCGATGATGAGTGGAGTGAGTTGTGAGGGGTCGTATAGCAAATCTCCCACCGCAATGGGAAGGACAAAGCACGATGCGGCAAGGATCCAGATGGCATGGGTCAACCTGAACCGAGGAAACTGGGGTCGCGAGGATACGTTCGACATCTATTTCGCTCCTTTGTTTTCAATACACCTGGTGAATGTCACTGTTGGCGGTGTCTTGTCGGCTATTTGGTGATCCGAAGCCCGAGAGGGGTCGGACAAAAAACCTCGATTCGACGAAAACAACGGCTCGCCGGTCTTTTTTTGTTCCTGTTGTGGAAAGGTGAGTCTGGCGGGAGCGCCGGCGCTGTAGTTTGTATTGTCATCAGTTGGGCGCTTGTTCCGGTCTATAACTGTTTTTGCCGGCGAGGGATCGGCAATAGGGAACAGGGCCATCTGGAGTTCGCTGGAGTTTTGTATTCTCTCCTCTTTGTAGTTAATGATTGCCTGTTTACAAGCTAAGGTGTCTTGCCAGGTTTCCGCACAACTTCCAGCGACTGCCGGCCCCGACGCAGGTCGCGATGACCGTCGCTTCTCTCCCATCGTCTGTACCGACCATTTGAGGGGGAACTACACCGGGAGGGCGTGGCCCTACCCGATCCCCCTCCACTTTCTGGCGATCCATCCCGTCGCCAGTTGGTTAGGGTATCGGGCCGTGAGGAATCGAAGTGCTGACTCCGAGAATCCATGGCTGTAGTTTTTGAGGGAAGTGGAGTTGCCACCCAGTTTAGTGAGGTCGAGATGAGTCGAATCAAGAAACTACTGCTGTCGGTCTTGCTGCTGCTGTTGCTGGCGGCGGGGGGGCTGTATTACTACAAGGATGCGGCGGTTCGTGCCGGCATTATCGCCGGGAGCGATCAGGTGCTCGGTTCAGACAGCACCCGGCTTGATTCCGCCTCCATCGATCTCTTCGGGGGCGGACTGGCGCTGCGCGGGCTGAAGTTGAACAACCCTGACGGCTACCGGAAACCCCACTTTTTTCAGGTGGACAGCGTCGATGTCGAGGTGTCACTCGGGTCGCTGCTGGAGGATCGAATCGTCGTCCCAAGGCTCGATCTCGATGGTGTGGAACTGGTGGTTGAATCGTATGTCGATGAGAAGGGGCCACACCTCAATCTGCTGACAATCAAGCGGCAGCTCGCATCCTCTGGCACCAATCAGGCTGGCGGAGATCGGGATGGCAGCGGAAAGAAGTTCATCATCGAGACGCTGAGGGTGAGAGACATGAAGGTGACCGGGGTGATGACCATCCCCGGAGCGGGTTCCTGGCCCCTCGACCTAGCGGTGCCCGCCTTCGGGATCGATGGCATCGGCGAGAAGAAGAACGGCGTGGTGCTGGCGGAACTGGTCGTGATCATCCTCGATGCCGTCATCGACAAGGCGATCGAGATGATCGAGTCCGATGGCTCCGAGCGGCTGAAGGTGCTCGGAGATGCCAAGGATGTGCTGAAGTTCTTCGGTGGGGGACTGAAGCAAGCGGGTCTCGATTCCGCCCTCGGCAAGAGGTTGCTCGACGAGGCGGTAAGGAAGGGACTCGGGGATCTGCTCGGCGGCAAGAAGAAGAAAAAGGACAAGCAAGACGAGTAGTTCTGCCCCCGGTTCGCCTCTCTCGTGGAACCTGATCTATTCATGCGGGGGTGTTTATGTTCCCGGGGTCGTTTTCCTCTTGAAGCCCTGCTTCGCCTGACGATCTCGCTCGTGCAGACTCCGATCGGAGAAGGTTCCTTTTTCCACCGGGAGATGGGCCTCCTGCGCGTACTTCTTTAACTTCTCGAGTATCTCCGGCCGCTCCTTCGACAGATCATTTCGTTCCGACGGATCGACTGCCAGATCGTAAAGTTCCCACGGTTTGGCCCTTCCAGGACGGGTTGCTTTCCAGCTCTCCATTCGAACTGCCCTCTTCTGTCCCAGTTCCCAGTAGAGGTACTCGTGCTGTCGCTGTTTCTGGGGTTCACCGAGTAGTTCGTTGGCGATCGAGATTCCATCGCTGTCTGTGGGTGTCTCGACACTGGCCAGGTCTGCTAGCGTCGGCATGACGTCGGGGAAGTACCAGAGGTGGTCGCTCACCTCACCTGGCTTGATTTTCCCTGGCCAGCGCGCGATCACGGGGATCCGCAGTCCGCCCTCGTAGAGGGTGCTCTTCTGGCCGCGAAATTCGACCCCGGTGCGTGGGTTGACATTGGGAGCGTGAAAGCCGCGAGGTGCTTTCGGGTTGCGGAAATAGTCCTGCCCGCCGTTGTCGCCGCAGAAGATCACCAGGGTTTTCTCATCGAGTTTGAGTTCCTTCAGCAGTTGAATGATCTCGCCGATCTGGCGGTCGACCATGGTGACCATGGCCGCGTAGCGACGCGCTTCTTTCGGCCAACTCTCATCCGGATACAACTCCCAGGCGGGATCGTCGTTGGGAATGTCGAAGAGCCCGTGAGGGGGAGTGAACGGCATGTAGCAGAAGAATGGGCGGTCAGAGTTTTCCCTGATAAAGCGGCGTGCTTCCGCGACGATTTCGTAGTGCGAATAAGTTTCACCGCTGCGGCCGCCGTTGTTGCCCTTCAACGGGACTTCCTCGCTGTTGCGGATCAGGTAGGGGGGATAGTAGCTGTGGGCGTGCACCTGGTCGTAATAGCCGAAGAAGAGATCGAAGCCATGCTCTTCGGGGACACCGGTGGAGCCACGGCCGCCGCAGCCCCACTTGCCGAAGCCACCGGTGGCGTAACCCGCTTCCTTCAGAATCGATGCGATCGTCACCTCTCCTGCCCGCAAGGGTGTTCCACCGCCATTGCTCCTGACCGAGGTGTGACCGCTGTGCTTGCCAGTGATCAGAGAGCAGCGGGTCGGGGCACAGAGTGAGGAGCCCGCCAGGCCCTGGGTGAATCGCATCCCCTCTGCCGCCAGTTGGTCGATATTCGGAGTGCGGATGTAAGGGTGTCCCATCAGGGAGAGCTCGAAGTAACCCAGTTCGTCGAGCATGATGTAGACGAAATTGGGTTTGTCTGCCCCTGGATTGCGGCTTTCTGAAGTCAGACTGGGGGTCAGCGCGGCGCAGCTTGACAGAAGAGTGATAATAACAAGACGCACTGAAAGGGAGATGGCCATTGGAACTCACTCCAATCGAGGGAAGGGATTTCCTCACCCTGCATGAGAGTGAAGGATGGCGTCTGTTACTGCAAGAGGGACAGTTCAGCGGGTTGGATCGAGGTCATGAAACGGAAACAGCCAGCTGTCATCGCGGCCCGAGGGGGGGGTGTAGAAACTGATAGTCGTCAAATTTGAGGTGTTGAGACCGTGCCGGTCGGCAGCGATGGAACAAGAAATTGAAACAAACCACTTCCGGAGAGACGTCATCTCTCCGGGAGTGGCTCAGGAAAATTACCGGCTGACTCTAGTTTTCACGCCGCATGAGGGCGACAGCGAGTAACCCCAGAACGCACCCGAGGAGCGTCGAGGCGGTCTTCAATGGGATGTTATTGTCACCCGATGGCAGCACCGGTTCGAGGTCGGATGTGATCTCCTCCTCGAAAAATGCGGTTTTGTTTTCCCGTTCGGTCAAGTCGTAAGAAGTCTTCAGGCCGAAGGAGGATTCGTCTGCCTCTAGTGAGTTCGCAAGAAGGCTATCGGCGTTGCTGGCAGCATCTTCTTTCAACTCCTTTTTTCCCAGGACGACATTCTCGTTCTTCTGGCAGCAATCGGGAACTTCGGCGTTTATCTGTGCAGCGAGCGCCTCGACCGACTCCACCTTCGCCACTCGGCGGCTCTCAGTCTCGATATAGTCGATGAGTGTGGTGACCTCATGCTCGTTCAATTGCATGTTTGGCATCGGCACCTGGTTGTATGCCATGAAGAGCCCCATCGCGATTGAATCCTTCTCCTCGAGCATCACATCGGGTTCGGCGAGCCACCGACTGAGCCAGTCGTGATCCCGGCGGTCGGTGACTCCCTGGAGGTTTGGCCCGGTCCGTGAGAGGCCATCCCCTTTTCCGATGGAGTGGCACACCGAGCAACGAGTGCGAAAAAGGCCTTCCCCCTGGGTGAGATTTCGCAGTTTGGGGATGTCCTTGTATTTGTTCGAGTTCTGGCTCGGGTCCTTGAAGTTGTGCAGCCAGGATCCGATCTCGATGGCGAGAATGTAGGGGTTCTCGAAGGGAGAACGCTTCATCCAGCGGCCGGTCTTCTGGTTGCCGATAATCATGCTCAAATTGTGGTCTTTGGGGTCCTTTCCGATCTCGTCGATGTACAGACCGAGTTTCCTGCGCAGGAGCGTGATGTCATCGCTATCACCAGTCAGGAATAGCCATCCGGGACCGGCCTGATAGCGTTTGGAATACTCCGCAAGGACTTCCGGGGTATCGGTCTCCGGGTCGATCGATATCGAATAGAAGAAGACGTCATCGCCGACCCTGTCACCGAGGATCTCTTTCACCTCCGTGAGGCGAGCGGTCTCGAGTGGGCAGGCGTCGGGGCAACTGGTGTATATGAAGTTGATCACCACGACTCTGTTCTCGATGAGATCATCGAAAAAACGGACCGTTTTCCCTTCGTGAGTCGTCAACTCGACGTTGGGGAAATAATTCGCGCCCCAGCGGTTGCCGGCGAGCCGGGAATCCCCGCTGGTGTCCTCCAGTCCCAGGACCGGGAACACTCCAGCAAGGAGCACCGCGAGCAGGCCGGCCACAAGGGCCAGAGAGCATTGAGTTCGAGGTAGACGTGAGCAACTATTCGTCATCGTCGTCGTCGTTGCCGCCGCCGTTGCCGCCGCCGTTGCCGCCGCCGTTGCCGCCGCCGTTGCCGCCGCCGTTGCCGCCGCCGTTGCCGCCGCC